>JABUSQ010000174.1 GCA_021442665.1 Oscillospiraceae bacterium
ACAGTCCTTGCAGGAGTAAACATTCATATAACGCTGATCTCCCTGATTTACCCAGTGCTGACGGGCCGGTACGCCTCCGCATTTTGGGCAGGGAATCTCGTAAAGACCTGAGTCTGCAAAGGCGTCTGCCTTGGTGGCATAGCCATTGAAGACGATATGCTCGATGGCCTCGGGACCGTCTCCGCCTGAGGGAGAGGACTTGGGCGTTGAAAGCACGCGGCTTGCATCGTCATAATCGGTGAGACCCTTGTACATGTCAAGGTGGGTAGCAACCAAAGCGGTGTTGTAGGCGTCGCCCAACGCATCGTGGGCAATTCTTGTCTGCTCAATTCCGAAGTGCTCCATTGCCGTGGCCAGAGACTTCTGATTCTTATCCCCTCCGGTCTGGAGATTGTAGACGAACTGCAGATTGACCCAGCCTGCTATCCAGTCCCAGTCTAAGTCATGAATGATTATATTCTGTTCCATGATGCCCTTGTCATCACAGCCCCAGGTCAGGAATGTGGGGTTTTCGCCGCACCATTCCCTGAACTGCTCCAGTGCATCCGGGAAGCTTGCACCCTTGGCAAGACGCTCCTTGTCAAAGCCGGTGAGCTTTTTGACCTTATAGTGCATACGTTTAAAATATACGGGTTTGACATCAATGGTAAACTCCTCGGCGGGCTTCATATCCTCCGTGAGCTTTACGGCACCGATTTCGATGATTTCGCCTCTTAATTTGATGGGAAGCTTGTTAAATACGGAGGATTTGGAGCTCATTGCCTGATTCCATTCCAAATCAACCACGATATAATTCATATGTTCAACGACCTTTTTCAGATTTACAAAAAAATATTATAACACAAGTTTCCGAAACTTGCACTACTTTTTTGAAATATGTGTTTGATTGAATGTTACATATATGATATACTTAGTAAAAATTCTGCGGAGGTATGAAAATGAAGATAGCTGTTTTATGCGGCGGCCTTTCAAGTGAGAGGGACGTGTCAATTACAAGCGGCACCGGAATTGCCAGAGCACTCAGAGAAAAGGGACACAGGGTCGTGCTTATAGACCTGTTTTACGGATACAAGGGAGAATATGCGAATCCTGCGGAGCTTTTTGATGCCGAACAGGAGGACGAAAACTATTCGGTTGCCACCGAGGCTCCAAATCTCAATAAGATTAGATCTGAAATTGACGGCTCCGTTATCGGAAAGAATGTCCTTGATATATGCAGGGAGGCTGATATATGTTTTCTGGCCCTTCACGGCGATGAAGGCGAGAACGGCAAGCTGCAGGCAACTCTGGATGTGCACGGAATAAAATATACCGGCAGCGGCTATCTCGGCAGTGCTCTTGCTATGAACAAGGAGCTGTCGAAAATCATGTTCCGTGCAAACGGAATTCCTACTCCCGGGGGAATAATAGTAGAAAAGGGCAGCGGTTCCTATGCGGATGTCGGCTTTCCCTGCGTGGTTAAGCCATGCTCCGGTGGATCAAGCGTGGGAACCTCCGTTGTAAACTGCCGCGACGAATACGATGCGGCTCTGGAGCTTGCCTTCAGATACGAAAACCGTGTGGTGGTGGAGCGATATATCCGCGGCAGGGAGTTCACCGTTGGCGTGATAAACGGCGAAGCAATGCCCGTTATTGAGATAATTCCGAAAAACGGCTGGTACGATTACAAAAACAAATATCAGGCAGGCTTCACAGAGGAAATCTGTCCGGCGGAGATAAGTCCCGAAGTCACAGAGAAAGTTCAGAGCCTTGCGAAAAAGGTGGGCAGGGCGCTCATGATTGATGTTTATTACAGAGCCGATTTCCTTATGGACGATGCGGATGGTGAGATTTACTGCCTTGAGGCGAACACTCTCCCAGGCATGACGCCCACAAGTCTTGTTCCGAGAATGGCGAGGGCAGAGGGAATGGATTACGGAAGCTTCTGCGAGAAAATAATTAAGCTTTCAATGGAGAAATATGAATGAGGGGCATAAGCGTTAAGGAGGCTGCAGAGATATGCGGCGGCAAATTGACAGGAGACGGCAGGGCTGAGATATTCAGCGTCTGCATTGACAGCAGAAAGGTGCGGCAGGGCAGTATGTTTGCCGCACTGAAGGGCGAAAGAGTCGACGGTCACGACTATATATCAAAGGCCTTCGAGTCAGGAGCTGTGTGCTGCATTGCCGAGCGCAT
This sequence comes from Oscillospiraceae bacterium, assembly GCA_021442665.1. Lineage (GTDB taxonomy): Bacteria > Bacillota > Clostridia > Oscillospirales > Oscillospiraceae > F23-B02. Next base: position 2,176 of record JABUSQ010000174.1, read on the forward strand.
ACCGGAGGGTACTGCAGGTGAGGTTATAGTCGTCCCCGACGTTGCCGCAGCTCTGAGGATACTGGCGGAGAATTACCGCAGGCGCTTTGATATCCCCGTGATAGGTATCGCCGGCAGCGTCGGAAAGACAACCGCCAAGGAGATGGTGGCATCGGTGCTGTCTCAGCGGTATACGGTGCTGAAAACGGAGAAGAATCTCAACAATGAACTGGGCGTACCGCTGACTCTGTTCGGTCTTGAGCCGGAGCATGAGGCTGCCGTGGTTGAGATGGGAATTTCCGACTTCGGAGAGATGACCCGTCTTGCAAAAATGGTGCGTCCAGTTATGGCCGTATTCACACTTATAGGTCACGCACATCTTGATTGTCTTCACGACAGAAACGGTGTCCTGAAGGCAAAAACGGAGATGCTCACTCTCATGCCCGATAACGGAACGGTGTTCTTTAACGGCGACGACGAACTGTTGGCGGGCTTTGAATGCAGACAGGAGAAGATTCTCTTCGGTACGGGAGAAAACTGTGACGTTCGTGGTGAAAATATCCGATACGATGACAATATGCAGCTTTGCTGTACCGTCAGAGGCTTCGGAAGAACACTTGAGCTTAAAACCCCCGCCTACGGGCGTCACATGGTGTACGCTGCCCTGGAGGGGGCTGCCGTGGGGCTGAAGCTGGGGCTCAGCGATGAGGAAATAATCCGGGGCGTGCAGGGCTATGAGACCGTCGGACGCAGAGCAAATGTTGCCAAGACCGACCTCATCACCCTTATTGACGACTGCTATAATGCAAACCCCGACTCCGTGAAATGCGGTATCGACTCAATGCCGGATACGGGACGCAGGGTTTGTATTTTGGGGGATATGCTGGAGCTGGGAGAAAACAAGGCGGAGCTTCACGCAGAGGTCGGCAGATACGCAGAGGAGAAGGGCGTGGAAATGCTCATTACCGTGGGCGTGCTGGCAGAGAATATAACCTCTGCAGTGAGTGTTGAGGCGCACCATTTTTCCACGAATGCGGAGCTTATCGCCGAGCTTCCGAATCTCATCAGGAAGGGCGATACCGTACTGGTAAAGGCATCCCATTCCATGCGGTTTGAGGAGATATCCGAAGCACTAAAACTGTTGAAATAAAAAATCAAGCTGCTCTGCAGCTTGTTTTTTTATTTCAGCGCAATATTTTCTATGAGCAGAAGAATAATGATGCCGGGGACCCCGAGAAAGCCGGTCACCAATGCGCTGAGCCAGCTCACGGTGATATGCAGACCTATATAGGCCCCGAGAAAGTTCACAACGAACAGCGCAGCAAAGCCTATTGCGGCGTTCAGCAGAAGCTTCAGCACCCATTTGATAGGCTTGGTAAGTATTTTAATAAACAGCCACAGGGCAAGCGCAGCTATGATCAGCAGAAGTAAAGAAATTATCATTATTTCACCCTATTCCATATTTTTTATGCTTATCACCGCACGATTGCGGCGTGACATAAAGGCATTTATGCAGAAAAAACAGACATCTATTATATTTTATATTTTATTTTATATTTTATATTCGATATTCGCAGAAGGCTGTTTTTAGTCAAATATAATATATTTTACCATGAGTATCAATAGGAAAAACGCACAAAATAACATCAGACAGGAAAGTCGGGCAGGGGAAAACTCTCAGATAAACAACACGGACGCTGTGAACAGCGGATATTGCAAATATTTTTTAAGTCTGTCTTACGGTAAAAACCGTGTATAAGGGTAAAGCCTGTGCCCATACTCGTTTTGCTTGCAATTTCGAAAGTTTTATAATATACTATGTATTCTGAGCGAAATACATAATTTGCCACAACACCCTGTGGCTGAGAGGAATACGCATTATGACTAAACCTGCCGCTGAATACGGTAACGACAGCATATCGTCCCTGAAGGGTGCTGACAGAGTGAGAAAACGCCCGGGCGTTATCTTCGGCTCCGACGGTCTTGACGGATGCGAGCATGCTGTCTTTGAGATACTTTCAAATGCCATTGACGAGGCTCGTGAGGGTCACGGCGAGCTCATAACCCTGACACGCTTTGCGGACAAATCCATAGAGGTTGAGGACTTCGGACGCGGCTGTCCCATGGACTGGAATCCCGCTGAAAAACGGTTTAACTGGGAGCTTGTTTTCTGTGAGCTCTATGCCGGCGGTAAATATAAGAACAACGAAGGCGAGTCCTATGAGTATTCTCTGGGTCTGAACGGTCTTGGAAGCTGTGCAACTCAGTACGCTTCGGAGTACATGGATGTAACCGTGTGGCGTGACGGCAATAAATATGAGCTGAGCTTCAAAAAGGGAAAGCCGGTAGGGAAGAAGGGACAGGAACTGAGGGTGTCTCCCGCAGACCGCAGGAAAACAGGCACCACCATCAGATGGCGTCCCGACCTTGAGGTATTTACGGATATTGATATCCCCGAGGAATATTTCCGTGACATTCTTCACCGACAGGCTGTTGTAAATGCCGGAACAGTATTCCGCTTCCGCAATCAGAACGGCAATAAATTTGACGTTACAGACTATGTTTACGAAAATGGCATAGCTGACTACGTCGCGGAGATAGCCCACGAAAAGCCCCTGACAACGCCATACTTTATGAGTGCAGAGCGTAAGGGACGTGACCGTGAGGACAAGCCTGAATATAAGGTCAAGCTCTCTGCCGCCTTCTGCTTCTCAAACAGGGTTAGCATTACGGAGTATTACCATAACTCCTCGTGGCTGGAGCACGGCGGAGCACCGGAAAAGGCCGTGCGCACCGCATTTGTCTACGCCATCGATGCTTACATTAAAAAAATAGGGAAGTATCAGAAAAACGAGAGCAAAATAAGCTTTCAGGATGTAAGCGACTGCCTTGTACTGGTTACAAACTGCTTTTCGACCCAGACCTCCTATGAGAACCAGACCAAGAAGGCGATAACCAACCGTTTCATTCAGGAGGCAATGACGGATTTCTTCAAGCAGAATCTTGAGATTTACTTCATCGAGAATAAGCCCGAGGCGGACAGAATAGCCGAGCAGGTGCTGGTGAATATGCGCAGCCGTGAGGCTGCGGAGAAGGCACGCCAGGGCATGAAAAAGAAGCTGTCGGGCAATATCGACATTGCAAACCGTGTGCAGAAATTCGTAGACTGCCGAAGCCGTGATCCCCGGAAGCGTGAGATATATATAGTGGAGGGCGACTCCGCTCTGGGCGCCTGCAAGCAGTCAAGAGATGCGGAATTTCAGGGCATCATGCCGGTGAGGGGCAAGATTCTGAATTGCCTCAAGGCGGATTATGCAAGGATTTTCAAAAACGATATAATTACCGACCTGCTGCGTGTCCTCGGCTGCGGCGTTGAGGTGCAGGCCAAGGGCGTAAAGGACCTGAACGCATTTGACATAAACAATCTGCGCTGGAACAAAGTAATAATCTGCACCGATGCGGATGTTGACGGCTTCCAGATAAGAACGCTGATACTCACCATGATATACCGTCTTGTGCCCACGCTAATCAGAGAGGGCTACGTTTACATTGCCGAATCTCCGCTGTATGAGATAGAGTCCAGAGGCAAGACCTATTTTGCCTACTCCGACCGTGAAAAGGCGGAAATCCTGGAGAAGCTTAAGGGTGCGAAGGCGAGCATAAACAGGAGCAAGGGTCTCGGTGAGAATGACCCGGAAATGATGTGGCTTACCACCATGAATCCCGAGACACGCAGGCTAATAAGGGTTCTGCCGGAGGACGCGGAACGAATGGCGTATATGTTCGACCTGCTTCTGGGTGACGACATTGCGGGACGTAAGGAGCATATTGCGGAAAACGGCTATCTGTTCCTTGACATGGCAGATATTTCGTAGGAGGGAAGAGTATGAAATACGATAAAGCGGCAAATGTGGTGAAGACCGGACTCGTGCTCAGCGTATTGTTTGCGCTGGTAGGCTTTGTGGCGGAGGATTTCAATGCAAGGGCAACCTATGCGGCGACCCTTATAGGCATGGTATTCTTCGTTGCCTCGATAATCGTAGCTTATCTGTATTGTAAATGTCCATATTGCGGAAAGCATATCATCATGGGTATGTTCAGAGTCAAAAATTGCCCCAAATGTCACAGAAATCTTGAAACAGGCAAAAAGAAAGGCAGCAAACGCCGCTGAAAGGAACCCTGCTTAAATGGCAAAGAAACAGGTAAAGGAAAACAAAAAGCATAACGACCCCAATGTAATAGGTCTGCGTGCGGAGGTGCTTGAGCAGCCCATAACGGAAACGCTGGAGCAGAACTATATGCCCTACGCAATGAGCGTAATAGTCTCCCGTGCAATTCCGGAGATTGACGGCTTCAAGCCCTCGCACAGAAAGCTGCTCTACACCATGTACAAAATGGGGCTTTTAAACGGCGCACGCACGAAGAGCGCCAACATCGTGGGACAGACCATGCATCTAAATCCCCACGGCGATGCTGCGATATACGAGACCATGGTGCGTCTTTCTAAGGGCTATGACGCCCTGCTTATGCCCTTCGTGGATTCCAAGGGCAACTTCGGCAAGGTGTATTCGAGAGATATGTCCTTTGCAGCCTCCCGATACACCGAGGCAAAGCTTGCGCCTATCTGCGCGGAGCTGTTCCGTGACATAGATCAGGATACCGTTGCATTTGCTGATAACTATGACGGCAGCACGAAGGAGCCCACGCTTCTGCCTTCGGCCTTTCCCAATGTTCTGGTATCCTCAAACACAGGCATAGCCGTAGGTATGGCAAGCCAGATATGCGGCTTTAATCTTGATGAGGTCTGCAATACCACCATAAACTACCTCTCAGACCCTGACTGCGACCTGCTGTCGACCCTGCCTGCGCCGGATTTCACGACCGGAGGCGAGATAATCTACGACAGAGCGGAGATGGAGGGGATATACAGCACGGGCAGGGGCAGCTTCAAGATACGGTCACGCTGGCGCTACATACCCAAGGAAAATATCATAGAGGTCTATGAGATTCCCTATACCACCACCACCGAGGCCATAGTGGATAAGGTAGCGGAGCTCATTAAGGCGGGCAAAATAAAAGAAATAAGCGATATGCGCGACGAAACCGATCTCAGCGGTCTCAAGCTAGCCATCGACCTTAAGCGGGGCACGGATCCGGACAAGCTCATGCAGAAGCTTTTCAGGCTTACCCCGCTCATGGACAGCTTTTCCTGTAATTTCAATGTCCTCATCGAAGGCAATCCAAAGGTCATGGGGGTACGGGAGATACTTGAGAACTGGTGCGGCTGGCGCATGGAATGCGTCCGCAGACGGGTGTTTTTCGATTTGAACCGCAAGAAAGAGAAACTCCATCTCCTGCTCGGCCTTGAGAAGATTCTGCTGGACATCGATAAGGCAATAGCCATCATCCGCGGCACTGAGCTTGAAAGCGAGGTCGTGCCAAATCTTATGATCGGCTTCGGCATTGACAGTCTGCAGGCAGAGTATGTTGCGGAAATAAAGTTAAGGAATATTAACCGTGAATACATCATGAAGCGTATCGCCGACAGGGAAGACCTGGAAAGCGCCATTAAGGATCTTGAGGATACGCTGAAAAACCGCCGCAGGATAAAGAGCATCATAGTCTCCGAACTCAAGGCGATCATCAAAAAATATCCCTGCCCCAGAAGAACCGGCATAGTGTATGCAGACGAGGTTGAGCTGTTTGACGAGGCAGAAGCCGTGGAGGACTATCCCGTTACCGTTTTTCTGTCCAACGAGGGATATCTCAAGAAGATAACGCCGCTGTCTCTCCGCATGAGCGGAGAGCAGAAGTTCAAGGAGGGCGACGGACTCAGAACCTCCTTTGAGGCAACGAACCGCACCGAGCTTCTCGTATTTACCGACCGTCAGCAGGTATACAAGACCCGTCTCAGTGACTTCGAGGACGGCAAGGCCTCGGCTCTGGGAGCATATCTTCCCTCTAAGCTGGAAATGGACGAAGGGGAGAGGGTGCTCAAGCTTATACTCCCCGGAGACTACAGGCAGAATCTGCTGCTGTTCTATGAAAACGGCAAGGTCGCACGTCTTGAGCTTGCCGCCTATGAGACCAAGACCAACCGCAAAAAGCTCATAAATGCGTACAGCGACAAGAGCCCGCTGGTGGACACAATGCTTCTGGGGGAGGAGACGGATATCGTCATGTTCTCCGACGACGGAAGAGCACTTGTGTTCAACAGCTCTCTCCTGCAGACAAAGACAAGCCGCAGCACACAGGGCGTAGCCGCCATGAGCATTAAAAACAAGCACAGGCTTATATCCGCAGCGGCGCTTTCTGACACCGCAATAGTAAACAAATCACGCTACAGAGTAAGAAGCATCCCGGGGGCGGGTGCGCTTCTGAAGGAAGAGGACAGGGGAGAAACTCAGCTTTCCCTTATGGAGTAATATGAAAAAAAACGACTTTAAAAGCATAGCAATCAGATACCTCGTTATCGTTCTGGGCACCGTGCTCTACGCTGTGGGCTTCAGATTTTTCCTGTACCCCAATGCGATTATCGTAGGCGGAGTTACGGGTATCGCAATGATAATCAACATGCTCACGAGCCTGCCGGTCGGCGTGCTCACCATCATTCTTAATATACCGCTTTTTGCCCTTGCGTGGAGATATTTCGGACTGAAATTCCTGATAAGCTCACTGGTGGGCATGCTGCTGTCCTCGGTATTCGTTGACGTTTTTGCGATATTCGAGTACGTACCCACAAATGACATGCTCCTTGCCTGCTTCATAGGCGGAGCTATCAAGGGACTGGGGCTCGGCATCGTGTACTATGTGGGTGCGACAACGGGCGGCATTGACATCGTGGCGAAGTTTGCCCGCCGTAAGTTCCCCTACATTAACTTCGGCACGCTGGTGCTTGTTATCGACACGGTTATCATCGTGGTGTTTGCTGTCATCTTCAAGAAGGTGGAGAGCTCCATGTATGCCGTTATCGCCATGTTTGTCACCTCCAAGGCGGTCGATCTTGTGCTGTACGGTATTGACAACTCCCACGTCTGCTACATCATCAGCAGCGAGAGCGAGAAGGTGGCAAATGCGATTACGGGAAGCCTCCACAGAGGCGTGACAATCCTTCAGGGGCAGGGAGCATATACTCATGAGAGCAGGCAGGTGCTCATGTGCGTCGTAAAGCGGCCTCAGATAAGCGAGATACGCAAAATGGTGACCTCCATCGACGCTAAATCCTTCCTTATCGTCACCGATGCCAAGAGTGTTTACGGCCAGGGCTTCGGGGATATTTCGGATTATAATTAAAAATCTTCGGAACATTGTATTTTAGACTTGACAAAAACAAAAATTATGCTAAAATCTTAAATGTTCCGTATGCGGGCATAGCTCATCCGGTAGAGCGCCACCTTGCCAAGGTGGAGGTAGCGAGTTCGA
>JABUSQ010000087.1 GCA_021442665.1 Oscillospiraceae bacterium
GGCTCATAACCCAGTTCAGTGCAAGTGTGGGCAGCGCCATAATGACCGAGGCGGCACTGAGCTTTCTGGGTCTGGGTGTGCAGCCCCCCAATGCAAGCTGGGGCTATATGCTCTGGGAAGCAAAGACCTACGCTCTGCTCCACCCCAATCTGGCATACGCTCCGGGCATAGCCATCTTCCTGTCGGTGCTGGGCTTTCAGCTCCTCAGCGACGGACTCAACGATCTGCTCATCGGAAGGAGGTCGGACTTATGAACACGCAGGAGCTTGTCAGCATAAAGAATCTCACCGTTCGCACGGGCTCCCATGTGATAATAAAGGACATGAGCCTCGATATCCGTGAGGGAGAGCTTCTGGGCATAGCCGGGGAATCCGGCAGCGGCAAAACCATGCTTGTGCGGGCTCTGCTGGGAGTTCTCCCTGAGGGCGTGACCATGCAGGCGGAGAAGCTCAGCATCTTCGGCGAGGACTGCCTGAAGCTCTCCGCAAAGCAGAGGCAGAGACTTGTGGGCGCAAATATCGGCTTTGTGCCGCAGAACACCATAGAGGGATTGCATCCTTTGCTGAAGATAAGCAATCAGATAACCGAAGGCTACCGCAGCTTCGGCAAGGGAAGCCGCAGCGAAGGACTTCGTCTTGCGGAGGAGCTTTTGCGAAAGGTGGGTCTTGAGGATACGGGGCGCGTGCTGGACTCCTACCCATGGAATCTGTCCGGCGGAATGCGACAGAGGGTCAATATAGCCGCTGCCCTGATGAACGACCCGCGGCTCATCATCGCAGATGAGCCCACCACGGCTCTGGATTCTGCGGTTGCAAGACAGACCATGGAGCTGCTTGTAAGCATAGCCGAAGAAACCGGCAAGAGCATCGTCATGATAAGCCACGACCTGTCCATGATGAGGCACTATACCCGGCGGATAATGATAACATACGCAGGACGAATGATGGAGCTGGGAGATACGGAGACGATATTCAAAGCTCCTGCCCATCCCTATACCCGCGCCCTCACACGGGTGATACCTGTCATCGGCGAAGAGCGGCCCGAGAGACTTCCGGAGATACCCGGAAGTGTGCCGGAGCTGGGACGTGATACAGAGGAGTGCATTTTTGCTCCCCGCTGCGAGCTTGCGGGCGAGATATGCCGCAATCCCGTGAAGCTGCGGGAGCTCGGCGGCGGTCATTTATGCCTGTGCGCAAAATGCGGAGGTGACGGTGATGAATGAGCTTCTGCTCTCGGGAGAGGGACTCGTTAAGGATTTCCCACTGAGGAGGTCCGTGTTGACGGGGAAGCCGACAAAGGTATTCCGGGCTCTGGACGGCGTGAGCATTGAACTCCGCTCCGGCGAAACTCTGGGCATCGTGGGCGAATCCGGCAGCGGAAAATCCACTGCGGCGGAGCTTTTGGGCGATCTGCAGAAGCCAAGCTCCGGTGCGGTGCGATACAAGGGCGAGGATATCCGAAGCCTTTCGGCGGAGGACTATGCCCATTACCGCAGAAATGTTCAGTTTATCTTTCAAGATCCCATGGGCTCCATGAACCCACACTACCGCATTGAAAGCATTCTCGCCGAGCCGCTGCTCACGCTGAGAATCGAGCTTGACGCCGAAAAGCGTCGGGAGAAGGCGCGCAGAATGTGTGCCGCGGTGGGGTTGGACGAGAGCATTCTCGGTAAATATCCGTCGGAGCTCTCCGGTGGACAATGCCAGAGAGTTGCCATTGCAAGGGCGCTCATAACGGAGCCCGAGGTGCTCGTCTGTGATGAGGCGGTGTCAGCTTTGGATGTCTCTGTGCAGGCGCAGATATTGAATCAACTTCGGGAGCTTCAGAGGGAGCTTCATCACAGCTATATTTTCATTTCCCACGACATCGGGGTCATAAGCTTCATGTCGGATCGCATCGCTGTGATGCAGAAGGGGAAGCTCATAGAATACGGACCGGCGAAGAAGGTGCTGAGCGATCCGCAGCAGGAATATACAAAGCAGCTTCTGAAGGCATCCTTTGCAAGACGGGAGGAGAACTAAATGGAAAGCCTACAGGGAAAATGCGTGGTGCTGGGCGTTTGCGGAGGCATTGCGGCATACAAGATGGCGGCGGTCGCCGGTGCGCTGAAAAAATGCGGAGCGGACACCCATGTCATCATGACGGAAAATGCCGCAAAATTCATAACGCCCCTGACCTTTGAGACTCTCACAGGCAACGCCTGCGTCGTGGATACCTTCAGCCGTGAGGAGCCGTGGAATGTGACCCACATATCTCTGGCTAAGGCCGCCGACCTTATAGTCATAGCTCCCGCCACGGCTAATGTCATTGCAAAGCTTGCAAACGGGCTTGCTGACGATATGCTGACCACCACAGTGCTGGCGGCAAAATGCCCCAAGCTGGCGGCACCATCAATGAACACCGCCATGCTGGATAATCCTGCGACGCAGGACAATCTGGCAAGGCTCAGGTCCTACGGCTTTGAGATAATAGAGCCCGCCTGCGGAGTGTTGGCGTGCGGAGATACGGGCAGAGGCAAGCTTCCGGAGCCCGAGGTGATATTGGACCATATTGCCCGAAGGATTGCCCACAAAAAGGATATGGCGGGACTGCACGTTACCGTCACGGCGGGGCCCACTCAGGAGGCTCTTGACCCCGTGCGTTATCTTACCAATCATTCCACGGGAAAAATGGGCTACGCAATGGCGAGAGAGGCCATGCTCCGGGGAGCCGAGGTGACTCTCATCACGGGCAGAACGGACTTGACTCCCGTACCCTTTGTGAAAACGGTGAAGGTGGTCAGCGCAGAGGAGATGTTCAATGCGGTGAAGGAGACTTTGCCCGGGACGGATATACTCATTAAGGCCGCTGCTGTTGCCGATTACCGCCCTGCCCATACGGCGGAGGACAAGCTGAAAAAGAAGGACGGAGAGCTGCGGCTTGAGCTTGAGCGCACGCAGGATATTCTGGGCTGGGTGGCACAGCACCGCCATGAGGGGCTGTTCGTCTGCGGCTTTTCCATGGAGACCCGTGATCTGGCGGAAAACTCCAGAGCCAAGCTTAAAAAGAAGAAGCTTGACATGATAGCCGCAAATAACCTCAAGGTGGAGGGGGCAGGCTTCGGCGTGAGCACCAATGTCCTTACGGTCATCACCGGGGAGGATATCACGGAGCTCCCGCTCATGGGTAAGGACGAAGCCTCAGCCATACTGTTTGATATGATAATGAAAAAAAGGAAAGCATAAAAGAAGCATAAAAGAAGGAAGGTCTTGACCTTCCTTCTTTTATGCCGTTTTTCAGACGTTCATGTAAACTATAGGCTTCACAAGCTCCTGGGGCTTCTTATGCATGAGTTCAAATGCATCGGGGCAGCTCTCAAGTCCGTTGAATTTGTGCGTAAGCATAAGGGAGGGATCCACACGACCGTACTTTATAAGGTCAAGGAGTCTCTCCGCTCTGCGGCGACCGCCGGGGCAGAGACCGCCGGAGAATTTGTGGTGAGCCACAAATCTGCAGAAGGCTGCGGTGTCGGTATCGAGGCGGGGAGGAGTGTCGGCGGCTACCAGATCGCCGATGCCGCCTGCGGGACGGGTGAGACGGTAGGCGATGGGGAGCTGCTCAGTTCCACCACCTGCAATGACGGTACGGTCGACCTTCCTGCCTCCGGTGAGAGCCATTATCTGCTCTACGATATCGCCTTCCTTGTAGTTTACGACCTCGTTGGCACCGTAGTAATAGGCAAGCTCCACGCACTTGGGTCTGGAGCCTACGGCGATTATTCTGCCTGCGCCTCTGAGCTTTGCGGCGGCAATAGACATAAGGCCTACGGGACCGGTGCCGATGACAACGACGGAATCACCGAACTGAACGTCGGCAAGCTCAACACCGTGGAAGCCGGTGGTCATCATGTCGCTGACCATGAGCGCACTTTCGAGGGATACGCCCTCGGGGATACGCGCGGTGTTCATCTCAACATCGTTGACAAGATAATACTCTGCCATAACGCCGTCCTGACTGGTTCCGATGCGCATGCCCTGACAGAGACCGCCGCTGTGCTGGAAAGCTCCGTCCTGAACCTCAAGAGTGCGCCAGTTGGGAGTGGTGCAGGGGACGACAACCACATCGCCCACCTTGTACTCGGTGCAGCCCTCGCCCAGCTTTACGATGCGGCCCACGGATTCGTGCCCGAGGATACGGTTGTTTCTTGCGGGATTGTGACCCTGCTCAAAGGCGATATGCACATCGCTGGTGCAAGGAGCTATGACCACGGGCTCCATCAGGGCCTCGAAGGGACCGGGCTCCGGAATGTTCTTCTCAAGGAAGCCTACAGTCTGTCCATGTATAATTGTGCCGAAACCTTTCATGAAATTCACCTCAGTGTTAAGAATGTGAGTCTCATGATAGTTTGAAAGTTAACAATCTGCAATGTAAAAACTCAAAAATCAAGGAGTTTGTACTTGTGAATTTTCACAAACACCGAGTCTTTCGCCAAAAGAGCAGGCAAGGTGGGAGAGAAGGATGTCCTTGAGGAATTTTTCGTCGTCCATACTGCAGTTATAAGCCTCCTCAATATGGTTGATCCTGTACAGCAGGGTGTTCCGATGTATAAAAAGACTTCTGGCGGCCTTTGCGCTGTCGCACATACAGTCCAGATATACCGACAGGGTCTGGTAATATTGGGTGCCGTTGAGCTTGTCTTCCTCCCTAAGATATCGGAACAGAGGATGCATATAGTTTTTGCTCTCCATGTTTTCGCAGATATATGACAGCATAATATCTGTGCGGAGACTGCCATAGGCATGGAGAAGCTCACTGCCGACAAGCTGTCCTCCGAGCTTCAGAGCCTTTCTGCCTTGATACATGTGATACTGGACATCACCGATGTCATTGAACATATCACTGACTCCGCAATGCAGCCTGTAGCCATGAAGATAGTCACCGAGCCGTGCCAGCATGCTGTGGAGATAGTTCTGGGAAGGGATTCCGTAAAACAGGATGTATCCGAACTTTTCTATCTCGGCAAAGGCGAAATAACGGTGGATATTGCCCAATCTTGTACTGATAAGGTCAAGAATGCTCTTGTGGAGCGTCTGCTCGGACACCGTTGCCACCAGAAACCCCCCCTTGAGTTCGTCTCCGCTGATAGCCTTCCACTCATCTCTGAAGGCCTGGCTGATGTGCTGACCGGTGAAAACCTTGGAGACAAGGGCGCTCATGACCGTGGTACTGGCGGTGGTGACAAGACTGTTGTTGAGGAGAAACACCCTGAAAACATTCTCGAGGCATGAGCAGAACTCCTGTATATCCTCCTCGGGCACGGACTTATCCGTGTGATAAATGCTGATGTGACCCAGAAGCTTGCCGTCGTGGATGATAGATGAGGCGCTTCTCGGACACACCACCTCGCTCCACGTTATATAGGTTGGCCCATTGAAGGTGGCGTCGGGACATCTGTTTTCAAATATCTTGTGCAGATTCTCCTCGGGAACATAGCCATACTGCTGCTGGGCATCCCAATAAGGATCGCCGATGAGTTCGTGCGGCCAGGAGGCAAGCACCTTGTAGCTGGGGTCAAGAAGAACGATATGCTGACCGGTGAATTCGGCGGCTGCCCGGACGATATCGGCGGCGGAGCCGTAGCTTAGCTTTTTAAGCAGCAGACTGTAAAACGACGATGAATCCATTAAAGCACCTCAATAGTTGGTTTTTGTAAATTATATCACGTTTTTACAATACAATACAATCTCGTTTGTAACAACATGGACCAATCGGGTGTAGAAAATCAAGACGTTGATTTGTGAAAAAACACAAAGAATCTGCGGTGGATTGGTGCGAATGCATATGTTACTTTTTTCACACTTGTGATATTCTCCTTCGTGAAGAAATCGACAAAGTTCGTCTTCGGTGGAAGGAGAATGAATTATGGATACGCTGAGCCTAATCGGATGCATACTCGGATTTGTCGTAATGGGCTATCTGACCTATATCGGATGGAATATTATGGTCAGCTCCGTTGCGGGTGCACTGGTGGTCGTGCTGTTCAACGGCTTAAACCCTGCCACTGCATATATTGACTATTACCTTGTAGGTATGGGCGGCTTCATGGCCCAGTATTTCGGCATGATGTTTTTCTGTGCAGTTCTGGCTGTTCTCTATTCGGAGAGCGGAGCCGGACTGACGATTGCTCTGGGTATTGCAAAAATATGCCTCAAGGATTCCTATAGCCCCAAGAAGAGAAGACACATAGTAATCGTGGCTCTAATTCTTATGAGCGCACTGCTTGAGTTTGCCGGTGTTGGAGCCTCTCAGGTGGTCTTCGTGCTCTATCCCGTAGCGCTGTCCCTGTTCAAGATTGCGGACATTCCCAAGAAGTTCATCGTCGCCGGCATTCTCGGCGGCTGCCTTGGATTTGCAAACGGTCTGCCCGGCAGCCCCATGCCCGGCAACGTCATTCCTATGCAAATTCTCGGAACCAGCTCCACAGCGGCGCTTGTCCCCGGACTTATAGGAGCTGTGGTGGAGATAATCGCCATGGCGGTGCTGGTAAATCTCCTCATCACCAAGGATGTGAATAACGGAGGTCACTTCGAGTACGGTCCCAAGGACAAGGAGTTTGAGGATTTGGCGGTAAGGCCCAATATGATAATCACGCTGCTTCCCATGTTTGTGCTGGTTATCCTCTTTGACATCATCAAGATGGACATCAATATGTCCCTGATTCTTACCTGCATTGTGGCGTCTCTGCTGTTCATGAGATATCTTCCCGGCAAGGACATCAAGTCCACAATTACCAACGGCTGCCTTACGGCATTGCCCGCAGTGGTAAGCATCTGCGCCGTCATCGGCTTTGCCACGGTGGTTCAAAGTACACCTGCCTTCGAGCAGATAGTAACAGCCCTGTCCACTATGGATATAAATCCCTATGTGCTGCTTATTGTCACCATCTGCATGATGTGTATGCTCTGTGGCGGCTCTGCAACGGGTCAGGCTATTGCAGTACCTATCATCGGGCCCATCGTACACAAGGCCGGACTTTCTCTGGCGGCGATACACCGTATTTCCTCCTTCTCGGGAGCGATACTTGACACCATGCCCTATGCAGGCACCGTGGTCATGGCTCACGCCTTCTGCGATGTAAAAATCAAGGACGGCTACCCCAGCGTGTTCATCATTTCGGTAGTGGCAACAGCCATCAGCGCCATCACCGTGGCTCTGGTATGTGCCCTGTTTCCGGGACTTGCGGTTTAATGACAATTAAACATAAATTTAGGACAATTCAAAAAGACAAATCAGGAGAGACAACATGAGTAAGTACGACATACTTTTTACCCCGTTCAAGATAGGAAAGCTTGAAATCAAAAACAGGATTGTCGAGGCTCCCCACGGAACCAACGCCGCACTGTCAGACGGTACTCTGGCAGACAATAAGATAGACTTCTACACCCGCAGAGCAAAGGGCGGCGTGGGTCTGGTCATCGAGGGCTGCACCTTCATCAGTCAGGATCTGGCTTCCGGCTGTATCGAGGGCTCCATCGAGGAAAACTTCTCAATCCCCAAGCAGTCCATCCTCGTTGAATCCGTACACCGCCACGGCGCAAAGATTGCCATTCAGCTTAGCTGCGGCGTGGGCAGAAACGCATTTCCATCCAGATACACCACGCCCATGAGCGCATCTGCCATACCCGCTACCCTTGACCCCAACATCATCTGCAAAGAAATGGATAAGGATGATATCGCAAAGGTCATGAATCTTTTCACAAAGGCAGCCTCCAATGCTGCCAAGGCAGGCTTCGATGCCATTGAGATTCACGCCCACGCAGGTTATCTCATCGACCAGTTCCTCTCCCCACTGTGGAACCACCGCACCGATGAATACGGCGGAAGCGTGGAAAACCGCTGCCGCTTTGCCATCGAGGCAGTACAGGCCTGTAAAAAGGGCTGCCGCCCCGATATGCCCGTCATCATGCGCATCTCCCTGGATCACCGCTTCCCCGGCGGACGTACTCTTGAGGAGAGCGTAGAGATACTGAAGATACTCGAAAAAGGCGGAGTTGACGCCTTTGACGTGGACGCAGGCTCCTATGAAACCATTGATTACATCTTTCCTCCTGCATATCTGGGAGACGCATGCATGGCATACGTCACCGAGGCAGCGAGAAAAGCGGTTTCCGTCCCCATCCTCAACTGCGGCAGCCATACTCCCGAGACTGCCGTGGAGCTCCTTGAGAGCGGCAATGCAGATTTCGTAATGTTCGCCAGAGGTCTTATCGCAGACCCCGACCTGCCCAAGAAGCTCCGCGAGGACAGAAGAGAGGATGTGCGTCCGTGCATCCGATGCAATGAGGACTGCATATGACGTACAGCAGCCTTCAAAATGGCAAACCTGAGCTGTGCTGTTAATACGGAGGCATGCCAGGAGAGATGGATGAGCATACCCAAAACCGAGGAGCCCAAGAAGGTCTGCATTATCGGAGCGGGCCCTGCAGGACTAGAGGCGGCACGCACCGCAGCCGTCTCCGGACACAAGGTCACCGTGTTTGAGGCCTCCGACAGAATAGGCGGCATGGTCACTGCGGCAATGACCCCCTCCTTCAAGGGACAGCTCAAGGCACTTATAAAGTACTACGAGGTTCAGATGGAGAAACTGGGCGTTGACCTCAGACTAAACACCAAAGTAGAAGCGGACTCTCCCGAGCTGGAGGGCTACGACAGATACATCGTCGCCGTCGGCTCCGAGCCCTTCACTCCTCCCATCCCCGGCATGGACCGTCCCAATGTTATCACGGTTCAGGACGCCCACAGAAATAAAGAGACTGTCAAGGGAGATAAGATTGTCATCTGCGGTGGCGGACAGTCCGGCTGCGATTGCGCCATGGAATTGGCAATGGACTTCGGAAAGAAGCCCTCCGTGGTTGAAATGGCGGCCAGACTCTCACCCGACCTTAACATGATGAACTATGCAGCACTTGACCGCATGACCAAGGAATACGGCATTGGCGTATACACAAGCTGCAAGGTCAAGTCCGTTGAGGACGACGGTGTGCATATTATCCACGCAGACGGTACCGAGGAATGCCTTGAGGCGGATACTGTTATAAGCGCTTTCGGCCTGAAGAGACTTTCGGATTATGGTGAGAAGCTCACCGAGCGCTTTGGCTGGAGAGTCCGTGCCATAGGTGACTGTGATAAGGTCGGTCGTATCGGTACCGCAGTCAGAGGCGGATACTTTGCAGGAACAACAGTTGACGATTAACGGAGGAAAAGAAGATGTTTGATCTTACCGGCAGAGTTGCTGTTGTAACCGGTGCATCCGCAGGCCTCGGCAGAGGCGAAGCTCTTGCGCTTGCTCGTCAGGGAGCGGATGTTGCCATCCTTGCTCGCAGAGAGGACAAGCTCAATGAGGTGGCGGAGGAGATCCGCAGCTTCGGACGCAAATGTCTTCCTGTTGTTTGTGATGTCACCGTGGAGGAGCAGCTCATGAACGCCGTGAAGCAGATAATAGAGACTTTCGGCAAGGTTGATATTCTGGTGAACAACGCAGG
>JABUSQ010000070.1 GCA_021442665.1 Oscillospiraceae bacterium
TGGCTCTCATACTGCATATAAATGTACCGGCGATGCTTTTTTTCGTTGCCGTATGCATATTTTTCCTCGTCTTCAGCGACGACCTGCTCAGTATCACCCTGCCGCTTATGATGATTTTCCTGCTGGCATCTACGTATTTTAAGGACCTGACCTTTCTGCTGGCGTATTTTCCCTATGCGGTGCCACCCTTTGCGCTTGCTGTTATCTTTCAGCTCGTGTACTATCGCAGACCCTTCGTTAAGGGACGTATGCTGTACCCGCTTGTTGCCGTTTCGGCTGCTCTGATTATAGGCGGAGCGGGTGTTATACCCCTTGATGAGTATCTTTTGCCTCTTAATTTCTACTATATACTCGGTCTCGGAGCCTTCATGATATTCATCTATTGCCTGTGTATGTCAAGACTGAGGAATGAGAGAGGCTATGACAGAACCGAGCGCCTTGCCTGTATACTGTACGTTTCGGGCATCGCTGCGGTGCTCACCGTGCTGGTGTTCTGTGCCGACAATCTCGGCATCATACTTGAAAAGGGCAGATTGATTTTCTACAAGCCCAGGAACTTCATATCCAGCGTTCTGCTCATGTGTATGCCCTCGGCACTGCCCTTTATCAGAAAAAACAGCCTGCACCTTTTCGGGCTCGCTGCCATGTATGCGGGTATGCTGCTGACAGGTTCACGCAGCGGACTTCTCTTCGGAACGGTGCTGCTCTGCTTATGCCTGGCGTACGAATATTTCACCGACACGGAAAAACGAAGTCTGTATAACAGATTGTTCGCTGTGTTGAGTATACCGATTGTAATACTTGCTTTAATACTTGTGCCGAAGCTTTATTCCGGCAGGCTTATTGACGGTTCGCTTATCTCCTCAGACGAAACCAGAGTAAAGTTCATCAAGCTTGGAATAGAGGACTTCCTTGCTCACCCGATACTGGGTATCGGTCTGAGCAATCAGAAGAACATAGGTATTTTTCCGGGGATTTTCCCGGGATGTCTCGTGTTTTACCACAATATACTGATTCAGATTCCCGCATCACTGGGTATAACTGGCGTTGCGGCGTTTCTCTGGCAGTTCTCGGAGAGAATTAAGCTGATACTGAAAACAAGAAAAACAAAACTATTCATATTTACTCTGAGTTATATCGGTATCCTCATGATGTCCCTGACAAATCCGGGAATACTTTGCCCTTTTCCCGAGACCGCACTGCTGGTTCTGATATTTGCCGTAATGGAGCACAGCCTTGAAGAGAATGACAATAATTTATAAATGACGCTCTCATATATGCCGCAGCTCTGCAGATACATAAATCACAAGGTTTATCGCCTTGTGATTTTTATTTAAATATGATATAATAAATAAATTAAATAGTGCGGAGAGGAGTGATATGCTTGGGAAGCTTCAAATTAGCCGCACCCTACGGACCCATGGGTGACCAGCCGGAGGCAATAGAAAAACTGGTCAGCGGTCTGAATAACGGACTTGAAGAGCAGGTGCTTTTAGGCGTTACCGGCTCCGGCAAGACCTTCACCATGGCAAGCGTAATTGAAAAGGTCAACAGACCTACACTCGTGCTCGCCCACAACAAGACCCTTGCGGCACAGCTCTGCGCAGAGTTCAAGGAGTATTTTCCCGATAATGCCGTGGAATACTTCGTGTCCTACTACGACTATTATCAGCCCGAGGCGTATATCCCTCATACGGACACCTTTATAGAGAAGGACAGCTCCGTAAACGATGAGATCGAGCGCCTGCGGCACAGTGCCACATCAAGCCTGTTTGAGCGCCGGGACGTCATCGTTGTTTCTTCCGTTTCGTGCATCTACGGACTCGGTGACCCAATTGATTACGCCAATATGGTCATATCCCTGCGCACAGGTCAGACAAAAGCCTTTGACGGGCTTCTTCGCAAGCTCATTGAGATACGCTACGAGCGCAACGACATAGCCTTCGAGCGCAATATGTTCCGAGTTCGCGGCGATACCGTGGAGATATTCCCCGCCTACTCCTACGATAAGGCAATCAGAGTAGAATTCTTCGGCGACGAGATAGACCGCATCAGCGAAATCAACGTGGTCACAGGAGCGGCAACGCGTTATGTAAACCACGTAGCCATATATCCCGCCAGCCACTATGTAGTAAGCCGTGAGAAAATGCACCGTGCCATCGGAGAGATAAGGGCAGAATGTGACGAGCGCACAAGGTTCTTTACCGATAACGGCAGACTTCTGGAGGCACAGCGCATATTACAGCGCACAAATTACGATATCGAGATGATGCAGGAGCTGGGCTATTGCACGGGTATCGAAAACTATTCCCGCATAATATCCGGCAGGGCGCCGGGCAGCGCGCCTATGACCCTGCTGGACTATTTCCCAGAGGATTTTCTGCTGTTTGTGGACGAAAGCCATGTCACCCTACCGCAGGTGAGAGCCATGTATCGGGGGGATAGAGCACGCAAGGAGAGTCTTGTGGAGTACGGCTTCCGTCTGCCCTCGGCATTCGACAACAGACCTCTTAAATTTGATGAATTTCAGAGCCGCATAAAGCAGGCAATATATGTTTCCGCCACGCCGGCAGACTTTGAACGTGAGCGTGCAGCACAGGTCGCAGAGCAGATAATCCGTCCCACCGGGCTGCTGGATCCCCTGATTTCCGTGCGTCCCATAGAGGGACAGATAGACGATCTGGTAGGTGAGATAAACGGCAGGATAGAGAAAAATCAGCGTACTCTGGTGACCACGCTTACCAAGAAGATGGCGGAGGATCTGTCGGAGTATCTTGGCAACGCCGGAATCAAATGCCGCTATATGCACCATGATGTGGGTGCTATCGAGCGCATGGAGATAATCCGTTCCCTGCGTATGGGTGACTTTGATGTGCTTGTGGGCATAAATCTGCTGCGTGAGGGCCTTGACCTGCCCGAGGTCAGCCTTGTGGCGATACTTGACGCCGACAAGGAGGGCTTCCTCCGCAGCGAGACGAGCCTTATTCAGACAATAGGAAGAGCGGCAAGAAACGCTGACGGACTTGTTATCATGTACGCAGATACTCAGACTCCGTCTATGAAAAATGCCATCACCGAGACGGAACGCCGCCGCAGAAAGCAGGAGGCATATAATGAGGCGCATGGCATAATACCGAAAACCATTGTCAAAAGCGTTCGTGATATACTTGAGATATCAGCTCCGGACGGTGCTCAGAAGAAGCGCCGTGACGGTTTGAAGATGACGGCCACTGAGAGACAGCAATATATCGGACAGCTTGAAAAACAGATGAAGGAAGCGGCGAAAATGCTTGAGTTTGAGCTTGCAGCGCAGCTCCGTGATGAGATAATCAGGCGCCGAGGCGAGGTGAAATGAATGAAACTTGTAATACTTGACGGAAACAGCATAGTAAACCGTGCCTTCTTCGGTATTCGCCCCATGAATGCGCCTGACGGAACGCCCACCAACGGAATATACGGCTTTCTCAGCATTATGCAGAAGTTTCTGGACAGCGAGAAGCCCGACTCTGTCTGCGTAGCCTTTGACCTTAAAGCACCTACCTTCAGACATCTGAAATACGAGGGCTACAAGGCACAGCGCAAGGGAATGCCTGAGGAGCTGGCGGTGCAGATGCCCATATTGAGGGAAGTGCTTGATGCAATGGGAGTAAAACGCCTTGAGCTTGAGGGCTTCGAGGCGGACGATCTGCTGGGTACGGTGGGCAGGATATGTGAGGAGAAAAACTGGACCTGCCACATCATCACGGGCGATAAGGACAGCTTTCAGCTCATAACCGACACAACCCATGTAGTTCACGTAAAATCTCGCATGGGTCAGACGGAGACTACAGAATATACCCCGGAGGTTTTCCGTGAGGAGTACGGCTTTGAACCGAGGTACATTGTTGACCTGAAGGCTCTTATGGGTGACTCCTCGGACAATATCCCCGGTGTTGCAGGCGTGGGCGAGAAGACTGCCGCAGACCTGATAAGCCACTACACCACTGTGGACTATATCTACGGTCATCTGGGGGAGCTTGAGATAAAGGAGGGTGTCCGTAAAAAGCTGGATGCAGGCAGGGAAAATGCAATGCTCTCCTATGAGCTTGCAACCATATGCAGGGAGGCTCCAATAGAATTCAGGCCCGAGGACGCGCTGTGGAACAGAGACTACAGACCGGAGCTGCAGGGCATTTTCAAGAGGCTGGGCTTCAATAAATTCATTGAAAAGTGGGGACTTGATAAGGTGTCTGAGAGCTTACCCGACGAAAGCATCGAACACTTCCCGAGAATAGAAAACGCAGATTTTGAGACACTTAGCG
The DNA here is from genome assembly GCA_021442665.1 of Oscillospiraceae bacterium. GTDB lineage: Bacteria > Bacillota > Clostridia > Oscillospirales > Oscillospiraceae > F23-B02. The sequence goes on from JABUSQ010000070.1 coordinate 4,302, forward strand.
CAGCAATCGTCGGGGCGGAATGTATTGCGATTCTGCCCGAGCTCGGCAAAAACGGAGCAATGAGCTTTGACAGCCTTGAGCTCTGCGACGGGAAAAATGTCTATACCGCATGGTGGGGAAGCATGCTGCCGGGGGAATTCGATAAGCTGAAGGAGCTTGTTTTCAGCGGCGAGATAAAAAAGCTTTCTCACAATGTAAAGGACTTTATGCACCTTCTCATGGTAGAGGGGCTGCCTGTTGACGGCTTTATCTACGATACTGCTCTGGCGTGTTATCTGCTTAACGCCACCGACAGAGACCACTCTCTTGAGCGAAGCTCCATGCGCTATCTGAAAGCGGATCTCCACGGCACTGAGGCAATATGGCGGCTGAAGCCCGTCACGGAGGCAAAGCTAAGTGAGCTTGATATGGAAAAGCTCTTTTATGAGATCGAGCTGCCCCTGTGCGAGGTGCTGGCTGACATGGAGCTTCAGGGCTTTCTGGTGGATAAGCAGGCGCTGGCGGAATTCGGTGACAGCCTCAGCTTCGGCATAGACGAGCTGAAGGACAACATCTGGCAGCTTGCAGGCGGGGAATTCAACATCAATTCTCCCAAACAGCTCGGAGAGGTGCTGTTCGAACGCCTTATGCTTCCATCAGGGAAGAAGAAAAAAACAGGCTGGAGCACCAATGCGGATGTGTTAGATAAGCTTCGTGGCAAGCATCCCATCGTCGATATGGTTCTGGAATACCGTATGCTCACAAAGCTGAAATCCACATATGCAGACGGACTTTTAAAGCTCATTGACGGGAACGACGGACGCATAAAAACCAGCTTCCAGATGACTGTGACGGCTACGGGAAGACTGTCCAGCACCGAGCCTAATCTGCAGAATATCCCCATCCGCAAGGAGCTGGGGAGCAGGATAAGGAGAATGTTCATCGCAGCACCGGGAAAAACTCTGGTTGACGCAGACTACAGCCAGATAGAGCTTCGCCTTCTTGCCCATATCTCCGGCGACGAGAATATGCAGGCTGCGTTTTTAAGCGGCGAGGACATTCACAGGGTGACTGCATCGCAGGTGTTCAATACCCCCTTCGAGGAGGTTACGGCACTGCAGAGGAGCAGAGCAAAGGCGGTCAATTTCGGCATCGTTTACGGCATCTCAGCGTGGTCGCTGTCTCAGGATATCGGGGTCATGCCCTACGAGGCAAAGGAGTACATGGATGCCTATCTGGAAAAATACAGCGGAGTTTCACGATACATGAAGGATGTTGTGGAGCAGGCTAAGGCCGACGGCTATGTGAAAACCCTCTACAACAGAAGAAGAGCTCTGCCGGAGCTCAGCTCCAAGAACTTTAACGAGCGTTCCTTCGGCGAACGTGTAGCCCTTAATATGCCCATTCAGGGTACGGCGGCGGATATCATAAAGCTTGCCATGGTGAATGTTTACCGCAGACTTAAGAAGGAAAAGCTCCGCTCGAGGCTGATTTTGCAGGTGCATGACGAGCTAATCTGCGAATGTCCCGACGACGAGGTCGAAGCAGTGAAGAAGCTCCTTGACGAGGAGATGGAAAATGTGACCGTGCTGGCTGTTCCGCTGACGGCGGAGGCAAAGGCCGGCCATAGCTGGGCGGAGGCGCATTGATGCTGAGTTACGGTGAAGCGGCAAACGTACTTGCCGACCTTATAGATGAACTACCCGATGAAATCTTTCGGGAATTGAACGGCGGCGTGATGCTCATGGAGGAGGCAAAGACTGAGGAGGACGGTTCTGTCACTCTGGGAACCTACTTTGTCAATAATCTGGGCAGATATGTAGAGCTTTATTACGGCTCCTTCACCGAACTTTACGGTGAGACGGAGGACGAAAGGTTCAGAGAACGTCTTAAAAAAACCCTGCATCATGAGCTGACCCACCATGTGGAGAGCATGGCAGGGGACAGAAGCCTTGAACGCTGGGATGAGCGTCAGGCGGAGCTGTGCGGGTTTAACGGCATAGAGGTCCACAGTATTCTGTTTACGGACGATGACTGCTCGGCCCTTGCTCCCGCGGCAGAGGCGATATTCAACGCAAACAGAGCGGGATATGCAGCAGCGGTTTCGGTTTCCTCCGCTGCTGTAGGTAAAGCCTGTGCAGAAATAAACCTCAAGGCCGCGAAGGTCTGTGCGGGACTGGGTGCAGATATATCCCGCATGAGACCTGTCAGAGTCAGCCGTGAGCTGATGGAGAAATATGATGTCGTTCTGTGCATGACGGCGGGGCAGGCGGAGCTTTTGTCTCAGCAGTATCAGGACCTTGACGACAGGATAATGTGCCTCGCAATGGAGGATATAGAGCCTCCGAGCCTGCCGCTGGGCTGGAAAAGATGCATCGCCCGCCTTAACGACGCGGTGCTCACCGTCATAGACGAGCTGAATATTTTAGAGGATTGAAATGGGCATCAGAATTGTAAGTGCCGGGGAGAGGCACATAGAGCAGATACTTGCCATTGAGAAACGGTGCTTCTCGGTGCCCTTCACAGAGGAACAGCTTCGCTCCCAGATGCCGGACGGAAGCCATGTGCTGCTGGTGGCGGAGGAGGACGGAAGGGTCCTCGGCTATGTGGGGCTCATGTATGTCCTTGACGAGGGATATATCTCCAATGTCGCCGTGGCTCCGGAGCATCGCCGGCGGGGCATTGCGGATATGCTGATAATCGAGCTTCGCCGGGTATGCGGGGATTTAAAGCTCGTCTTCATGACATTGGAGGTCAGAGCAGGCAATGAGCCCGCCCGGTCTTTGTATAAAAAACACGGATTTACCGACGTAGGACGGAGAAAAAACTACTATACTCTGCCCACGGAGGATGCTATACTGATGACAAGCTATCTGAATTGAGGGATAAAGATGAAAATACTTGCATTTGAGTCCTCCTGCGACGAAACGGCGGTAGCCATAGTCGAGGACGGACGTAAGGTCATAACCGATCAGGTCTTTTCTCAGGCTGATCTCCACGCCGTTTATGGCGGAGTTGTTCCTGAGATAGCCTCCAGAAGCCATGTAGAGGTAATTTCACGGCTTGCCCAACGTGCTCTGGACGTATCGGGCGTTTCCCGCAGTGAAATTGATGCCGTGGCAGTTACCTATGCTCCGGGACTAATAGGTACGGTGCTGGTGGGGCTTAATTTTGCCAAGGCCGTTGCCATGAGCCTCGGCGTACCTCTCATTCCCGTGCATCATATTAAGGGACACGTTGCGGCAAACTATATCGCTTATCCCGAACTGGAGCCGCCCTTCCTCTGCCTTGCCATATCCGGGGGAAACACCATGCTTATTGATGTGCGCAGCTACACAGATATGAAGATAATCGGTGCGACCCGTGACGATGCGGCGGGAGAGTGCTTTGATAAGACTGCCCGTGTTCTGGGCTTGCCCTATCCCGGAGGCAGACCCATGGACATACTGTCACAGGGCGGTGACGACAGAAAGTACAGACTGCCCAGAACCAGCATTGAGGGTGCGCCCTACGATATGAGCTTTTCAGGGCTCAAGACCGCAGTGATAAACCTTGTCCACAATGCAGAACAGAAGGGCGAGGAGCTGGACAGACCATCACTTGCGGCTTCCTTCTCGGCCGCTGTCAGCGATGCTCTTGTACCGAGAACGGTCATGGCGGCAAAGGAACTCGGATATAAAAAAATCGCCGCCGCAGGCGGTGTAGCTGCTAATTCCAGAATAAGAGCCGATTTCAAAGCGGCAGCGGAGAAGGAAGGCTTTGAGCTGTTTGTACCGCCGCTGAAGCTCTGCGGAGATAATGCAGCGATGATAGGCTGTCAGGGCTATTATGAGTTTCTTGCGGGCAACACTGCAGAAAGCGATTTAAATGCCTACGCAAATATGGAGCTTTAAGGGACGGACATGGGAGAAGCTAAGGAAAAGAAGGAAGTGCAAAACACCCATGAGGGTCACAGACAGCGCATGAAGCAGCGTTTCGCAGAGACCGGAATCATGGGCTTCAGTGACCACAATGTACTGGAAATGCTACTGTTCTATGCGATACCGAGGAGAGACACTAATCTTCTGGCGCATGAGCTTATAGATACCTTCGGCTCCTATGCTGCGGTTATGGAGGCAAGCAGGGAGGAGCTCATGCAGGTGGACGGAGTCAGCGAGCATACGGCAACGCTGATATCCCTCGTGACGCAGATGAACAAGCGTTATCTTGAGTGCAAGAGCATTGAAGGGGAGACGATAAGCGGAAGCAGGGAAGCCGGATGCTACTTTACCGCAAAGTTTGCATATGAGGTAAATGAATGTGCCTATGCCATGCTGCTTGATGCCAAAGACAGAATCATTGCCTGCCGGAAAATAAGCTCCGGTATTGTAAACGGTACAGACATAAGCATAAGAGCCCTGTGTGAGCTGGCACTAAAATACAGAGCCACCTGCGTAATCGTGGCTCATAATCATCCGTCAGGCGTTCTTATGCCGTCTGCAGAGGATGTACAATGCACGGAGCTAATAAAAAAAGCCCTGTCTGTCATTGGAATAAGGCTTAAGGATCATATAATCGTGGCAGGCGAAAAATACATCTCACTTGACTGCTACGGAATGATGCCTTGATAATGTTATGTAAATCAATTGTCGTTTCCGATTTGTAACCTGTATCAATTTGCGGTTTTGTATAATTTTGTTAATAATCTCAAATTATGTTGATAAATAAGAGTATTCAGTGTGTTCAAAAAGCTGTTGAAAATGTTGATAACTCTCTGAATATTTTTTATACGTAATAATTATGCAAACCATTAACAGCCTTAATTTGCGCCTTATAAACTGAAATTCTGCTGAAAAAAGCAGAATTCAGACGAAAAAAGTCATAGGTGTTTTCTTTATATTACGAATTGTATTGTTCTTTGCCGTTGACAATCAATACGGGCTGTGCTAATATGTTAAAGCAACTTTGCTGGTATAGCTCAGTCGGTAGAGCAGCTGATTCGTAATCAGCAGGTCGTGTGTTCGAGTCAC
>JABUSQ010000081.1 GCA_021442665.1 Oscillospiraceae bacterium
AGGCCATTGCTCCGTCGGAGATGAGAGCGGGCTCCACACCCAGATACATACTCAGCAGGCTCTCATAATCGTCGTCCCCCGTGCCCAGAAGCTTATCGGCAGTCTTCGCTCCGGTATTCTGCTGCAGTGCCGCAATAAAATCCTTTGCGGAGGTCTGCAGTCCCGTTTCCTCTTTGCCGGGGGCCTCGTTATTGTCGTCGTTTCCGCAGGCGCAGAGGCTGAAAAGCATCACGGCAAGAAGCAATACACTTAAAATCCTCTTCATTTTGTATCTCCAAAAAAGTTTTGTACTTAAAATAATACCACATATTTGCCGTCAGGCAACACCATATATTGATTTTCCCCCATGATTTTTCGTCAAAATTTGAGACCGAATTTTGTGAAAAATCACAGCTTGACCAGCTCCTCAAGCTGAAGGAAAAGCTCCTCCCTGTTTCTGGGAGTTATTATAAAAAGCTCGCACCCGGGATAGCTGCGGACGGTGCGGAGAAAGTCCGTGTTCTGCGCCTTTACGGAGGCTAAAACGTCATAAGAGCCCTCCAGTATCCTCAGAACCGCCCTCTGAAAGCTGGGTGCGTCCGTCTCCAGAGTGCCTATCTCGTCCAGTATCACAAGGCTTCCCTCCGGGATATCCTCCAGATACCCGGCTCCGAGGGTGTCCAGAAGCTCCGGATGCTTCTCCGCTCTTCCGTCGGGAAAAAATCTCATTATGACGGCGCTGTCACGTACATCCCCGGGCGGATTCGCCCTGTCGTAGAGATATACCTCGGAGACGCCCGCCTCGTCCTCGGGCATACGCACCGTTATATAGCCCCGGGGCTCCCTGCCGAACAGAGGCTCCAGTCTCCGTATCAGCGTGCTTTTTCCGGCATTAACATCGCCGCAGATAAGAATCTTCAAAATTATGCCTCCAGACGCTTTTTATCACTCTTGATTAGTTTACGCTTATATTGTACAATACAGTATAAAGTCAATTTTCATTATTGTCAAATCATCGAAAAGGAGCAACATAATATGGCTGACAAACTGAATGTTTCCGAGCTCAAGACCGTTTTATTTGCCGGAAAGAGCGTTAACAATTTCAACAAGGACCTCTCCGAGGCGGACAACAAGCTGGGCATCGGCTCTGCCGCCGCAGAGGCCGCCGCCACCGCTGCGGCTCTGGCTCTGCTGGCCGTGAACAAGACCAATTCCAAGGACGAGGCCATGAAGAACGCCGCCGGGAATCTCGAAACTCTGCGTACCTACTTCCTGCATCTCATCGACGAGGAGAACAAGGCAAAGCTGCCTCTGGAGAAGCGTCTCGAGGCAAATGCCCCCGAAAACGAAATAGAGGGCGGCTACCGCACCGCCTGCACCATCGTAGGCGAGATAATCTACAGCGTCATCAGCACCGTGGAGGTACTGGACAAGGTGGCGGATTCCCTCTGCCCCTGCACTGCCGCCATCGCCTCCTCCGCCCTGTTCTTTGCCCGCACCGCCATGGAGACCTGCCGTGTACAGCTTGCCTTCTACTCCACCAAAATGAACGAAGAGGTATACGCCCGCACCACAAAGCGCGAGCCTGAGATAGCCATCGAGGGCGTCCTGCCCACCATGGAGAAGCTTCTTGCAAAATTTGCAGAGGCTCTGTAAAGCATGAACCGCTCAGAAAGCCGGAGAAAACTCCGGCTTTCTTAGTTTTTCTTTGCTTTTTTCGCTGTTTGGTTGAAAAATTCGAATAATGTGGTATAATGGTATTTCAATTATAATGCGTAATTATGCGACTTAAATACGGAGGTATTAAAAATATGGGCAAAAAGCAGTTTAAGGCCGAGAGCAAGCGTCTCCTTGACCTTATGATCAATTCCATCTACACCAACAAGGAAATCTTTCTCCGTGAGATAATTTCCAACGCATCCGATGCCATCGACAAGCTGTGGTATCTCTCCCTCACCGATGACAGCGTGGGTCTCAACCGCGAGGACTACCGCATCCGCATCTACATCGACAAGGAGAACCGCACCGTGACCGTCAGCGACAACGGTATCGGCATGACTCTTGCGGAGGCCGAGTCCAATCTCGGCGTCATCGCCAAGAGCGGCTCCAACAAGTTCAAGGGCGAGATGGATGCAGCTCAGGCTGAGGATATCTCCATCATCGGTCAGTTCGGCGTGGGCTTCTACTCCGCCTTCATGGTTTCGGATAAGGTCACCGTCATCTCCAAAAAGTTCGGCGAGGAGAAGGCTGTCAAGTGGGAGAGCAAGGGCGTGGACGGCTACACCGTGGAGGAGACCGACAAGTACCGCAGCGGCACCGACGTCATCATGCATATAAAGGAAGATACCGAGGAGGAGATTTTCGGCTCCTATCTTGAGGTCTGGAAGCTCAAGGCTCTGGTTAAGAAATACTCCGACTATGTCCGCTGGCCCATAGTCATGGACATAACCCACACCGAGAAGCAGCCCACGGAGGAGACGGACAAGGACGGCAATCCCGTCATGCAGAATGTCACCGTCACCGCCCCCGAGACCGTAAACTCCATGATCCCCATCTGGCAGCGCTCCAAGGCGGATGTCTCCGACGAGGACTGCGCCGCATGGTATAAGGAGACCAACCGCGATCAGAACGACCCCGCCGTCACCCTGAGAGTCAACGCCGAGGGCAATATCTCCTACAAGGCGCTGCTCTTCGTCCCCGCCAAGGACATCGACAACGGTCTCAGCGGTGCCACCGCTCACAAGGGGCTCAAGCTCTACTGCAACGGCGTGCTTATCATGGACGAGTGCGACAAGCTTCTCCACGATTACTTCGAGTTCGTCCGCGGCGTGGTGGACTCCCCCGACCTGTCCTTGAATATCTCCCGTGAGATACTTCAGCACAACCGTCAGCTCAAGGTCATCGGTCAGAATCTTGAGAAGAAGATAAAGGGCGAGCTGGAAAAGCTCATGAAGAACGACCGTCCCAAGTACGAGGAGTTCTGGAAAAACTACGGCATCCACATCAAGTGCGGAGTCTGCGACGAGTACGGACGCTACACCGACTTCCTCAAGGATCTGCTCATTTACAGCACCGGCGAGGAAAGCATGGTGTCCCTCAAGGAGTATGTGGACAACATGCCCGAGAGCCAGCAGGCTATATATTTCTGCTCCGCCGACACCATTAAGCACGCCATGGCTCTGCCCCAGTGCGAGGATGTCCGTAACAGAGGCTACGAGATACTCTACCTCACCTCTCCCATCGACGAGACCGTGCTCATGCAGCTCAGAAACTACGAGGGCAAGGCCTTCCTCAACATCGTCACCGACGATCTGGGCTTCAAGACCGAGGAGGAGAAGAAGGAGGCCATCGAGAAATCCGAGTCCTCCAAAGAGATATTCGAGTTCATGCGTGACAGCATAGCCGACCCCAACCTCAAGATAGTTCTCTTCTCCACCAAGCTGGTCTCCTCCGCCTGCTGCCTCACCAGCGCCCCCGGAGGCATGACTCTGGAGATGGAGAAATACTTCCGCCGCAGCGCTCCCTCCGAGGAGATGCGTTCCCTCCGTGCCGACCGTGTGCTGGAGATAAACGCGGAGCATCAGGCCTTCAAGGCCATAAAGTCCGCCTTTGACGGCGGCGACCGGGACAGAGCCGCAGAGCTTTCCAAAATACTCTACGTTCAGGCAGAGCTTCTTGCAGGCTGTGAGGTGGAGGATATCGCCGGCTACACCGAGCTTGTGACCAAGCTCTTCTGACAGCTAACGGAGGTCGCAATGGGTAAGCGATTGGGAATATATATACACATACCGTTCTGCGCAAGCAAATGCGCCTACTGCGATTTCTATTCGCTGGCAGGCTGTGACAGGCGGATGCCGGACTATCAGTCGGCTCTGCTGTCACATATCTCCGAGTCTCAGGATTCCATGAGCTCCTTTGAGATAGACAGCATTTACTTCGGCGGCGGTACGCCCAGCCACTACGGCGCAAAACGCATCGTGGGTATTCTGGATGAGCTCAAGCGTCAGGGCAACGTTCGCCTCGATTCCGAGATCACCGTGGAGGTAAACCCCGATTCCGTGAAGCTTGACGAGCTGAAGCTTCTGCGCCGTGAGGGTGTAAACCGTCTCTCCGTGGGCGTTCAGTCGGCGGATAACGACCTGCTGAAGATCATCGGCAGACGGCACAATTTCCGTCAGGCGCAGAACGCGGTGGATATGGCAAGACGGGCGGGCTTCGACAACGTGAGCCTCGACCTTATCTACGGGCTTCCCAGCCAGAACAAGGGCGACTGGGCTCAGACCCTGTCCCGGGCTCTGGAGCTGCATCCCGAGCATCTGTCCTGCTATGCGCTGAAGCTTGAGGAGGGTACGCCCATGCATCGGGAGTACCTGAATTCCCCCCTTATTCCCGACGACGACGCTCAGGCGGACATGTATCTGTACACCGTGGAGACCCTTGAAAAGTACGGTCTTCCCCAGTACGAGATATCCAATTTCGCCGTGCCGGGCTACGAGTCAAGGCACAACATGAAATACTGGACGCTGGAGGATTATATGGGCTTCGGGCCCGGAGCTCACTCCTATGTCAACGGCGTCCGATACAGCTATATCCGCAGCCTTGAGGGCTATATCTCCGCCGTCAAGGGCGATGCTCAGATAATCGACGAGTACGAGCAGTCCATACCCGTACAGAGCGCAGCGGAATACATCATGCTCGGTATGCGCCTTTGCCGGGGCATAAACGAGGATGAGTACCACAGAATATATCTCAGCGACTGGACGCCGCTGGAGAAAACCTTTGAGTCTTTCCGCAGCAAGGGCTGGGCAAGGAAAAACGGCGACCGCTGGAGCCTGACCCCCTCGGGTATGCTCATATCCAATTCCCTGATAAACGTCATGCTGGAGGCTCAGACGGGAACCAAGGTGGAGTATAATCCCTGGTTCAAGCCCGTCTTCGAGGCCCAGGAGAAGCAGACTCTGCCTCAGGGAGACAATCAGTGGTTCGAAGAGTTTTACAGAAGGCTTGCCGAGGACGGCAGAAGGGACGTATAATGGCAAAGGGTAAGCACGCGATCAAAAAAAGCTCCTCCCGAAGCAAGCGCAGACGCAAGGCCTCTTCCAAAAAGAAAATGACCTTCGGCAGGCTCGCCGTGACCGTACTTGTCGTTGTCGCAGTGCTGGCGGCGGCTGCCGCGGGTGCCGTGCTTCTTGCGGGAAACAGCAGCACCATCCATCCCAACCTTGTGCTGAACGGTATCCCCGTGGGCGGCATGACCGTGGACGAGGCGGAGGCAGCCCTGACAGCAGGGGGCTGGGAGGCTCAGAGCGACGTTGCCGTTAAGGCGATCCTGCCCGCAGGCTGCGAGTTTACCGTCACCGCCGAAGAGGCGGGACTCACCATGACCAGCCGCGAGGCAGCCGAGGCCGCCTACGCCTACGGTCACAGCGGCAGCTTTACGGATAAGCTCAGGGCTTATTTCAAATGCATAAGCGGCAAGGCGGGAAGCTCCGACATTCTGGGCAGCATTAACTCCGACGCCGTTATGAACAGAATAAACTCCGCCGTGGAGGAGCTTAACGAAAAGCTCAGGGCGGGCTACCTCGTGGACGTGGAGGCGGAGCTTCTCTACGTTGTCAAGGGCTCTGAGTCCGTGAGCATTGACCCGGAGCTCATGTACCGGCTGGTGCTGGACGCCTTTAAAAACGGGGACAGCGAGGCGGTATACCCCTTCAGCGCCGAAGCGGAGGGCAGCTCCTGTGACTTTGACAGAATCCACGGGGAGATATTCGCCGAGCCCCTTTCCTCCTCCTACGACAAGGAAAAGAATGAGACAACCGAAAGCCGTGTCGGCATTGACTTCGATGTAAGCGAGGCCGAAAGGCTGTTTAACGCGGCGGAAGGCGGCGGGCTTGTAAAGATACCTCTCACCGTCACCATGCCGAAATATACCAAAGAACAGCTTGACGGGATGCTCTTCCGTGACTGTCTCGGCAAGCAGACCACCAGCTATACCACCAGCCCTGCGGGACGCTGTACCAATGTGGAGCTGTCCGCAGGCAGCATAAACGGCACCGTACTCAATCCCGGGGACGTATTCTCCTTCAACGACGTGGTGGGCAAGCGCACCGCAGAGCGGGGCTACAAAACCGCAGGCGCCTACGCAGGCGGCAAGGTGATACAGGAGCTCGGCGGCGGCATCTGCCAGACCTCCTCCACGCTGTACTGTGCCGCTCTCTACTCAAATCTTGAGATAACCGTCCGTGACTGTCACTATTTCGCCGTGAGCTATCTGCCCTACGGCATGGACGCCACGGTATCCTGGGGCGGCCCTGAGTTCAAGTTCAGGAACAACCGTGACCTGCCCATCAAAATAGTCACGAAATGCGTGAACAAGCAGCTCACCGTGGAGATATGGGGCACGGATGTGGACGGCACCTACGTTGAGATGACCTCCACCTCCTCCAGTGATTCCAAGGGCATCTACGCCACCACCTACCGCTGTGTTTACGACAGGGACGGCAATCTCCTCAGCAAGACCCAGGAGGACAAGAGCTTCTACTACTACCACACCGCAGAGGACGACACCACGCCGACACCCTCACCTTCGCCTGCGCCGACACCGGAGCCTACGCCCGCTCCCTCACCTACGCCAACACCGGAGCCCACACCGTCTTCCGAGCCCTCAGCAGAGCCGGCGGACGTTCAGGCGCCCGATCAATAATAAAGACTGGAGAAAAATGATGAACAACAAATCCTTTTATGTAACCACACCCATTTATTATCCCTCGGACAAGCTCCACATCGGTCACACCTACTGCACCGTCGCCACCGATGCCCTCGCCCGCTACAAGAGGCTCTGCGGCTACGATGTCATGTTCCTCACCGGCACAGACGAGCACGGCCAGAAGATCGAGGAGAAGGCCAAGGAGGCAGGAAAGACTCCCCAGCAGTTCGTTGACGACATCGTCACCGGTAACGGCGGCATCCTCGACCTGTGGAAGCTCATGAACATCTCCAACGACCGCTTTATCCGCACCACCGATGACTACCATGTGGAATCCATCCAGCGCATCTTCAGAAAGATGTACGACAAGGGCGATATCTACAAGGGCGCCTACAAGGGAATGTACTGCACTCCCTGCGAGAGCTTCTGGACGGAAAGCCAGCTTGTGGACGGCAAATGCCCCGACTGCGGACGTGACGTTCACTACGCCGAGGAGGAGGCATACTTCTTCAGGCTCTCCAAGTACGCAAAGCCCGTGCAGGAGCTGCTGGAGGGCGGCGAATTTCTCCAGCCCGCTTCCCGTGTGAACGAGATGATAAACAACTTCATCAAGCCCGGTCTTGAGGACCTCTGCGTGTCCCGCACCAGCTTCAGCTGGGGCATCCCCGTGGATTTTGACCCCGGTCACGTTGTCTACGTCTGGGTGGATGCTCTGTCCAACTACATAACCGCTCTGGGCTACCTCAACGACAGATACGACGATATGGACCGCTTCTGGCCCGCTCACCATATAGTGGGCAAGGAGATCGTGCGCTTCCACTCCATCATCTGGCCCGCCATGCTCATGAGCCTTGAGTTGCCCCTGCCCAAGAGCGTTTACGGTCACGGCTGGCTTGTTATCGACGGCGGCAAGATGTCAAAATCCAAGGGCAACGTCGTTGATCCCTATGTACTGGCGGATATGTTCGGTGTGGACGCTCTGCGCTTCTTCCTGCTGCGCACCTTCCCCTTCGGCTCCGACGGCAACTTCAGCAACGAGCTGCTTATCTCCACCATAAACACCGATCTCGCCAACGATCTGGGCAACCTCGTCTCCCGTACCACCGCCATGGTGGAAAAATACTTCGGCGGCACTCTCATTGCGGAGCGTGAGGCCGATGACGTGGACAATGAGCTGGTGGAGCTTCTCAAGGCCACCGCAGGCAAGTACGAGGCTCAGATGGATAAGTTCCAGCTCCACCTCGCCCTTGAGGACGTGTTCAGGCTCATTCAGCGTGCCAACAAGTACATTGACGAGACTGCTCCCTGGGTTCTGGCAAAGGACGAGGCAAAGAAGCCCCGCCTCGCCACCGTCATGTACAACCTTCTTGAGGCTCTCCGTGTCGCTCTCACCCTCCTGAAGCCCTTTATACCCGCAAGCTGCGATGAGGCTCTGGAGCAGATAGGCGGCACCGACTTCGCCACCTGGGAGAACGCCTTCCTCTACGGCGTACTGCCCGAGACCGTTTCCGTCCACAAGGGCGGCACCCTCTTCCCCCGTATCGACATGAACAAGGCTCTGGAGGCTCTTGAGGCGGCAAAGAAAAAGACCGAGCCCAAGACCGAGGAGGTTTCCAAGTTCCCTCCCGTTCTGCCTCAGATAAGCTTTGACGAGTTTTCCAAGGTTGATCTGCGTGTGTGCAGGATACTCGCCTGCGAGCCCATGAAGAAGAGCGACAAGCTCCTGAAGTTCACTCTCGACGACGGCAGCGGCACTCCCCGTCAGATACTCTCCGGCATCCACCAGTTCTACGAGCCTCAGCAGCTCGTGGGCAAGAAGGTGGTGGCTGTGCTTAACCTCGCCCCCCGCAAGATGATGGGGCAGGATTCCAACGGCATGCTCCTTTCCGCCAGCTTCGAGGAGAACGGCAAGGAGGAGCTGCACCTTCTCATTCTGGACGACGCGGTTCCCGCAGGCTTCCAGATCTCCTGACAATTTCATATTGCGCAAAAGGATGCTGCGGAAGTCTCTGCAGCATCCTTTGTATTATTTTAAACAAAGCTGTTGCAAATCAACAGCAGCTTAGTTATACTGAAAGCACAATACTTACATTATAAGGCAGGTATTATATGAACATCTTTGACATTCTGGGTCCCGTGATGGTCGGCCCCTCCAGCTCTCATACCGCAGGTGCGGTGCGTATGGGTCTTATATCCCGCCAGCTTCTGGGCGAGGAGCCCGTGAAGGCCGATATCTTCTTCCACGGCTCCTTTGCCGACACCGGCAAGGGTCACGGCTCCGACCGTGCCGTTGTCGCGGGTCTTCTGGGCATGGAGCCCGATGACGAGCGCATTCCCGTGAGCTTCTCCGTTGCCGCAGAGCGGGGACTGGAGTTTTCCATCAGGGAAAAGGAGCTTCGGGGCGTGCATCCCAA
>JABUSQ010000097.1 GCA_021442665.1 Oscillospiraceae bacterium
GACCGCCGACCAGGAGGACGAGTACATCGTAGCCCAGGCCAACGAGCCCATCGATCCCAACACCAAGTGGTTCGTGAAGGACCGCATCGTGGCCCGCTGGAAGGACCAGATCATCGAGACCAAAAACGTTGAGATCAACTACATGGACGTGTCCCCCAAGCAGCTGGTTTCCGTGGCAACGGCCATGATCCCCTTCCTGGAGAACGACGACGCCAACCGCGCCCTCATGGGCTCCAACATGCAGCGTCAGGCTGTGCCCCTGCTCTGCCCCGAGGCCCCCGTGGTGGCCACCGGTATGGAGCATAAGGCCGCGGCCGACTCCGGCATCGTCATCGTCTGCCGGGAGGACGGCGTGGTCACCCACGTCAGCGGCCGTCAGATCGTGGTCCGGGATGCCGCCGGCATCGACCACATCTATCGCCTCACCAAGTTCCAGCGCAGCAACCAGGGCACCTGCCTGAACCAGCGTCCCATCGTTGAGAAGGGGATGAAGGTCGAAAAGGGCGACATCCTGGCGGACGGCGCAGCCACCCAGGGCGGCGAGATCGCCCTCGGCCGCAACATCCTCATCGGCTTCATGACCTGGGAGGGCTACAACTACGAGGACGCCGTTCTGATCAACGAGCGTCTGGTGAAAGAAGACGTGTTCACCTCCATCCACATCGAGGAGCACGAGGTGGAGGCCAGAGACACCAAGCTCGGGCCGGAAGAGATCACCCGTGATATCCCCAACGTGGGCGAGGACGCCCTGGCTCAGCTGGACGAGGACGGCATCATCCGTCCCGGCGCCGAGGTCCGCGCGGGCGATATCCTGGTGGGTAAGGTCACCCCCAAGGGCGAGACCGAGCTCACCGCCGAGGAGCGGCTGCTCCGGGCGATCTTCGGCGAGAAGGCCAGAGACGTCCGCGACACCTCCCTCCGTGTGCCCCACGGCGAGGGCGGCATCGTGGTGGACGTCAAGGTCTTCACCCGTGAAAACCGCGACGAAGTGAGCCCCGGCGTCAGCAAGCTGGTGCGGGTCTACATCGCTCAGCGCAGAAAGATCAGCGTGGGCGACAAGATGGCGGGCCGCCACGGCAACAAGGGCGTCGTATCCCGCATTCTCCCCAGAGAGGATATGCCCTATCTGCCCGACGGCACTCCTCTGGATATCGTGCTGAATCCTCTGGGCGTTCCCTCCCGTATGAATATCGGTCAGGTTCTTGAGGTACACCTTGGCTATGCCGCCCATGCACTGGGCTGGAAGGTGGCGACTCCCATCTTCAACGGCGCAAACGAGGAGACCATCAGAGATACCCTGCGTCAGGCGGGACTCCGTGAGGACGGCAAGAGCGTGCTGTACGACGGACGTACCGGCGAGAAGTTCGACAACGACGTAACCGTGGGCTGGGTATACTTCCTCAAGCTGCACCACCTCGTTGACGATAAGATCCACGCCCGCTCCACCGGCCCCTACAGCCTCGTTACCCAGCAGCCTCTGGGCGGCAAGGCACAGTTCGGCGGTCAGCGCTTCGGCGAAATGGAGGTCTGGGCTCTGGAGGCCTACGGCGCAGCCTATACCCTTCAGGAGATACTCACCGTCAAGTCCGACGACGTTACCGGCCGTGTCCGCACCTACGAGAGCATCGTAAAGGGCAACAACATTCCTCAGCCCGGCGTTCCCGAGTCCTTCAAGGTGCTGGTCAAGGAGCTTCAGGCTCTCTGCCTTGACGTGCGTGTTCTGGACAAGGACGGCGGAGAAATCGAGCTCAAGGACGACGATGAGGACGATTACAAGTACGCCGGACTCAAGGACGAGACCTTCATCGCCGGCGAAGAGGACTTTGCCGCAGAGGGCTTCACCGTTGAGGATATCCCCGAGCCGGAAGACGATGACTTCTATTTTGATTCCGATGATTATGATGACGACGATGAGGAGGATGATGAATAATGAGTTATACACCCTTTGATGCCATTAAAATAGGCATTGCCTCCCCTGAAATGGTTCTTTCCTGGTCCTTCGGCGAGGTCACCAAGCCCGAGACCATCAACTACCGTACCCTCAAGCCCGAGCGTGACGGACTCTACTGCGAGCGTATCTTCGGACCCACCAAGGACTGGGAATGCCACTGCGGCAAGTACAAGAAGATAAGCTACAAGGGCAAGATCTGTGACCGCTGCGGTGTTGAGGTCACCAAGAGCAAGGTGCGCCGTGAGCGCATGGGTCATATCCAGCTTGCGGCTCCCGTATCCCATATCTGGTACTTTAAGGGTATCCCCAGCCGCATGGGACTTCTGCTGGACCTCACTCCCCGTACCCTTGAGAAGGTACTGTACTTTGCAAACTATATAGTTATCGACCCCGGCTTCACTCCGCTGGAGAAGTGCCAGATACTCACCGAGAAGGAGTACCGTGACCTCCGTGAGAAGTACGAGGACGATTTTGACGCAGGCATGGGCGCAGAGGCGATAAAAAAGCTCCTGCAGCAGATAGACTGCGAAAAGCTCTCCGCAGAGCTGAAGGAGGAGCTGCAGAACGCCTCCGGTCAGAAGAAGGCAAAGCTCGTGAAGCGGCTGGAGGTCGTTGAGGCCTTCCGCCAGAGCGGCAACAAGCCCGAGTGGATGATTATCGACGTTCTGCCCGTTATCCCTCCCGAGATTCGCCCCATGGTTCAGCTTGACGGCGGCAGATTCGCAACCTCCGACCTGAACGACCTGTACCGCAGAGTAATAAACCGCAACAACCGTCTGAAGAGACTTATCCAGCTCAACGCCCCTGACATCATCGTCCGCAATGAGAAGCGCATGCTGCAGGAGGCTGTGGACGCCCTCATCGACAACGGCCGCAGAGGCAGAGCCGTCACAGGCGCAAACTCCCGCGCGCTCAAGTCCCTCTCCGATATGCTGAAGGGCAAGCAGGGCCGCTTCCGCCAGAATCTGCTGGGCAAGCGTGTGGACTACTCCGGACGCTCCGTTATCGTTGTGGGTCCCGAGCTGAAGATTTATCAGTGCGGCGTTCCCAAGGAGATGGCAATCGAGCTGTTCCGCCCCTTCGTCATGAAGAAACTGGTGGAGGACGGCGTTGCCAACAATATCAAGTCCGCAAAGAAGATGGTAGACAAGCAGCGTACCGAGGTCTGGGACGCCCTTGAGGTAGTTATCAAGGAGCATCCCGTGCTGCTGAACCGTGCGCCTACCCTTCACCGTCTGGGTATTCAGGCCTTCGAGCCCATACTCGTCGAGGGCCGCGCGCTGAAGCTCCATCCTCTGGTGTGTACCGCATACAACGCCGACTTCGACGGTGACCAGATGGCTATCCATGTGCCTCTGTCCGCAGAGGCTCAGGCGGAGGCCCGCATACTCATGCTCTCCGCAAATAACCTCCTGCGTCCTCAGGACGGTCACCCCGTAACCGTACCTACTCAGGATATGATTCTGGGCTCCTACTACCTCACCATGAAGCGCATCGGCAACGACCAGAAGGGCGCAGACAGAGTCTTCGTGACCTCCTGCGGCGGTACCGATCTGCCCGTGAACGAGATTGTGGACAGCGACACCTTCCTTGCGGCTGAAAAGTTCGCCGAGGAGAATAAGCTTGCCGCTCCCACCTACAAGCCCCTGAACATCTACCGTGACGACGCGGAAGCCATCATGGCCTACAGCCACGGTGAGGTGACCCTCCATGCGCCTATTCTCGTGCGTGTCACCAAGGTCATCGACGGCGTGGAGCAGTCCCGTATAATCGAAAGCACCGTGGGACGCATCATCTTCAACTCCAACATTCCTCAGGATTTGGGCTATGTTGACCGCAGTGACCCTGACCGTGCCTTCGACCATGAGATAGGCTTCCAGGTTGGCAAGAAGCAGCTCGGCGATATTATCGACCGCTGCATCAAGATACACGGCTTCACCATCTCCGCCGAGGTGCTGGACAGCATCAAGGCCATGGGCTACAAGTATTCCACCAGAGGTGCCATCACCATCTCCATCGCCGACATGACCGTCCCCGAGGCAAAGAGAGAGCTTATCTCCGCTACTGAGGAAAAGGTCGTCGCCATCGAGCGTCAGTTCAAGCGCGGCTTCA
This sequence comes from Oscillospiraceae bacterium, assembly GCA_021442665.1. Classification (GTDB taxonomy): domain Bacteria; phylum Bacillota; class Clostridia; order Oscillospirales; family Oscillospiraceae; genus F23-B02. The sequence continues at coordinate 4,064 of JABUSQ010000097.1, forward strand.
TCACCGATGACGAGCGTTACCGCCTTGTTGTCGCCGAGTGGGAAAACACCACCAAGGACGTGACCAACGCCCTTACAAACTGCCTCGACACCTACAACCCCATCTACATGATGGCAAGCTCCGGTGCCCGTGGCTCCATGAACCAGATACGTCAGCTTGCGGGTATGCGAGGCCTGATGGCAAATACCGCAGGTAAGACCATCGAGATACCTATCAAGGCAAACTTCCGTGAGGGACTTTCCGTTCTGGAGTACTTTATCTCCTCCAGAGGCGCACGAAAGGGCATGGCGGATACCGCACTGCGTACCGCAGACTCCGGTTACCTTACCCGCCGAATGGTCGATGTGTGTCAGGATGTCATTATCCGTGAGCCCGACTGCGGAACGACCGAAGGCGTGTGGGCGTCCGCTGTTTACGACAGGGGACAGCTCGTGCAGTCCTACGGTGTCAGCATCCACGGCAGATTCCCCGCCGTACCCGTTGTTGATCCCTCCACCGGCGAGGTCATCTTCGATACCGACCACATGCTCATGCCCGACGATGCGGCAGTTCTGGAGCAGCACGGCGTGTACAAGGTACTCATCCGCAGCGTCCTCTCCTGTGAGGCACGCACCGGCGTCTGCGCCAAGTGCTACGGCATCAACCTCGCCATCGGCAAGCCCGTCAACGCCGGCGAAGCCGTGGGCGTTATCGCAGCCCAGTCCATCGGTGAGCCCGGTACTCAGCTTACCATGCGTACCTTCCACTCCGGCGGCGTAGCAGGCGACGATATCACTCAGGGTCTTCCCCGTGTCGAGGAGCTTTTCGAGGCACGCAGACCCAAGAAGCAGGCAGTCCTTGCCGAGATATCCGGCACCGTCTCCATAGAGGAGACGAAGAAGGGCGCAGTCTATGCCATCAGCGTCATTAACGAGGCAGAGGGCGAAACCCGTGTCTACACCGTTCCCCACTCCGCAGGTCTTGAGGTCAAGACCGGAGACAGAGTGGATAAGGGACAGGAGCTCACCAAGGGCGCTCTCAACCCCCACGAGGTTCTCGCCATCAGAGGCGTTAACGATGATGAGTTCGGCCGTCCCGGCGTTCGCAACTACATCATTCAGGAGGTCCAGAAGGTCTACCGTCAGCAGGGCGTTGACATCAACGACAAGCATATCGAGATCATCGTCCGTCAGATGATGCGCAAGATCAAGGTAGACGAGGCGGGCAGCACCGAGCTTATCTCCGGCGCAACCATCGACATCGGCGAGCTGAAGGCCGCAAACCGCGAGGTGGACCGCCGTATCGCCGAGGGTGAGGAGGGCCTCACCAAGGCAACCTATACTCAGCTTCTGCTGGGCATCACCAAGGCCTCTCTGGCAACGGACAGCTGGATGTCCGCAGCCTCCTTCCAGGAGACCACCAGAGTTCTCACCGAGGCAGCCATCAAGGCAAAGGTCGACCACCTTGTAGGTCTGAAGGAGAACGTCATCATCGGTAAGCTTATCCCCGCAGGCAGCGGTCTCGCAATGTACCGTGACTTTGAGGAAAAGACCGACGACAGCATCTCCGCAGAGCCCGTACCCTTTGTGGATCTTTCCGTGCTGGTGGGCAAAAACAACGCAATTTAAGCACGCTTTTGAGTGCCGCCGCAGGGCGGCACTCAGGTGTTTTTACGGAGAAAACAGATGTCCTCCGCAGCCCGATAATATGCCCCCGGGGACGAAAAACAGCGAAAATAAATTTGGATTTCTGCAAAAAAATACTTGACTGAATTTGTGCAATCTGATAAAATTTTAATTCGTGTGGGGCTATTGCGCCTGTGGGCAAAACAGCTCCCCGAGACCTTGATTTTCAAGGGTAAAATTTTCGAAGAAAGGAGAAATGAAATTGCCTACATTTAACCAGCTGGTAAGAAAAGGCAGAGAAAAGGTAACCTACAAGTCCACCTCTCCCGCAATGCAGAAGGGCCTGAACACCCTGAAGAACTGCGAGACCGACCTGAGCTCACCTCAGAAGAGAGGCGTCTGCACTGCAGTCCGTACCTCCACCCCCAAGAAGCCTAACTCCGCACTGCGTAAGATCGCCCGTGTACGTCTGACCAATGGCTACGAAGTCACCGCTTACATTCCCGGTGTCGGCCATAATCTTCAGGAGCACAGCGTGGTAATGATCCGCGGCGGCCGTGTTAAGGACCTTCCCGGTGTGCGTTACCACATCATCCGCGGTACTCTGGATGCTCAGGGCGTCAACGGACGTATGCAGTCCCGCTCCAAGTACGGTGCGAAGAGACCCAAAGCTGCCAAAGGTGCTGCAAAGAAAAAGTAAGAAACCGACAGCATAGGCAAGTCCCGCCGGGACTGCCTGAATTGCCCTGTTGTTTATCATAAAGATAACCTCGGGGCGCAGACGGAGCAATAATGGCTCCGAGTACCTGTGAAATCATTTTTTAATGAAGGAGGGAAGCAAAAGTGCCCAGAAGAGGTAATGTTCCCAAGAGAGAAATTTTACCCGATCCTATGTACAATAGCGTGCTGGTGACCAAGCTCATCAATGCTATTATGCTGGACGGCAAGAAGGGTGTTGCTCAGAAGGTCGTTTACGACGCTTTTGACATCATCAAGGAAAAGACCGGTAAGGACCCCCTGGAGGCCTTCACCGAAGCAATGAACAATATCATGCCCAGCCTCGAGGTTAAGGCTCGCCGTGTCGGCGGTGCAACTTATCAGGTACCTATCGAAGTAAGACCTGCACGCCGTCAGACTCTCGGCCTGCGCTGGCTGGTCGGCTACGCCCGCAAGCGTGGCGAAAAGACCATGAAGGAACGTCTGGCAGGCGAGATTATGGATGCCTGCAACAATCTCGGTGCATCTGTCAAGAAGCGCGAAGATACCCACAAGATGGCAGACTCCAACAAGGCATTCGCCCACTTCAGATGGTAATCTGAACAGGAGAATTATATGCCCAGACAGTATTCACTCGAAAAAACCAGAAATATCGGAATCATGGCTCATATTGACGCCGGAAAGACCACGACCACAGAGCGTATTCTTTACTACACGGGCGTCAACTACAAGATTGGTGAGACCCATGAGGGTACCGCTACCATGGACTGGATGGAGCAGGAGCAGGAGAGAGGCATAACCATCACCTCCGCAGCAACCACCTGTCACTGGAGAGACACCCGCATCAATATCATCGACACCCCGGGTCACGTTGACTTTACCGTTGAGGTCGAACGCTCACTGCGTGTGCTTGACGGCTGCGTGACGGTGCTGTGCGCCAAGGGCGGTGTTGAGCCTCAGTCCGAGACGGTGTGGAGACAGGCAGACCACTACAACGTGCCCAGAATGATATACGTCAACAAGATGGACATCATGGGTGCCGACTTCTTCAATGTGCTGAAAATGGTGCACGACAGACTGAAGTGCAACGCCGTTCCCATCCAGCTTCCCATCGGGGCTGAAGCTGATTTCCGGGGTATAATCGACCTGGTTGAAATGAACGCCCGCATTTATTACGACGATCTCGGCAACGATATGCGCACCGAGGAGATACCCGAGGATATGCGTGAGCTCGCCGAGGAGTACCGTACAAATCTGCTGGAGGCCATTTCAGATTTCGACGACGAGATAATGATGCTTTATCTCGAAGGCGAAGAAGTTCCCGAGGATATGATTCGCAGAGCCATAAGAGCTGCAACCGTCTCCGTCAAGATGGTGCCCGTGGTCTGCGGAACATCCTATAAAAACAAAGGCGTTCAGAAGCTTCTGGATGCGGTGGTGGAGTATATGCCCTCTCCGCTGGATATTCCGGCGATTACCGGCGTAAACCCCAAGACCGACGAGGAGGAGACCCGTGAGGCCTCCGACTCAGCTCCCTTCGCAGCCCTTGCGTTCAAGATAATGACCGACCCCTTCGTGGGCAGGCTCAGCTTCTTCCGTGTGTACTCCGGTACGCTGGAGGCGGGCAAAACGGTACTGAACAGCTCCAAGGGCCAGCGTGAGAGAATGGGACGCATCCTGCTTATGCACGCAAATCACAGAGAAGACCTGGATATGGTCTATTCCGGCGACATAGCCGCTGCGGTCGGTCTTAAAAACACCACCACGGGAGACACTCTCTGTGATGAAAAGGCTCCCATAGTCCTCGAGTCCATGGAATTCCCGGAGCCTGTTATCCGGGTAGCCATCGAGCCTAAGACCAAGGCAGGTCAGGAGAAGATGGCGATAGCCCTGCAGAAGCTGGCGGAGGAGGACCCCACCTTTAAGACCTACACGGACGAGGAGACGGGTCAGACCATAATCGCCGGTATGGGCGAGCTCCATCTGGAGATAATCGTTGACAGACTTCTGCGGGAGTTCAAGGTCGAGGCAAATGTCGGCAAGCCTCAGGTTTCCTATAAGGAGACCATCACAAGGGAGGCCACGGCGGATACCCGCTACGCAAGGCAGACCGGCGGTAAAGGTCAGTTTGCCCACTGCAAGCTTGTTGTTGAGCCTAATGAGTCCGGCAAGGGCTACGAGTTCATCAACAAGATTACCGGCGGCGCAATCCCCAAGGAATTCATCCCCTGTGTCGATCAGGGCATCCAGGGAGCGATGCACGCAGGCGTGCTTGCAGGCTATCAGGTGGTTGACGTTAAGGTAACTCTCCTTGACGGCTCCTACCATGAGGTTGACTCCTCCGAGCTTGCATTCAAGATATGCGGAAGCATGGCATTCAAGGAAGCCTGTGAAAAGGCCGGCCCCACATTGCTGGAGCCCATCATGAAGGTCGTTGTTACTGCGCCTGACGATTACATGGGCGACGTAATGG
>JABUSQ010000031.1 GCA_021442665.1 Oscillospiraceae bacterium
AAGAAGCACAGCGCACAGCAGAAGCGATGCGGCACGTTTTAAGCATAATTTCATTATATTCCCCCCGGATTTTTTACGATTTATGCTATTTTAACAACTTTTTCGGTCACAAGGAAGCTTGCCTGCGCTCCCTGAGAGAGAGACACGGCGAGGCTTCCGCCGCTGACGGTGAGATAAGCCTCGGCAGAGTGACTTACGCCCAGCAGCTTTCCGAGCTTTGTTCTGAATACACGGACCTCGGCGGAGAATATTCCGTCGTCAAAGCTCCATGCGAAGGGCGTGTCGGAGTACAGGAGACTGTCCCCCTCGGCGGCAAGATATCTGCCCTCGGCGTTCATGATGCTCCAGCCGCTTCCGCAGGGAGCAAAGGTGAATTCACCGGTTCTGCGCCCGCTCATGACCATGGTCAGAGAGCCCTCGCGAAGCCCGGTCTCCTTGACCTCGGTGCCGACGCTCACATTCAGCTCGGCAGGGCCGATAACTCCGACTGCGGCGGCATTGAGCTTTCCGCCGTGCCGGGTGGATATCTCCACGCCGCAGCTTCTGACCTCACAGCGGTACTGAACGCCGCTGCAGGTCTCCCCGGCGGGGAGCCTCAGAGACTGGGAGGTCTCGCCGTCAATATTCTGCCAGAGCACGCCGTCATCGGAGCGCTGCCACTGATAGGAGAGAGCCTGTCCGCTGACGAGCTCGGCCGTGAGCTCCACGGAGCCTCCGCCGTCGGCAAGAGCAAGGCTGATCTCGCCCTCGGGAGCCTCGGCGCAGAGGTGGTCGGTGAGCCATGCCACACGCTTTTCCGTGAAGGCGTACATATTGCTGACGTAGCTGTCCCAGGTGAGAGTGGGCTGATAGCTCACGGCATAAGCGCCGGTGCCTATGACCGTGGGAAGCACAACGTAGTAGGAGCCGATGTGGTGAGTGCCCCAGCGGTCGTTGTTCATGGCGGCGGAGTCCGCCAGCAGGTCACGCTGACGCCCGATATTCTGAACGGCGCCGTCGAAGGCGGAGCGGTACTCGTTGTATATCTCGCTGACCCTCTGCATGAAGCTGCTGTGCTTGCCCAGCTCCTGAAGCAGGCTCATATGTCTGTCCACGCCGGACATGCCTATGCTGTCGTTGTACCAGCCCTCCGCGCTCATCTGACCGGGGATGGTAACGCCCACGATGAACTTGTGGAGAGTGCGGCCGAAGGCGTTGTCATAGTCCCAGACGGGGCCGGCAATGAGCTTGTCGGAGGCCGTGAGCCCGTCACGGTGCATGAGCAGACTGCCGGAGAAGCAGTCGTAGGTCTTTGTGACCTCGTACATGAGGAACATCTTCGCCCAGGAGTCCAGGTCGAAATACTTCTGATAGTCCTCGGAGGAGTAATCGGTAAGAGCGTTCCAGGCCTCGGTGAAGTAACTCTCGATGACGCCGAGGTCAACACCCGCCTCGGCGGCGGTGTCGCCGATGTTCTTCACGGTGATGCGGTTGTAGTAGCCCTCTATATCGGTCTTTGCGCCGATCTCGTACATGCCGGGGATCATAAACTGGGGCTCCTCGGGCTCCAGATAGTTGTCATTCTCAAGGACATAGCCACCATCGGGAGCGGCATAGTCGTTCTTGGGGGTCATGAGGTAATTGCCCAGATACTCGCCGTTCATCCACAGATCCACAAAGCGGGTCTCAAGCCCTATCCCCAGAGACTGAGCAAGATCCATTGCGACCTTGTTGCGGAGCAGGGAGTTGTCAAGGTGATTTGCAAGCAGGGACCACTTCTTTGCGGTGGTGTCGCCCGCCAGCTTCACGCCGAGCTTCCTGTCGTAGTCTGCCGTCTTGTAGAAGGTGATGTTGTAGGGCTTTTTGTCAAGACCCCAGGTGGAGTTTCCGCGGCCCTTCATGCTGATGAAGGCGTAGTCCGTACCGTCAAAATTCAGAGAGCCGAAGCACTCCGTCTCATGCTCGGTATCGCCGTTCATGGCGGCGATGGTGCCGAGGCTCTCGTCAATGCTCAGGAACATGGAGGCAACACCCTCGGAGCCCTTCAGGGTCTTCACGGTGACATAGGCGAGAGCCGCGCCCCGGGTCACCTTGTAGATGTAATACTCTCCGCCGCCGGCAACGGGAGCGGTGCCGCTTTCGTATACGACGCCGTCTCTTGAGACCGTGAGACCCTCGTCGTCCCAGCAGAGGAACAGCGCCTCTGTATCCGCGCAGGCAGGCAGATACAGTTTGCCGATGCAGCCTCCGTCATCGTAGGCGACCTTCACGCCGCACTGCAGACCTGCGTCGGGGTTTGCCTCAACATAGAAGGCGGAGTCAAAGACGCGCTTTACATCGCTCTTTTCCGAGACCCCGCCCTCCGCGAAGGAGGCAAAGGGAAACAGGGCAAGCACCATGCACAGCACCAGAAACAGAGAAATACTTTTTTTCTTCATTTTCAGCCGTTCTCCTCTCTGCATTGTAAAGAAATGCAATTTTATACCTTTTTCAACCTGTAAAAAATAAAGTTATTTTAGCGATGCAGTAATAATATCATAAATTAATATAGTAGTAAAGGGCTGAAAAGGACTGTTCTTCAATTGTTTACAGAATAAGGTAAAAATTGTACATAAAGGGGAAAAGCGTCCAATCACATCGTGGTCTGTTTCTTTACAGTAAGCGAAAAACTATACATCGCAGAGAAAAAGAACCGACCCCCGGCTGACAGGGGGTCGGTTTCTGCTGACCTTATGCGGTTTCGACCCGGGCGAGGAAGAAGTCCCGCTTGTCCTGAGTGTCCAGCACACGCACGGGCTTGGTCTGATGCTCAAGACCGCCGCCCTGCAGACGGATGCGGTTATACTCTCTGTGGCTGCCTATTTTGGAGAAGTACAGCTTCAGCGGAGCAAGGGTCCTGCTCTTTATGTAATCGGCGTAGATCATGTTCAGATACTCCAGCTTCTCCTCCAGAAACTGCTCGTACTGAGGTGTTTTGCTCAGGTCAACGCTCTTCTCCGGCTCCAGCAGCAGCACGTATCTGGGGGGCGTGGCGTTGGTGTCGCCGTAGATGGAGAAATTGGAGAGGCTGATGCCCGTCTCCCGGCAGAAGCTCTCTATCATGCTGTTGACCATGGCCTCGGTGGTCTTTTCGCAGGTGAGGCGTATCATTTCGCTCTTGCGGTAGGCGCACTGCACCATGGGCATCTCGTGATAATAGCCCATGACACGCACCACATCGCCCACACGGTAGCGGTAGAGTCCCGCCTTGTTGGTGATGATTATCTCATACTCCCTGCCGACCTCAAGCTGGGAGACGTCCAGAGTGTCGGTGCTGTCCTCGGGGGCGTCGATGGGGATGAATTCGTAGTAGCAGGAGTCGGGGATAAGGACGAAGGCCTGCTCCTCGGAGGCTCTGGTGCAGCCCAGCAGGGATTCCGAGGCTCCGTACTGCATGAAGTCTATGAAGACCCCGTCACCGGCGAGAGCGCGCATCTTGGTGGTGTAGGGGGAGAAATTGTTGCTGCCCACGGCACCTATCCAGCTCATTCTGGGCCATATTTTGGGGATAATGGGATTTACAAAGCCCGCATCGCCCAGAGCGCGGAGCTCGGCGGCACGCTGAGGATCGGGACGGAGCTTCTCCTCCAGCGCCCTTCTGGTGTTGGGGCCCAGCTCAACGGAGGGGTCGATGACGCCCAGCTCGATATCCCTGCACAGCATTTCCCAGTTGCTTTTGGCGTAGTTTATAAGCTCCACAAGATACACCATGAAGTTGCCCACCATGAAGACCATGTCCCTGTCCATGAGGGCGTAGCGTATCTGGAGATACTTCATGTCGCACTCCTCCGTGGGGAAGAGCACCTCGTCCGGGGAGGTGAGGACGTATTTCAGAAACTGCTTCTGACTTTCCACGGCGGCGCAGGAAATCCAGCCCTTGCGGATGCCCTGCTTTGTAAGGGTGCTTTTCACCACCATGGTGTTGAGTCCCTTGCCTCTGGGGAAGCCCCTGCCGTATTTCTGCTTGTGGTAATTCTCCGTGCAGGCGAAAAGACGGGTGGCGGCAAAGGTGGCGTAGCAGTCGATCTCCTCCTGAGTTACGGGGAAATCCTTGGGTCTGCCGCAGGAGCCGGAGCTCATGGCGTAGAATACGATGGGGTTGTTGGTGAGAAGACCCTCCTCGCCGTCATTTTTCATGCGGTCTATATCATCGGCGTAGTCTTCAAAGGAGCTGAGAGGTACGGCCCTCTTGAAATCCTCCACGGTTTTGATGTTCTCAAATCCGTATTTTCTGCCGTACACGGTATCCCTGCTGTCGGAAAGTACCCTGAAAAGCGTCTCCTCGTTGAGGGACTTGCCTCTCTTTACATTAGCCTCCAGCGTTTTGAGGGTCTTGCTGCCTCTGCTGATCATTATCTGCAAAACTACACGGTTTAACAGCTTGTCGAACATGGACGAATTCCTTTCTGCTTGCGTAAAATGGTAAAAAGCTTTAAATTTTTTACTTAAAAAAATAGTAATACTAAGTTCCCGGAAAGTCAACTGTTTACCGAAGATTCTTACAGCCTGCAGAAGAAAAAGGACAGAATGTGCAGAAGTGTGGTTTAAAATGAGGAAAAGCGGGGCCGCAGCACGGCAGAGAAGACAAAAAGACCTGCGGGAGAGTTACCGCAGGTCTTGTGCTTTTGTTTGCGTCAGGAATCCTCCCGCTCCATCCAGGGCAGGCGGTAGATAAAGCCGCCGACGCCGAAGACCAACGAGGGCAGCACCCAGTGCATATCCACGGAGGACAGGGGCAGAAAGCTGAGCCACGGCATGCTCACGCCGAAGGAGCTTACGGTGGTGAGGATGCTGGTGAGCAGTGCCCCCGCCACGGCGGCGATGCACACGCTGTTGGGCAGTCTGGGAGCCACCAGAGTCACGATGGTCAGCACCAGCACGGGGGGATACACCAGACCCAGAATGGGGGCGGCTATGGACACGATGGTGTCCAGACCGAGATTGGAGACCACTGCGCTGAATACGCAGAAGATGATTACGAAGACCTTGTAGGACACCTTGCCCTTGCAGAGTCTCTCGAAATGCTCTGCGCCGGAGGACACCAGAGCCACGGCGGTGGTCACGCAGGCGAAGGCCACGACCACGGAGAAGATGACGAGTCCCGCCTTGCCCAGCAGAAGCTGAACGATGGAGATGACCAGCTCCGCACGGCTTATATCCGGGCTGAAGAGATTGACTGCGCTGGCGCCGAGATAGGCAAGCCCGAAGTACACCAGCAGCAGCAGCAGACCAGCAACCGCACCGGCACCCACCAGCACCTTCATGCGGGAGCTCTTCTGATCGTAGCCCTTGTCGGCGGCGCTCTTGAGAAGCACCGCGCCGAAGACCAGAGCCGCCAGCACGTCCATGGTCTGGTAGCCCGCCTGAATTCCCGTCACAACGACGTTGTCCACCACGGGGGCCTTGTCGATGCTGCCAAGGGGATTGACAAGCCCCACGATGATGAGGGCGAAGAGCCCCAGCAGCAGTACGGGAGTCAGGAATTTGCCGATAACGTCGATGACCGCCGACTGCTTTATGCTCAGGGCGAGGATGACGGCAAAGAAGACTATGGAGAACAGCCAGGAGGGGAGGGTGGGGACGAGGGTCACGATGCCCATCTCGTAGGTGGTGGCGGCGGTTCTGGGGATGGCCAGCATGGGCCCGATGCAGAGGACGATGATTGTCATGAGTATCTCTGCGGGAGCTTTGCCTATGCGGTCAAGAACATGCTCGCTGCTGCCCTCACGGAGCAGGGCGAAAAGCGCCAGCAGAGCCAGTGCCACGTCGGCGAAGTAGTAGGCTCCGAAGCCGCCTGCCCACTGAGTGCCGCTCTGCAGTCCGAGGAAGGGCGGGAATATGACATTGCCTGCGCCGAAGAACATGGAGAAGAGCGCAAAGCCGATGGTTATTACATGGGACAGCTTAACGTTTTTCATGCTCACCCTCGCTTTCGGGTCTGCTCCAGCCTCTGGGCAGACCGGTCTTTCTTCTTACGGCTTCCTCTGCGTCTATTTTCAGCTCGTCCTCGTTGCATCCGGTGCGCTGCTTTTCAAAGAAGCCGAAGTAGACGGCGATGCACAGCGCCACAAGCACCAGAGCCGTTACAACGATGCCGCAGCCGCCGGCGGAGAAGCTTCCCCCCGGAGCGATGAGGTCGATGATGCCGAATATCTCGATGACGATGATGAGGGCGGGGGTTATGAATTTCACCATGACCGGGAAGTAGCCCCGGGAGAGAGCGCCGCCCCGCTTGATGAGCTTTGAGGCAGCCACGCAGGACATGAGAGCGCAGAGGGGCATCAGCAGGGTATTGGTGGTGATGTCCAGATACTCGAAGAGATTATGTCCGAAGAGGCTGACGGTCTCCGTGCCGTTTAAGGAGGAGCCCAGAGAGAAGGCCACGGGGATGCTGAGCAGGAAGCAGATAAGCGAGATAAACAGCGCCGCTCTGGAGCGGAACACACGGTATCTCTGGATAATGAACTGGGTCACCACCTCCAGCAGAGAGATGACGGAGGTGACGGCGGCGATGGCAGCCATGGAGAAGAAGAGCAGGGAGATGATGTTACCGATGTAGGGTATGTCCTCGAATACCATGCTCATGGTGACGAACATGAGTCCGAAGCTGCCCAGACCGAGCTCACTGAGGGAAATGCCCGTGACGGCGGAGTAGTGGAACACGGCGGGGAACACGGCGAAGCCCATGAGGAAGGTTATGACCACGTCTATGATGCAGACGGCGGCGGTGGCTCCGGTTATGCTCACTTTTTCGCCGGAGTAGGAGCCGTAGGCTATCATTACGCCACAGCCCAGCGACAGGGAGAAGAAGGCCTGACCCATTGCCGACAGCACCGAGGAGGCATTCAGCTGGCTGAAATCGGGTCTTAAATAGTAGGCGATACCCTCGCTGACGCCCTCGCCCAGCGTGAGGGACACCATTGCGATGAGGATGAGGAAGAAGATGACCGTGGGCATGAGGATCTTGGCTGTCCTCTCGATGCCCTTGCGAACGCCTGCCGCCACGATGATGAAGGCGATGAAGGCGAAGAGGAAGGAATGCAGGATAACGTCGCCGTAGTTCCCGGCGAAGCTGTGGAAATTACCCTTGTTTCCCGCAAAGGAGTTCAGGGCGAATTTCAGGGAGAAGCCGCCCAGAACATAGTAGTAGCACATGATGAGGAAGGGGATAAGCACGGCAAGAAGTCCCGCCCAGCCAAGCTTTGGGGACAATTTCTTGAAGGTCGAAACGGTGTTTGCCCTGCCGAATCTGCCAAGGGAGAATTCCGCCGTCATTGCCACCGCACCCAGCAGTAAAATGCAGGCAATGTAGACAAACAGGTAGGCAGAGCCTCCGTTGGCGCTGACCTTGTAGGGGAAGCCCCAGAGGTTGCCCAGACCGATGGCAGAGCCGGCGGCGGCAAGGGCAAAGCCCGTTCGGGTTCCGAAACCGGTTTTGTTGTTGCTCACGATGTCACTCCTTAAAATCTTGTTAAAATTTTGCCAGTGTCACCAGTTTACTATACGTCCGCAGGAAGGTCAAGGCTAAATTCAACGAAAATCGTAAAAATGACTAAAATTTCGTGCAAATTTCTAAATTTAAAGAAAATTTTTAGTGATTATGCGAAAAGGAAGATATGGAAAAAGCAGGCTGAACGCCTGCTTTTTACCGTTAATCTATGTGTATGAGCTTCTGCATGAGCTCCTCCGCCGTGATATTGGGGTTGTGGTAATGCTCACGCCTGTCGGTTATTTTGCCCACGCTGATGGCGGCGTAGGGGCAGTATTGCAGGCAGCTGAGGCACTGCAGACAGTCATCGCCGAAGACGGGCCTGCCGTTTACCATTCTGATATTTCCCTTCGGGCAGAGCCTTGAGCACTGACCGCAGCCCACGCAGATATCGCTGACGGCGAGCTTTTTTGCCTTTAGCCTGCTCATAAGGGGCCAGGCGGCACTCTCTGCGGCGTTCAGGGGATGCAGAGGGGGATGCCCCGTGGCTCTCTTCGCCTTCACGTCCTGTCCGATGAGCTTTGCCTTTTTCTCGCTCCTTGCCTGAGCCTGGGGAGCCTTCATAGGCGGCAGCATCATGTCGTGGGGGAAGAGCCAGATGCAGGAGCACTGGTGAGTCACCGTCGCCCGGTAGTGCAGATGCACGAGCTTGTCTATCCTGTGCATGCCCGTGCCGGGGTAGGCAGCGCAGCTGACCACGCCGAAGCGGTAGCAGTCGAAATCCATCCTGACAGACTTCACGCTGTCCTCCACGCCTGCGGGCAGACCGCCTGCGTAGCAGGGAAATACAAAGCCCACACGCTCGTAGCCTCTGGCGTCGGTAAGCTCGGGTGCGCTGCGCATCATGACGATGTCGGTATTGCCCAGCTCTGCGGCGATGTTCTTTGCGATATCAAGACAGTTTCCCGTACCGGAATAGCAGTAGATAATATTCTTTCCCATTATGATCCTCCTTGTGGCGGTTGATAGAAATATTTTACGCCAAAAGCCCCCTCCGCGCAATATTTTAATGCAAAAACGGAAGTTAAAAACATTGAAGTACCCTGTCTTGTATGGTATTATTTAAGAAAAAACGGAAGAATCGGGTGATATAATGAATAACGAGCTTTACGTAAGACCCAATCCCGCAGCCTATAGCCTTGCTCAGGCAGCCAGCGGAGTGCTGGCGGCTCTTGTGTTCAGGCGCCGCTTCATAAGAAACGAGATAAAGGACGTGAAGGGGCCCTATGTGGTGGTGGCGAACCATCAGGCGTCGCTGGATTTCGTGAATCTCATCGGCGCAACGAAAAAGCGCCTCACCTTTGTGATATCCAACTCCTTCTATAACTCCCTGCCCGTGAACGG
>JABUSQ010000157.1 GCA_021442665.1 Oscillospiraceae bacterium
ATGTTCGCCACAGGCGAACATTGAGGCGCAGAACGGAGTGCAAAAAATTCGTCAAAGAAGCCAAAATGACTTCTTTGACGAAATGAAACCGATGTCACAAGGACATCGGTTTTTTCTTATCTCGTCTGAGGCTCGTAGCCTGCGATATTCATATATTCATCGAAGCTGCACCGACGGTCTATGATGCCGTCGTCGGTTATCTCAATGATGCGGTTTGCCACGGTCTGGGTGAGCTGATGGTCGTGACTGGCGAAGATGATATTATGCCTGAACGCCTCAAGACCGTTGTTAAGTGCGGCGATGCTCTCAAGGTCAAGATGATTTGTGGGCTGATCCAGCACAAGGAAGTTTGCTCCGGACAGCATCATTTTGCTTATCATGCAGCGCACCTTTTCTCCACCGGAGAGCACCTTCACGGGCTTGTACACGTCGTCACCGGAGAAAAGCATTCTGCCAAGGAAGGTACGCAGATAACTCTCACGCTTGTCCTCGCTGAACTGGCGTATCCAATCCATGAGGTCATATTCGCAGTCCTCAAAGTAGCTGTTGTGGTCCTTGGGGAAGTATGCCTGAGTGGTGGAGGCACCCCATTTTACAGAGCCGCTGTCCGGCTCCTCCTCGCCCATGAGCACCTTGAACAGCATGGTCACGGCGAGTTCGTTCTTGCCGATAACTGCTATCTTATCCTCTCTGCCCACGATGAAGCTTATATTGTTGAGCAGCTTCACTCCGTCCACGGTCTTGCTGACCTCGGTGACGAAAAGCCTGTCCTTGCCGGGCTCACGGTCTGCCTTGAAGCCCACCCAGGGGTAGCGTCTTCCCGAGGCCGGCAGCTCCTCAACGCTGAGCTTGTCCAACAGCTTTCTGCGGCTTGTCGCCTGACGGGATTTTGATTTGTTGGCGGAGAAGCGGGCGATAAAGGTCTGTAGCTCCTGAATCTTCTGCTCTGCCTTCTTGTTCTGGTCTTTGATGAGCTTCTGCATTAGCTGGCTGGACTCGTACCAGAAGTCGTAGTTGCCCACATACAGCTTTATCTTGCCGTAGTCGATATCCACGATGTGGGTGCAGACATTGTTGAGGAAATAGCGGTCATGGCTCACCACCAGCACCGTGCCCTCGTAGTCCATGAGGAAATCCTCAAGCCATACGACTGAATTGAGGTCAAGGTTGTTGGTGGGCTCGTCCAGCAGAATGATATCGGGATTGCCGAAGAGAGCCTGCGCCAGCAGAACCTTCACCTTGGCTCTGGGGTCCATATCACTCATCTGAGTGCCGTGGAATTCGGGAGAGATTCCCAGACCCTGCAGAATACGGCTGGCGTCGCTCTCGGCCTCCCAGCCGCCCAGCTCCGCAAATTCCTCCTCAAGCACGGCGGCACGGAGCCCGTCCTCGTCGTCGAAATCGGGCTTCTCGTATATGGCGTCCTTCTCCTTGCCACAGTTATACAGACGCTCGTTGCCCATTATGACGGTGTCCATGACGGAGTAGGCGTCGTACATGTTCTGATTCTGCTTCAGCACGGACATGCGCTTCTTGGGGTCTATGAAGACCGAACCCGTGGAGGGCTCAAGCTCACCGGACAGTATGCGCACAAAGGTGGATTTACCTGCGCCGTTGGCACCGATGATACCGTAGCAGTTTCCTGCGGTAAAGGTCAGGTCTACCCGGGAGAACAGAATATTTCCGCCGAAATTTATTGAGAGATCGTTTACAGACAGCATGGCATTTACCTCGAAATTCAATCTGAGCTCTATTTTACCACACAATACCGCAGCATAGCAAGAGCGACAAAGCTTATTGTCAGGCTGTGAATATTATGATATTGTAAATAAGAGGTGATTTTATGGGCATCACATACAGAGACGGGGTCTTCCGTCTCGGAACGGACAACAGCAGCTATATTTTCAGAATCAGAAAACAGGGTCAGCTTGAGCAGCTCCACTACGGGTTTCCCGTGCCCGAGGAGGATGACTGCGAGGTGCTTGCCGTAAAGCAGGATATACAGTACGGCAGCAGCGTCATGTACGATGTCGGCGACAGCAGCTATTGCCTCGACAGTATTTGCTGTGAGTGGTCGGGGCATGGCAGAGGCGATTACCGCCAGACTCCCATAGAGGTCAGAATGTGCGACGGAAGCCTATCCAGCGATTTCGTTTATATGAGTCACAGAATTTCGGAGGGCTGTATGCCCATGGAGAAGCTGCCCACGGCATACGATGAGGACGGAAGCTGCCGGAGTCTTGAGATTACCATGAAGGACCGCTGCCACGAGGTTTATCTGAAGCTGTACTATACGGTTTTTCCCCGTGCCGACGTGATAAGCCGCCGTGCCGTCATAATAAACGAGGGGGAGGAGATATCCCTCCGCCGCTTCATGAGCATGAGCCTCGATATTCCGGACAAGGGCTTTCGCCTTCACACCCTTGACGGAGGCTGGATAAAGGAGACCCACCATCACGTCAGACCCGTGGAATACGGCATTACCGTGAATTCCTCCGTCACGGGCAACAGCTCGAACCGACACAATGCGGGCTTTTTTCTGTCCGCCCACAATGCAAATGAGGATTTCGGAGAATGCTACGGCTTCAATCTGATATACAGCGGAAACCATTTCGGGCTGGTGGAAAAGAGCAATCACGATCTGGTGCGCATACAGACTGGCATCAATCCTCTGAGCTTCGAGTGGAATCTGAAAAAAGGGGAGTGCTTTGAGAGCCCCGAGGCTGTGATGACCTACTCGGATAAGGGGTTAAACGGCATGAGCGGGAATTTCCACCGCTTTGTGAATCACAACATCGTCAGGGGAGAATGGAAGCTCAGAGAGCGCCCCGTGCTCATAAACAACTGGGAGAGCTGTTTTTTCAAATTCGACGAGGATAAGCTTCTCAGCCTTGCAAGGAATGCAAAAAATGCAGGCGCAGAGCTTTTCGTGATGGACGACGGATGGTTCGGCAACCGCAGCAGCGATACCGCGGGACTGGGCGATTACAGCGTGAACAGTAAAAAGCTTCCCCACGGACTTGAGGGTCTTGCGGACAAGATAGAGGGTATGGGCATGCGCTTCGGGCTATGGTTCGAGCCTGAGGGAGTGAACCCGGATTCGGAGCTGTACAGAGCCCATCCCGACTGGGCTGTGAAGCCGCCTGCGGGAGAGCCCTGCTTAGGGAGAAATCAGCTCCTGCTTGACCTCACAAGAGAGGAGGTGCGGGAGTATATCGTCCGCAGCGTGGGAGATATTCTTGACAGCGTGAGCATCAGCTACGTCAAGTGGGATATGAACAGGCATATCTCCGATGCGTATTCCCCGGTGCTTGATAATCAGGGGGAGTTTTATCACCGATATATCCTCGGACTGTATGAGGTGCTGGGGAGAATATTCCGCGCACGGCCTCATATACTGCTGGAGAGCTGCTCCTCCGGCGGCAACCGCTTCGACCTGGGTATGCTGTGCTATTCGCCGCAGATATGGGCATCGGACAACACGGACCCGGTGGAAAGACTGAAGATACAGAACGGGCTCAGCTATCTCTACCCGCAGTCAACCATGGGAGCTCATGTCTCAGCCGCTCCGCATCAGCAGACCCTGAGGGATACGCCGCTCTCAACCCGCTTCAATGTATCCGCCTTCGGCGTACTGGGCTATGAGCTGGAGCTGAAATACCTCACCCGAGAGGAATTCAGGGAGGTCAGAGAGCAGATTGAGTTCTATAAGAAGTACCGAAAGACCCTGCAATTCGGAACCTTCTTCCGCTTTGACGAGCGAAAGGACAACAAGCTCCACTGGCAGGTATCCGCACCCGACGGCAGCGAGCATGTCGCAGGCCACTTCCAGACCCTCTGCTGCGCCTCCGAGGGCTATGACGAGCTGCCGGTGAAGAATCTGGAGAGAAATGCAAAATACGCCCTGAAGGGCAAAAAACAGAGGATACTCTTAAAGCGCGTGGGCGGGCTCGTGAAGCATGTGCTGCCTGTAGAGCTGGACCCCAACGGTCTTATCATGCACACGGGCAGCAAATTCTTCTCCATTCCGGACGGAACCGAAAGTTATGTTAACTACGGCGCAACGCTCATGGCGGGCGTTAAGCTGAATAATCAGTTCATGGGTACGGGCTATAACGAGAGACTGCATATGCTGGGCGACTGCGGCTCGGTGCTGTACACCATTGAAAGGCTCAAGGAGAAAAAATCGGGCTCAAGGAGTAAGAAATGACGGAAAAGCTTTATTATACTGACAGCTTCATAAAAAAATTCACCGCAAAAGTGCTGTCCTGCCGAGAGACAAAGGCGGGCTTCGAGGTCATTCTTGACCGCACAGCCTTCTTTCCCGAGGGAGGAGGACAGAGCGCCGATACCGGGAAAATAGGCGGGGCGCAGGTTGCGGACGCTCACGAAAGAAACGGCGAGGTCATTCATTATGTTAACCAAGCCCTCAGCGAGGGAGAGGAATACGAATGTGAGATAGACTGGCTGCAGCGCTTCCGAAGGATGCAGAATCACTCCGGGGAGCACATCGTATCCGGACTCGTGAACACAAAATACGGCTTTAATAACGTGGGCTTCCACATGGGCAGAGACGCAGTTACCATTGATTTTGACGGTGATTTGAGTCACTCTCAGCTCGTGGAGATAGAGCGTGAGGCAAACCTTGCGGTGGCGGCGGACATCGGGATAAAAACGGGCTTCCCGTCAGAAGAGAAGCTGAAGACGCTGGAATACCGCAGCAAGCTGGAGCTGACGGAGAACGTCCGCATCGTTGAAATTGAGGGTGTGGATATCTGCGCCTGCTGCGCTCCGCATCTGCGCTCCACCGCTCAGGTCGGTATCGTGAAGATACTCTCCGCAGAGCGCCGCAGAAGAGGGGGAGAGGGCGTGCGAGTCACCATGCTCTGCGGTCTGGACGCAGTGGACTATCTGGGAAGGATACATGAAAGCAACGCCGGGATATCCGCCATGCTCTCGGTTCCCAGAGAGGAGACGGACAAGGGCGTGGAGCGTATGCTGAAGGAAAACGAAAGGCTCCGGCAGAGAGTCTCGGAGCTTGGCAGAGAGTTGGCAAGGCTCAGGGCGGAGGGTATCGCCCCGGTTGATGGGAATATCTGTATATTTGATGATGTGCTGGAGGAGCCTGCCCTCAGGGATATTGTCAATGTCGCCGCAGAAAAATGCGGAGGCGTTGCCGCAGTGTTTTCCGGCAGCGATGAGACAGGCTATCGCTACATAATCGGCAGTAAAAATGTGAATCTTCGGGCAAATTCCGGGCTTATCAATACCGTTCTCGGGGGAAGAGGCGGGGGCAGACCCGAGATGATACAGGGGAGCTGCACAGCCTCTGCCGAAAAAATTAAAGATTTTTTAAGCACCTTTCTTGTATAGACAATTTAGAGAAATTGTATACCGAATATAGCCTTTTTTAGGTGAAAATACAGCAAATGTCACTAAAACACAATTGACAATAAAGTGACACTCTGCTAAAATATTAAGGTAGAATGAGGGCATATTACGCCCTGATAAAGCAAGTCAAAAAATTTTTATATTATGGGGGGTTTTCTGTGAAAGACCTAAAGCATCTGATCTACTTTGAGAATCTTCTTCAGGATGCGAACAATGAGCTCGTAAAGAAGGGCAAGGAAGACGGCAAATTTGCCATCGGCTACACCTGCTACTTCATGCCTGAGGTTCTTCTCGACCTGCCCGGCTGCTTCTCCGTTCGTCTGAGAGCACCCGGCTGCACCTCTCCCGACATCGCAACCTACTATATGTCCGGACGTGTATGCCACTACGGACGCAGCCTCTTCGAGCGCGCTCTCGAGGGCGGCTACAACTTCCTCGACGCACAGATGGCGACTGAGACCTGCACTGTCACCTGCCGCTTCCAGGAGCACATCAAGCAGAAGAAGCTTGAATGCGTTTCCGATATGGACGTTATCAAGAATGATAAATTCTTCTGTGAGTTCACCGACGTTCCCTTCAAGAAGGACGCAAACGCCGTCGATCACTATATGAAGCAGCTTCAGGCTCATGTTCTTGATCCCCTCAAGGAGAATCTGGGCATCGATACCTCTGACGAGGCTCTGATGAAGGCCATCGAGGAGCACAATGAGATCTGCGCCATCATGCAGGAGCTCGGCGAGTTCCGCAAGGCAGAAAATCCCGTCATCACCGGCTATGAGTACCACGTCATCCAGCTCATCACTCTGGTGTGCCCCAAGTACCTTATCATCGATAAGCTGAGGGAGACTCTGGAGGAGGTCAGAAGCCGCAAGCCCGACAAGAAGTGGCCCTTCCGCTGCAGAGTAGTTCTGGCAGGCTCCGAGAACGACGATCCCGAGTTCACCAAGCTCATCGAGAGCTGCGGTGCAGAGGTCGTATGCGACCGTTACTGCTACGGTGCAGAGGAATCCCGAGTTCCCATCGAGGTTATGGAGGGCGAAACTCCTCTGGCTGCAATCGCACGCCACTACCTTGATACCTCAAACTGCCCCCGCTTCATGCCTCAGCATGATATGCGTGAGCGCAAGCAGCGTCTTGTTGACCTGGTGGAGAAGTACAATGCCGACGGTATCATAGTCGTATCCAACAAGTTCTGCGAATACTGGTCCTACGAGCGTGTCATCGACACCATCGTTCTCCAGCGCAGCTTCGGCATCCCCGTATGCTCCATCGAGAAGGAGTACATAAACTCCGCTTCCGGTCAGCTCCGTACCCGTTTCCAGGCATTCGTTGAGAGTGTCGAGATCAAGAAGATCCAGGAGGGTAAGTAATTATGGATTTTAAGAAATTAGCTAAGGATTTCTGGTATGGCAAGCCCCATACCGCAGAAGAGGGCGGCCGTCGTCTGGGCGAGATTCAGATGCCCAAGACCGGTCTGTACTACCACCGCGAGTGGAGAGGCGTCAAGGATACCCTGTACTACTTCTACATGATCTGGCTGTACAACTATGTCGCAATGGTCATGGACGTTATGAAGTACGGCGGCGTTGTGACCTTCCTCAAGGGCGTTTGGAGATACCGTTGGGTCGGTCAGACCTACCTCCCCGTTCTCCACTGGTTTGACCGCGGTCTTGCCGGTATGAGAGGCGAGGTTCTGAAGGGCTCTGCATGGCACTACCGTGCAATGGTCAATGCCACCATCGTGCAGTTCATGCGTATGTTCCGTGCCGACACCAAGCTCAACGGTGGCAAGAAGAACGACGTTTACATGCACACCATCGCCACCAAGGAGACCACCTGGGGCGGCATCGTATACCCCTGGAGCGATAAGTTCCAGTATGTTTCCGTGGAGATGATTCCCTACTTCGTTACCTGCCACGTAAACAGCCACACCGTTCACAACTACATCGACGCAGTTCAGTCCATCGGCCTGCCCGCTGACCCCTGCCCCATGTGCCAGGCTGAGGCCGGACTGTTCGTCCTTGACGATGTTCCCGATTACTCCCCCATGTTCATCACCTGCAACGAGGCTTGCGACGGCTCTGTCGGTACTGCCATTCTGCAGGACTGGTTCTTCGATAAGCCCCTGTACGCTCTGACCATGCCCATGCTGTTTGACGATCCTCTGGTGAAGGAAAACTGCATGAAGGATATCGAGGGCTGCTGGAAGTTCATCGAAGAGCAGACCGGAGTTCCCTTCAACTGGGATCTCCTCGTAAAGTGCATCGAGAACCAGACCAAGCTGCAGGAGTTCGAGTGGGAGAAGTGGGAAGTCGCCGCAAATCCCAAGGGCAACTACCCCATCAACGGCGTTGCTCAGGCTCTGTACCGCATCTACCAGTCCCAGTACGGCGATCTGCCCATCTGGCACAAGACCGATGCAAAGATCCGTCCCATCCTTGAGAAGTGCGTCCGCAACGATATCAAGACCCTGCCCATGACCCGCCACAGAGTTCTGGCATGGTCCTGCGCACCTCTGTACTACTCCAACTGGTGCACCTGGGCTTACAACTGCTGGGGCCTCAACGTCGTCATGAACATGGACTCCCTCATGTTCGATATGGTTATCCGCACAGACAGCTACGAGCACTGCCTTGAGGATATCGCAACCTACCATATGTGGGCTCCCATGCGCCGTATGGCAGTCGGCGGCATGCACCACATCTTCGAGTGCTGGGATTACATGCAGAAGTTCAACTGCGACATGATCGCAATGTACGACCAGCTTGCCTGCAAGGGCATGCAGGGCGTCCACGGCATGTTCGAGGACGAGTTCCGCAAGAGAGACATCAAGGCCTTCTGGATGCCTCACGCTCTTCCCGACAGCCGCATCGTTTCCCGTGCGGAGATCCGCCGCCTCATCAACGACTACATGACCACCGTCATGAACGAAGAGCCTCTCGATCCTTCTCTCCTGGAGATCGACGACGACATGACCTGGTAATAGGAGGAACGAAAAATGAAGTTTGTTAAAAAAGCTGTCGGTCTGTTTGCCGTTGCAAACGTGGCCCTGTTTGCAGTATTCTTCTTTGACCTGGACGGTAAGCTCCTGTTTAACGTTGTCGAGCCCTTCCTGAAGGATCACTACGACAATATGGAGCGTGTTGACGTGCTTAATAAGGAGTACGACGTCAATAAGTACCCCAAGTACGAGGCATGATACGCTGACCTGAATAAAATCACAACATTACCATCCTGCCATCAAGCGGGATGGTAATGCTTGCAAACACCGTTAAATGATGATCAATACATATGGAGGCTGATTAAAATGAAATACTTTGGCGGCTGCGACGTAGGCTCCACCTACACCAAGGCAGTAATACTT
>JABUSQ010000207.1 GCA_021442665.1 Oscillospiraceae bacterium
CTATTGCAAAAAATTATGTAACCTGCTATAATTTATAATGTTAAAATGATATCGGTATACCCACCGTAATGGGAGGCAGATAAATGAAAAACATAAGAAGATTTCTTGCAATTCTTCTCTGCGCAGCATCCCTCATGTCGGTCTGCGCATATGCAGACGCCAATGCGGGCAAGTCGCTGAACATTTTTGAGGATGTTGCAGAGATGACAAGCTTTACGTTCAAGGACGTAAACAGCAACACTTGGTCCTTTAACGGCATCAAGACCGCCTACGATAAGGGCATTCTGGTGGGCTATCAGGACGGCACCTTCAGACCCAAGGACTACGTCACCTGGGGGCAGGCCATCGTCATCGCAGCCCGCATCCATGCCGCATACAACAACAACGCCCTGCGCCTTGAGCTGAGGGAGGGTGACTACTGGTACTCTCCCTGTCAGAGATACTGCGAGGGTCACGGCATGATTCCCGCCGATTGCCCCAAGGGCGTAAACCTTGACCGTGTGGTTATTCCCCGCTATGCTCTGGCTTACATATTCAGCCGCACCGTAGATCTGGAGGATCTCCCAACCATCTCCAACCGTCAGATTACAGACCTTAACAAGATTCCCGCAGGCTATGTGGATTCCGTGAAGCTCATGTATGCCTCCGGCGTTCTCACCGGCTGGGCGGACTACAGCTTCGGCGGCGACAGGCTCACCAACCGTGAACAGATATCCGTGGTAATATCCCGCCTGCTGCAGCCCTCCGAGCGCATCGGCTATGATTCCAAGGCAAATGCGGACATGGCTCCCTATGAGGCCAACCTGGAGAATGAGAGCGCCATAGTTCAGATAGGCAGCACATACTACACCATTTACAAGTATTTTGAGTCCACCACCGTGGAGCGCACCGCACTGTACGCCACCACGGGTAAAGATGACGCCGTTGAAATCTACACCTGCGAGACCAATCAGCGCATCGAAAACCTCAGTGTATATGAGGGCAAGGTCTATTTCTGTGTCAGCACCGCCGGCACCTGCAGCGGCAAGCTCATGTGCTTTGACCCCGCCACCGCAGAATTTGACGTTGTCTACTACGGCAATGCCGTGAAATCCTACTGCTTCTACGATGGGGAAGTCTATGCTCTGCTCTTCACCGAGTACGGCAAGGTCACCTTCGGCGCTGACGGCAGCATGGACCTCTCCGGCTGGAAGTATCAGTTCGGTCGGCTTGAGAGCGGCTCCTTTGTCCCTCTCATGGACGAGATGGACTACTACCAGACCATGTACTTCGTGCCCTACGGCTGGAACGGCAGTATCTACTTCAAGCTCTGCCATACCGAGGTTCTCGGCTCCGGTGAGGAGGCGGCAGAGACCTATGTTGCAAATCTTTACTCCTACCGCATCTCCGACGGCTATGTGGAGAAGCTCAGCAACCTCAGAATCAACACCAGCCTCTTTGACGGTCATGTCATGTACTTCATGACCTACGACGAGGAGGGTGCGTATGATATGAACCTCTACGCCCTGTCCCTGCAGTCTCCCGCTGCCGTCAAGCGCATCGGAGAGTTCCCCTCTCCCATGGATAAGCAGTACAGAAGTCTCTACAAGCACGAGGATACCGTGTATCTGCTCAGCACCTTTAACCGCAATATGTACAGCATGACTCTTGACGGCGAAAGCCGCCTTGCCCTCATGTGCGGAGGAGCATACAATGCCTGCTGCTTCACCAAGGACAGCATGGTGCTTATCCCCACCAGTATCACCACCGACAATGTAAACGAGCTGAAAATATACAATGCAACGAGTCTCGCTGCCCGTGCTCAGCTTGGTGACTGGATGGGAATGAGCTGTTACTACAAGGGTGCGCGCTTTGTACCCGATTCCACTCAGCCCGTCTATACCTCCGGCGACAAGAGCGTCAGCACCGTCTCTGACCTGAATATCCTCGTTCCCGAGGCCTTTATGCGGGGAGATGACCTTATAGTCCGTACCAAGTACACCAACGCCATCGTCACCGATGAGGATAAGGACACAGATGTGTACGTTTGTCTGCGTATGTACGTCATAAAGGTATACCAGGGCACTGAGCTTGTTGCATACGACATCAATAAGATGCAGACCATGGAGCTCCGTCCCAATGACATCCATACCTTTACCTTCGTAGTGGGCGGCGATGATATCCTCGGTGATATCGACCTGACCAGAGATGACATCACAATTGAGATTATTCCCACCTATGATATCAGGACCGAGTACGATCATCCCGAAGATCAACCAACCGCATAAATGACACGGTGCACCCTCTTTTGAGGGTGCACCGTTTTGCAGCTATTCGCTTTTACGCTGAATGTCCTTGATGTTTTTCTCAAATTTGCTTCTGGGGCCCATGACTTCATGGCCACAGCCCAGACAGCGTAGCTTGAAATCCGCTCCTATGCGCAGCACCTGCCAGTGTTTCTCACCGCAGGGATGCGCTTTTTTCATTGTCAGAATATCGCCCACCTGAATATCCATCACTTTTTGACCTCATCCCAGTATTTTTTTGCCGCCTGCTCAATCCTGTTATCACCGTACTCGTAGTAGTGGGCGTTTTTAAGAACGTCAGGCAGATGCTGCTGTCTGACCCAATGGTGCGGGTAGTTGTGGGGGTATTTGTAGCCCTGCTCACGCTCAAAGCCGGTTCCGTCGGCGTGGACGTTCTGCAGCTCTCTGGGGAAGGGGCCTGTTTTTCCCG
Source organism: Oscillospiraceae bacterium (assembly GCA_021442665.1). Taxonomy (GTDB): domain Bacteria; phylum Bacillota; class Clostridia; order Oscillospirales; family Oscillospiraceae; genus F23-B02. The sequence goes on from JABUSQ010000207.1 coordinate 2,716, forward strand.
CACGGATATCCGCAAGAGCTGAGTCGATGCCCATACAGGCGGAGTTTGATTTGGGTGCCGTGGCGAGGAAGATAGCCGCCTCTGCCAAAGGGAGACGAGCCTCGGGAAGCCCGAGCTGCAGGGCGGAATCCACGCAGGCCTTGACTATGGGAACGGCCTGAGGATAGGCGAGACCTATATCCTCGCTGGCGGAGCAGAGAAGCCTGCGGCAGGCTCCTACAAGGTCTCCTGCCTCAATAAGCCGGCCCAGATAGTGCAGAGCGGCGTCGGGGTCAGAGCCCCGCAGAGATTTCATCAGCGCAGAGAGAGAATCGAAATGCTCGTCGCCGTCGCGGTCATAGCGCATGGCGCTGCGCTGTGAAATGGCGAGAGCGTCCTCAAGGCTGATGTTCAGCACACCGTCTGAGGGCTTGCCCGTACTGAAAAGCAGATCCACGGCGTTGATTGCCTTGCGCACGTCGCCTCCGCAGGCGGAGCCTATGCGTTTTATAACCCCGTCTTCGAGCCTTGCCTCCACACCCAGCCGCTTTTCCATGATTGAAACGGCTCTTTTTGCCGCTTTCTCCGCGTCGGCGGCGGAAATATGCTTGAATTCAAACACCGTGGAGCGGCTCAGAATTGCGTTAAACACGCAGAAATAGGGGTTTTCCGTGGTGGAGGCGATGAGGGTTATCCTGCCGTCCTCAATGAACTCCAGCAGGGACTGCTGCTGTTTTTTGTTGAAATACTGTATCTCGTCCAGATACAGCAGAACGCCTCCCGGAGTCAGCAAGGTATCCAGCTCCGAGATTATGGTCTTAATATCGGAAATACCGGCCGTTGTGGCGTTCAGCTTTCGCAGAGTACGGTTAGTTCTGTCGGCGATGATGCGGGCCACGGTGGTTTTGCCTGTGCCCGAGGGCCCATAGAATATCATGTTGGGGATACTTCCGCTTTCCACGATTCGGCGGAGCATACCCTTTTCGCCCAGAATATGCTGCTGACCCACTACGTCATCCAGAGAGGAGGGGCGTATTTCATCGGCAAGAGGTTTGTTGTACATGATGCAAGTCTCACTTTACTATGTTTATAATGAGATTATAGCTTGTTGAAAAGTCAATTTCAACACTTGTTTTTTGAATTGTGGTTAATGAAAATTAACCACAATTCAACGAGACTCTCCGTTGCGGAATGCACTGTTTTATGCTATGCTCTGTCTGAGGTGATACCATGAGAACTTCCGAACAGATAGCCGAGATAATCCGCCTGCTGGAGGCGGAGTACCCGGAGGCTATGTGTACGCTGGACTATCGCAAGGACTACGAACTGCTGTTTTCCGTGCGCCTTGCGGCACAATGTACCGACGCCCGGGTGAATATGATAACCCCTGCGCTCTTTGAGCGATTCCCAACGCTGGAGAGCTTCGCCTCCGCCGAGGTTGAGGAGGTGGAGAAATATGTCCACTCCTGCGGGTTTTACAGGGCAAAGGCACGGGATATCGTAGCCTCGGCCAAGCTGCTCACGGAGAGCTACGGCGGGCGTGTCCCCGATAAAATGGAAGATCTGCTGAAGCTGCCCGGAGTGGGCAGAAAGACCGCAAACCTTATTTTAGGCGACGTTTACAAGGTGCCCGGCTCCACCGTGGTGGATACCCACTGCATACGAATTACGAACCGCCTTGGTCTCGTGGACGGTCTCAAAGACCCAGTTAAGATAGAATTTGAACTGCGCAGGCTGCTCCCTCCAGACAAAAGCTCCGATTTCTGCCACCGTATGGTGCTACACGGCAGAGCTGTCTGCGACGCGCGAAAGCCGAATTGCCGGGGCTGTATTCTTAATTCCCTGTGCAAATACTGTGAAGACTCAGAGGCGTGAATCCTTGTCGATGATGGCCTGCAGACCCTGCTGCACGGCGGTCTCAAAGCCCAACTCCCTGAGCTTGATTACGCCCTCAACGGTGGTTCCGCCGGGGGAGCATATTCTGTTCATGATGGCGATGGGATGGGCACCGTCCGCCATGCAAAGTGTTGCCGAGCCCACTGCTGTTGCTGCGGCGATCTCTTCGGCAATGGGACGGGAGAAGCCCGCACGAACTCCTGCCTCCGCAAGTGCGTCGATATACAGCAGAACGAAGGCTCCGGAGGCTCCGCCCAAAGCGGAGAAGGCGGGGAATAGCTTTTCCTCAATATGATATACGCTGCCGACGGTGGAGAATACCTCGTCGGCTATTTTTATACTCTCCTCGTCGGCGAAACATCCGCCGCAGACGCCGCTTACAGCCATTTTTACCTTGGCGTTGATGTTGGGCATGATACGTACCACGGGGACCTTGTTTTCAAATCTCTCCTCATACCATGCGGTATTTTTTCCGGCAGCGATGGTGAGTACAGTCTGTTTCCCGCTGACCGATGCACCTATCTCTTCCATGACCTCAGGCATGACCTGAGGCTTCACTGCGAGGATGATAACATCGCATTTCCCAACAAGGTCAGATGCGCTCTCGCAGGGGATAAGACCGCATTCTTCCGCCAAAGCCATGGTTTTTTCGGGGCTGCGATTGAAGCCGAGAATGCTTCCCGCCTCGAATTTTCCGGATGCCGCCATGCCTTCGATGATGGCTCCCGCCATGTTTCCAAGTCCGATAAATCCGTATTTCATGAAATGATTCCTCCGAAACTCACAAAAAATCACAATATATTGTAGCACATGTGCACAAATACCACAAGCCGATTGTTAAGAAAATATTTTTTTAAAAATATATTGACAAATTCAAAAAATTCCATATAATAAAAGCCAATTGAACAAGGCATGATAGAGGTGCGGTTGGCATCAGTAGCCTGAGATACGCCGGGAAGCGTCAGGTGAAAGGGCCCGCTGCCGAAGAACCGATTTCTTTCCCGAGGGTCGGTGTCTGGGATTCAGGAGAATATCCTGTCTACTGTCGCGTAAGCGGAGAGCTGTCAGACCGACATTCCATAATGAATGATTTTTTGTTGTGTCATGAACAGTGTGCTCTGTTCATGACATTTATTTTTTAGGAGGAATTCGTTATGGAATTCGTAAACACCTTCTGGGCTCTGGTCCCCCCGATAGTCGCAATTGTCCTTGCGCTTATCACCAAGGAGACCTACAGTTCTCTGTTCATCGGTATAGTTGTCGGCGCCCTCTTTATTGCGGGCATGAATCCCATAGGCGCTCTTGATACCATGATAAACGACGGCTTCATCGCTGCAGTAGCCGACGGCTGGAACGCAGGTATATTCCTGTTCCTGGTCATTCTCGGCATCATGGTCGCACTTATCAATGCCGCCGGCGGCTCTGCCTCCTTCGGCAAGTGGGCTGCAAAGCACGTTCACACTAAGATGGGCGCACTGCTTGCCACCTTCCTGCTGGGCGTTCTGATCTTCGTTGACGACTATTTCAACTGCCTCACCGTTGGCTCCGTCATGCGCCCCGTAACCGACCTGCAGAAGGTCTCCCGTGCAAAGATGGCATACATTATCGACGCCACTGCAGCTCCTATCTGCATGATCGCTCCCGTGTCCTCCTGGGCGGCAGCCGTATCCGCTACAGCAGCTGACCTGGACTCCGGAATCTCCGGCATCCAGCTCTTCATTCAGGCAATTCCCTTCAACTTCTACTCTCTGCTTACTATAGTGTTCGTAATCGGTCTCACCGTTATGGGCTTCGACTACGGCCCCATGGCAAAGGCCGAGCTTGAGGCAATGCAGGGCAATCTCGGTGCTCTCGGCGAGGAAGAAGAGGTTAATGTTCCCAAGTCCAGCCTCTGGGACATGCTCATTCCCGTCATTGCACTTATCGTTTGCTGCATCGCCGGCATGATGTACGTCGGCGGCTTCTGGAGCGGCGCAAGCCTCATCGACTCCTTCGCAGACACCGATGCATCCGTCGGTCTCCCCTGGGGCTCCATGATCGCCCTGATTTTCACCTTCATCTATCTCCTCTGCCGCCGTGTTGTAACCTTCAAGGAAGCAACCGCCTGCATTGTCAAGGGCTTTAACGCAATGGTTCCCGCACTGCTCATCCTTACCTTTGCACTCACCCTGAAGAACATGACCGGCGCTCTCGGCGCAGCAGAATACGTTGCCGGCCTCATGGATACCGCATCAAAGGGTCTGTACTCCTTGCTTCCCGCTATCATCTTCCTCGTTGCGTGGGGGCTGGCTTTCGCCACTGGCACAAGCTGGGGCACCTTCGGCATCCTGATTCCCATCGTTCTTCCCATCTTCCCCGCAAGCTCCACCCTGCTCATGATCGGCATCTCCGCCTGCCTCGCAGGTGCTGTCTGCGGTGACCACTGCAGCCCCATCTCCGATACCACCATCATGGCATCCGCCGGTGCAAACTGCGACCACATCCAGCACGTTTCCACTCAGCTTCCCTACGCCATCACCGTGGCACTCATCAGCTTCGTAAACTACATCATCGCAGGCTTCGTCCAGAGCGCTGTTATCTGCCTCGCTATCGGCGTTGTAATGACCATCGTTGTGCTCTTCGTCCTGCGAGCCACCGTTGGCAAGAAGGCTCAGGCATAATTACATTAATTAGATTAATTTAGTTTAATAATAGTAAAAGGCTCGTCTGTGACGAGCCTTTTTACTTATTAAGCGCACATCGGTCGTGTATCTGTAAGGATCTCTGAAAGGTAGCTGCATCTTAGCAGAACGATTCCTTAACCATGAACAGACTTTACGCAATGCCGCAGCAATCCTGAGCTTTATTACCGGGCGCCGGGGCAGACGGCACCGCCGAGGATGCGGCTCAGACTGCCGATTCTGTACAGACAGAAAAGACGGATATTAAGGAAATTATAAGTAATATCAATCGGGAAAAACTCAATATCAATAAAAAACCTTAAATATGTTGTATTTCACCTACAATAATTTGTACAAACAGTAGAAAATGTCAAAACACATTAAAAAAACGATTGACAATGAAACGTGGTTTGCTATAATAAAACTGCTGTTATATATTTGCAGGAAATCTATTTTGAGAAGAGAGAAAAATTATGAAATCTACCGGTATAGTCAGAAAGGTAGACGAGCTCGGACGTATAGTCCTTCCTATTGAGCTTCGCCGTACTCTTGACATTGCAGAACGAGACACTCTGGAGATCTTTGTTGAGGGAGATAACATCATTCTCCACAAGTACCACCCCGCATGCATATTCTGCAACGGAACCAAGGGCATTGTAAGCTACAAGGGAAAGAACGTCTGCCCCGAGTGCATCAAGCATCTTAAGGAAAAAATCTGAGATAAAAAATCGCAGTTTACGGCTGCGATTTTTTTATTTTCTTTAGTGCTATATTTGCGTGGCGAGAAAAAATAAGAAAAATGTGCCATATATTGTGGTGTGAGATATATAACAACACAAGTTTATATTTAGATAAAGAAAAAGCAGAAAAAATATTGACAAAAAGCGTTTTTATTGGTATTATTTTAGGGCTGAACAGGGAATTACCGTGCGGGCGTAGTTCAATGGTAGAACACCAGCCTTCCAAGCTGGATACGTGGGTTCGATTCCCATCGCCCGCTCCATAAGCAGACGATATATGCGCCAATAGCTCAGCAGGATAGAGCAACTGCCTTCTAAGCAGTAGGTCGGGGGTTCGA
>JABUSQ010000164.1 GCA_021442665.1 Oscillospiraceae bacterium
AGAATTATCAGCAGCACCAAAGCGAGCTGCCACTGTATGGTGAACATGAGAATAAGCGCACCGACAATGGTGAGACAGCTTATGAGCAGATTCTCCGGCCCGTGATGCGCAAGCTCCGTTATCTCGAACAGGTCACTGGTTATGCGACTCATGATGGTGCCGGTGCGGTTCTCATCGAAGAACCGGAAGGACAGGGTCTGGACGTGGCGGAATAGGTCCTCACGCATATTCGCCTCGATGCGCACGCCCATTTTGTGACCCACCACCGTGATGGTGTAATACAGCAGACTCTTCAGCAGATAGGCTGCCACCAGTATCGCCATGACGGTGAAAAAGGTCCTGTACAGGCTTTGGGGCAGATAGGTCTGCATGGCGTTTTTCGACACATAGGGGAACACAAGGTCTATTGCCGCCACCGCCACGGAGCAGAGCATATCCACGGCGAAGAGGCGTTTTTCGTCCTTTATGTAGGCTATGAAGATTTTAAGGGGGGCTTCTGTGTAATCCTTCATGCTGTTTTCCTTATGAAAGGTTAATAAAAATTAACTGTTGTGCGGCTTTGAGCTTATCTGCCGAAGCTGTCACGCTGGGCAACGGCAAGAGCGTCACAGCGGTTGTTATATTCGTTTTCGGCATGACCCTTTACCCAATGGCAGCGGAGCTCGTGCATATCTGCCAGCTCCAGCAGCTCCTGCCAGAGGTCGGAATTCAGCGCAGGCTTTCTGTCCGCCCTGCGCCAGCCGTTTTTTCGCCATGTGCGTGCCCAGCCCTTGTCCAGTGCGTCGATAACGTACCTGGAATCGGAGTAGAGCTCCACAACGCAGGGCTCCTTCAGCGCACGAAGGGCGCTGATGACGCCTGTAAGCTCCATGCGGTTGTTGGTAGTCTCGCTTTCGCCGCCGGACATTTCACGGTAATGCTCTTTATACATAAGAATGCTTCCCCAGCCACCGGGACCGGGATTTCCGGAGCAGGCTCCATCGGTGTAAATCGTTACTGTTTTTTTCATTTCACATAGACAGAGGCGGCATTTCCGCCGCCCCGGTTAATAATTATTTACCTTCTTTGCTCGTACTTTGCCTTGAGAATGCGGTACTCGGTGCGGTCGATTATGCCGTCCTTGAGGAAGGAGTCGAGCTGCTCCATGCGGCGGTCGTGGTCGTGCTGAGTGGACTGCTCCATGCAGGTGGAGTCGTAATACTTTCTCCGTGTCTCCTCGGGCTGGGGTGCGGGACGGGCAGGCTTACGCGGGGAGGACGCTGCGGTTTTCGGACGGGCCTGTTTTGCCGGCTTTGCGGTGGGGGCAGTTCTTGCGGGGCGGGCAGGTGAGGGCTCGGGCTTCTCGTCTGCGCTGCCGCCTGTCTGCTTGTTCTCCTTTGCCATTTTCGCAACAACGAATAATGCTATCGGTATCAGTAAAGATAATAAACCGTTCATGTAAGTTCCTCCTTTTCCGTTTTGTTGCTTCCCGGATTTACTCCGCTTCCGATTCCTCGTCTTCCTTGTCGGTGACTGCGATGGAGATGACCCGTGCCTCGTCGTTTACACGCATGACGCGCACACCCTGGGTGCTTCTGCTCAGCTTGCTTATGCTCTCTATCGCCATGCGGATGATGGTGCCGTCGTCGGATACGATGAGCAGATCCTCGTCGCCCTTTACCACCTTAACATCCGCCACGCTGCCGGTCTTATCGGTGACATTGTAGTTCTTTATTCCCATGCCACCTCTGCCCTGCAGGCTGTAATCGCTCACATCGGTGCGCTTGCCGTAGCCGTTTTCAGTGATGGACAGCAGGCTCATGTCCTCGCCGGCGATACCCGCTCCGACTACAAAGTCACCCTCTCTCAGACGGATGCCCCGAACGCCCACGGCATCTCTGCCCATTGCCCTGACGTCGTTTTCGTCAAAGCGGATGGACATTCCGTCATGGGTGGCGATAAGGATGCTGCAGCTTCCGTCCGTGGGCAGTACGGTCATGAGCTCGTCGCCCTCGTCCAGTCCCAGAGCGCGGATGCCGTTTGTGCGGATATTCCTGAACTGGCTCTGCGCCGTGCGCTTGACGGTGCCGCTGCGGGTCACGAACATGAGGTAATTATCCTCCTCTATGCCCCGGGCGGCTATCATGGCGCTGACTCTCTCTCCTGCCTCGGTGGGGATGATATTCACGATATTGGTGCCTCTGGCGCTGCGTCCCGCCTCGGGAATACGGTAGCCCTTGCGGAAATACACCTTGCCCTTGCTGGTGAAGAACATTATCATATCGTGGGTGGAGGCGGTGAACACCGTATCCACATAGTCCTCATCCCGGGTGGTCATGGCCTTGACTCCCTTGCCGCCCCGTCCCTGAGCCTTGTATTCGGTGCAGGGCAGCCGCTTGATATAGCCGTTGTGGGTGAGGGTATAGACGCAGTCCTCCTCGTCTATAAGATCCTCCACGTCGATCTCGTCCTCGATGTCCTGGATCTCGGTCTTTCTCTCGTCACCGTACTTATCACGGATGGCGATAAGCTCCTCCCTGAGCACGGCCTTGATCTTCTCGGGGTCTGCCAGCAGGCTCTTATAGTAAGCTATGCGCTCCTCAAGCTCACGGTACTCCCGCTCCAGCTTCTCACGGTCAAGACCCTGCAGTGCCTTCAGACGCATATCCAGTATCGCCTGCGCCTGTATCTCGTCCAGACCGAAGCGTGCCATCAGGTTTTCCTTTGCGTCATCGTAGCTGGTGCGGATAATGCGGATGACCTCGTCTATATTGTCCTGTGCGATGATGAGACCCTCCAGCAGATGGGCTCTCTCCTCCGCCTTCCGCAGCTCGAATTTCGTTCTGCGTACTATAAGCTCCTGCTGGAAGGCGAGGTACTCGTCTATAATGTGGCGGAGGTTCAGTATTCTGGGCTGGGTCTGATTATTCACCAGAGCCAGCATATTTATTGAGAAGGTGGTTCGGAGCTGAGTCTGGGACAGCAGACGGTTCAGCACCACCTGAGGATTTGCGTCACGCTTCAGCTCGATAACGATGCGCATGCCGTTTCTGTCGGTCTCGTCACGGAGGTCTGAAATACCCTCAAGACGCTTCTCACGCACCTGCTCGGCGATGGCGGAGATAAGCTGACGCTTATTCACCTGATAGGGAAGCTCGGTGACGATTATGCGCATTCTGTCCTTGCCGAACTCCTCCAGCTCCGTGCGGGCACGGACAATGACCTTGCCTCTGCCGGTGAGATATGCCTGACGGATGCCGCTGCGTCCCATGATTATGCCTCTGGTGGGGAAGTCGGGGCCGCTTATATGCTCCAGCAGCTCACTCATGCTCGCTTCGGGCTTTTCCAGCACGCAGACACAGGCATTGATGACCTCTGTGAGATTGTGGGGAGGAATATTCGTCGCCATACCGACGGCTATACCCGAGGAGCCGTTCACCAGCAGATTGGGGAAGCGTGAGGGTAAGACAACCGGCTCCTTCCTGGTCTCGTCGAAGTTGGGGAGGTAATCCACGGTCTCCTTGTCAATGTCCCGGAGCATCTCGTCGCTCATTCGGGCCATGCGGGCCTCGGTGTATCGGTAGGCAGCGGGAGGGTCTCCGTCTACGGAGCCGAAGTTGCCGTGTCCGTCTATCAGGGGATAGCGCATGGAGAAATCCTGCGCAAGACGCACCAGTGCATCGTAAACGGAGGCGTCACCGTGGGGATGATAACGTCCGAGGACGTCGCCGACGGCGGTTGCACATTTTCTGAAGGGCCTGTCGTGGGTCAGATTGTCCTCGTACATGGCGTAGAGTATGCGGCGGTGTACGGGCTTCAGTCCGTCTCGCACATCGGGAAGCGCTCTTCCCACGATAACGCTCATGGCGTACTCGATGTAGCTCGACTTCATCTCCTTCACCAGCTCGGACTCAACTATGAGCTGATTGGGAAAGGCTATGTCCTCGGGCCTGTAGTCTTTATTTTTATTTGCCATAGGTTTCTCCTTTAAAAGTCCAGATTTACCGCATATCTGGCGTTTTCCTCGATGAAGGCCTTGCGGGGCTCCACCTGCTCTCCCATGAGCACAGTGAATATCTCGTCTGCCTTCACCGCATCCTCAAGGCATATGCGGCGGAGAGTTCTCGTCTCGGGGTTCATGGTGGTTTCCCACAGCTCCGTGGGATCCATCTCGCCAAGACCCTTGAAGCGGTTTATATCCACCCTTGCGTTGGGATTATCGCCGCGCATTTCGGCGGATATCGCATCACGCTCCTCATCGGAGAACGCCACCCGCACGGTCTTGCCTCTGGTCAGCTTGTAGAGGGGAGGCACGGCGGAATAGACATAGCCCTGCTCAATGAGGGGACGCATAAAGCGGAAGAAGAAGGTCAGCATCAGGGTACGGATATGGGCGCCGTCCACGTCGGCATCGGCCATGATGACTATCTTGTGATAACGGAGCTTGCTCACGTCAAACTCCTCGCCTATGCCTGCGCCCAGAGCGGTTATTACGGGCACGAGCTTTTCATTGCCGTAGACCTTGTCGGCACGGGCCTTTTCCACGTTCAGCATCTTGCCCCACAGGGGAAGGATGGCCTGGAAGCGGGAATCGCGCCCCGCAGTTGCGGAGCCGCCTGCGGAGTCGCCCTCCACGATGTACAGCTCGGTCAGGGAAGGGTCACGCTCGTTGCAGTCCCTGAGCTTTTCGGGCATCTGACCGGATTCCAGTCCGGTCTTGCGGCGCACGGACTCTCTTGCCTTTCTGGCAGCCTCTCTTGCCCGGGAGGCGGTCATTGCCTTGTCAAGTATGGTTTTGCCCACAGCGGGGTTCTCCTCAAGAAACTGCGCCAGCCTGTCGGACACCACGGAATCCACCAGCGTGCGCATCTCGGAGTTGCCCAGCTTTGCCTTGGTCTGTCCCTCAAACTGGGGCTCGGTGAGCTTCACGGAGATTATCGCCGTCATGCCCTCACGGCAGTCCTCGCCGGAGAGCTTGTCATCATTTTTCAGTATGCCGGTCTTGCTGCCGTAGGCGTTCAGCACCCTCGTGAGAGCCGTGCGGAAGCCCGTCTCGTGCATGCCGCCCTCGGGAGTGTGGATATTGTTGGCGAAGGAGACTATGACCTCGTTGTAGCTGTCATTGTACTGCAGGGCAATCTCCGCCTCTGAATCCTCACGGACGCCCTTCATGTAGATTACCTCCGAGTGCAGAGGCGTTTTGTTCTGATTGATGTAGGACACAAACTCACGGATACCGCCCTTGAAGCACATCTCGTCCTTCTTTTCCTTACCCTCTCGCCTGTCCTCCGTGGAAATAAACAGTCCGCCGTTCAGAAATGCCTGCTCACGCATACGGGTATGGAGTATCTCATAGTCGTATACGGTGTCATCAAACATCTGCGGATCCGGCTTGAAGCGGACGGTGGTTCCTGTGCGGTCTGTATCGCCGATTATGCGCATCTCCTGAGTGATATTGCCCCGGCTGAAGCGCATTTCGTATATTTTTCCGTTTTTATGGACATTGACAATAAGCCACTCGCTCATGGCGTTTACAACGGAGGCGCCTACGCCGTGAAGTCCGCCGGAGACCTTGTAGCCTCCGCCGCCGAACTTTCCGCCTGCGTGCAGTACGGTGAAGACGACCTCCAGCGCACTCTTTCCCGTCTGCTCCTGAATATCCACGGGTATGCCTCGTCCGTTATCGGAGACCGATATGACATCGCCCTCCTCGATAACTACCTCTATATGGTCGCAGAAGCCTGCAAGAGCCTCGTCTATGGAGTTATCCACTATCTCATACACAAGGTGGTGCAGACCGCTGGAGGAGGTTGAGCCTATATACATGCCCGGGCGTTTTCTGACCGCCTCAAGACCCTCAAGCACCTGAATCTGCGATGCGTTATATTCCTGTGTGATCTTCTCGTTTATATCCGCCATTGTTTTAGCCTTTCAATGTTATTTTCATATCAGTACACGCTGTTTTCGTTTGCCCTTTTCAGCAGGGTCTGCACCGCCATCTGACTCAGGTAGATACGCATACCCTCACCGTCACGGCACACCACGAAGCTCTTGGGAATATCCTCGGCGGCATTAATTATCTCGCCCTTTTTTTCCGCCTTGGCGAGATATGCCCTCGTGATATGGCTCTGACTGGTGTTGTCAAGGTCAAAGACGCCCACGATGCTCTTTTTTGCCACCATGACTCCGCCTCCGAGATGCAGATACATCAGCTTATCCTCCCCTTGTCAACGTGGAGCACCTTTCCTCCAGTGCGGTGCGATATTCCCTCGTCCTCACAGCAGGTGATAAGGGTCTGACCGCCTCCTATGCGGTTCAGAACAAACTCCTGACGTCTTGTGTCCAGCTCCGACAGAACGTCGTCAAGAAGCAGAATAGGGTATTCGCCGGTTTCGTCAAGATATATCTCCCGCTCGGCAAGCTTAACGGACAGGGCAGCCGTTCTGGTCTGTCCCTGACTTGCAAAGCTTCTTGCGCTCTGTCCGTTGATGGATATTAAAAGGTCATCCTTGTGTGCTCCGCAGAGCACCTGCTGACTTTCAAGCTCCGCCCTGCGATGACTCTCCTGATGCTCGCAGAGATCGTAATATATCTCCTTTGCGCTGCCCAGAGGATCCTTCACCGTGGAGACGGTGGTATATTCTATATCCAGCCTCTCGCCGAGACCCGAAAACTCCGCATGGATGGGAGCTGCCTCCTCCGCAAGCCGGGCCGCAAAGGCTGCTCTGTATCGGATAAGCTGGGAGGACATTCGGCAGATTCCGTCAGAAAATTCGTCCAGAGTATCCAGAAGAGAGGGCTTTTCTCTCCAGTCACGCAGAATTCTCGTCTTATTCTCGTAATACTTATTAAACTGCGACAGATACTCTCCGTATCGGGGACGTATCTGACTGATGGCGTTGTCCATGAGCCTGCGGCGGGCGGCAGCTCCCTCCTTTATGAGGTTAAGGTCGTCCGGACAGAACAGCACCGCCGTCAGAGTTCCGGAAAGCTCCGAGGCGGTTTTTTTTACGCCGTTGACCGTTATCTGCTTACGCAGACCGTTTTTCATGACTATGCGGACGGTCTGCTCCCTGCCGTGGCTTTCGATATCCGCAAGTATCTCGCAGCTGTCGTTGCCGAAGCCCATAAGCTCTCTGTCGAATCTTGTCCTAAAGCTCCGGCCCGCTGCCAGAATATACACGGCCTCCAGAAGATTAGTCTTTCCCTGAGCGTTGGCACCGTAGATCACATTCGTACCCGAGGAGAATTCCGCAGTCTCAAGGTCATAATTGCGAAAGCCGTTCAAAGCGATTTTTCTGACCTTCATTCGCTTACTATCTCTATCTCTGCGTCGGCAAAGCTGACTCTGTCACCCGCACGCAGCTTTTTGCCCCTCACTGTGCAAACCTCGCCGTTCACGTTAACCATGCCCTCGGCAATGACGTACTTTGCTTCGCCTCCCGTTCCCACAAGGGCTGCGAATTTAAGAAGGCTGTCTAATTTTATAAACTCTGTGCTGATTGCAACTTTTTCCATAATCAAATAATTCCGTAAATAACGGCTCCGAAATAAATTAATGATAAAACAGTTACTGCAGACGGGATGCTCAGCTTAATAAAATCCCTGCCGAACTCCTCATCGTCGAATATTCTTCCGCTCTCTATGCTGCCTGCCGCCATACGTCCCTGAACAATGCCGGCGCCGAAGAAAACAAGTGCCGATACCGTTACGGGAAGCCTTAGTCTGCCTGTTACAGTAAGACCTCCGCAGTTTACCAGAATAAGCAGCAGCTCAGTAAAGGCGTAGACGACATTGATGAAAATTATACCCTTTGCAAAGGAAAGCCTGCCCTTTATGCTGTTTTCTCCGTTTGTCTGCTTTGTTTTATTTCCGTAAGCCGTAACCGCAGAGCGGATAATGAAAAGAGAAACGGCAAAGCCGAGTACCGGAGCAGCAAGAAGCAGAAGAGAAAAAATGTCCATTTTACGCTCTCAGCTTTATGGGGAGTATCATGAATTTAAAGCTGTCGTTGCCGTCGGCGGGGAGTATCACGCAGGGTGACGCCGCCGTATTCAGGCATATAAGCAGTTCATCGGCGGGAGCCGCCTTCAGAGCGTCCATAAGATATCGGTCGTTGAAGCCAATCTCCATATCCTCGCCGCTGCCCTCGCAGACGCACACGTCCTCAGCCTTTCCGATGGGAGT
>JABUSQ010000001.1 GCA_021442665.1 Oscillospiraceae bacterium
CGCGTCGTCGAACGTCTGCACGCCCATCGACACGCGGTTCACGCGCGCATTATATAATAAGGTGGCGAGGGCGGGCGTCACATCGTCGGGATTGCACTCCACGGTGACCTCCCTCTGCTCCGTGTCAGCGGCGAGCGGGGCGAAATGGTCGAGCAACCGTCGGAAACTGTCATAGTCCAACTGGCTTGGCGTGCCGCCACCGACATAGACCGTCTGCACCTCGCCGGCGGCAATGTAACCCTCTCTCAGACGGTGTTCGATGATGAGAGAGTCGACATAACGTGCACCCCATCCGCGCAGCGTGGTGGAATAAAAACCACAGTAGATGCAGCGCGTCTTGCAGAAGGGTATGTGTATGTAAATGCCAGCCATAAGCGAGGGGCTACGGAGCCGTTTGAATGCAAAATTAGCAAAATCTTTTAATTTTGCGGTGTTTTTGCCCGTTTCTTTTGGCAATATGCAGATTTTTGCATAACTTAGACGGCTGTTAGGCAGAGTGCGCCCTTTTCGCGGGGGCACTCGAGGCCTGCAGGTGTCGCATAATCCATCAAACCTAAATTAATAACATTTATGAGAGTCTATCAGACTGAAGAAATCAAAAACATTGCCCTCTTGGGCAACGACGGAGCCGGCAAGACCACCCTTACCGAGGCTCTGCTTTATGAAGCTGGCGTCATTAAGCGTCGCGGCCGTATATCGCAGCATAATACGGTCAGCGACTATTTCCCCGTAGAGCACGAGTATGGATACTCCGTGTTCTCGACTGTGTTCCACACTGAGTTCAACGGCAAGAAGCTCAACATCATCGACTGCCCAGGTGCAGACGACTTTGTCGGACAGGCTCTCACCGCGTTGAACGTGACAGATACCGCTATCCTGCTGCTTAACGGACAGTACGGTCCGGAGGTCGGTACACAGAACCATTTCCGCTACACCGAGAAGCTCGCCAAGCCCGTCATCTTCCTTGTCAACCAGCTTGACAGCGAGAAGTGCGACTACAACATGGTTGTGGAGCGACTCGTCGAGAACCACGGTTCGAAGATTGTGCAGGTGCAGTATCCGCTCAACGAGGGACCGGGCTTCAACGCGCTCATCGACGTGCTGCTCATGAAGAAATACTCATGGGGTCCTGAGGGTGGTGTTCCAACCATCGAGGACATACCTGCCAGCGAGATGGACAAGGCTATGGAGCTACACGCCAAGCTTGTGGAGGCTGCCGCCGAGAACGATGAGGAACTCATGGAGAAATTTTTCATGGAGGAGGCACTCACCGAAGACGAACTGCGCATGGGCATCCGCAAGGGTCTTGCCACACGCAGCATGTTCCCCGTGTTCTGCGTGTGCGCAGGCAAGGACATGGGTGTGCGCCGTCTAATGGAGTTCCTCGGCAACGTCGTGCCATTCGTCACCGACATGCCGGCACAGCACAACACACGCGGCGAGGAGGTAGCCCTCGACGCCAAAGCCCCGACATCGCTCTATTTCTTCAAGACTGCCGTAGAACCGCACATCGGCGAGGTACAGTATTTCAAGGTGATGAGCGGCTGCGTGAAGAGCGGCGACGACCTCACCAACGCCGACCGCGGTTCTAAGGAGCGCATCGGCACCATCTACGCCTGCGCCGGACAGACCCGTATCGAGGTGGGTGAGATGAAGGCGGGCGACATAGGCTGCACCGTGAAGCTCAAGGACGTGAAGACGGGCAACACGCTCAATAACAAAGAGGTGGAGCATCGCTTTGACTTCATCAAGTATCCTAATGCCAAGTACTCGCGCGCCATTAAGCCTGTCAACTCCTCAGAGATGGAGAAACTCATGGCTGCACTGCTGAAGATGCGTCAGGAGGACCCGACATGGGTGGTAGAGCAGTCGAAAGAGCTGCGTCAGGTCATCGACCTCGACAAAACTCCGATGGTTCTGCACTTCCGCATCGCCACGCATGGCGGAACGTGTCCCGAAAACACCCACCCCTTCCCCGTAAGCGACAGCGTAGCTGTGCTGCAAAAAACCGAGGCGACCTGTGCATTGGGTGTCGCACACAACGGTGTCATCCACAGCGTAGTGCCGCGCAAGGGTATCTCCGACACGATGGAGTACGTCGCCACCCAGCTTGCTCCGCTCACAAGGGCATTGCCCACATGGTACGAAAATGCGGATGCTCTAACGCTCGTAAAAAACGCCATTGCCAGCAAAATGGCTGTGCTCAACGGTAAGGGCGAAATCACTCTCATCGGCGACTTTGTCGAGCACGACGGTGTGTCGTACAGCAACCGCTCGTACGAAGGCCGGACTCGCACATCCCGGAGGTACTAACAGGCGACATCCGGGTGAAAAAAACACTCGGATGTGAGATCACGGTCATTGTTTGTCGCCGAGCAGGCGACAAACAATGCGATATCGTGTATTATAATGAAATATTCCACAGCAGTTCGATAAGCACTAAGATTGACTAAAAACAGGTTTGAAAAGGAGAAAGAAAAAATGAAAAATCATGGCAAACACCGAGCCGGCTTCTTCAACGCTGCCTGCGATGTCGAAGAAGACGATGTTTTCCTCCTCTACGTTCGACATAAAGATTCAGACGGCGACAAGGTCACGAGGTTCAATCACACAAACGTCGATAGCTACGTAAACACCATATTCGAATTGACTATGGAAACCTGCTACAACGCCGGGTGCACTGTAAAGGAATGCCACGTGCTGTCTCTGCGTCTGGCCGAGGCCATAGCCACAGCTTGTGCCGAAGCGTCGGCACACATCCTAAACAACATGGGCAGCGAAGATCGGCGCAATGCGCTCCCGGATCTGTTCGGAGTCGCTCAATTCCGCGAGTACGGGGAAGTCCGACACGCAGCTTGTGCCGAAGCGGAGGCAGACGTCCTAAACAACATGGGCAGCGAGGATCGGCGCAAGGAGCTCCTGGCGCTGTTCGGAGGCGCTCAACCCCGCGAGGACGAAAGCTGCCTTAGATATTTTTGCGCTGAAGCAAACGAGTTCGGAGGCGCTCAACCCCGCGAGGATGAAACCGATGCTTGAGAGAGCACTGTTTCTGCCTGTCTTCGCAATACCCGCCGTACTTGTTGCGGCGGGTATGCTCTTATGGGAGCGGCTCGAAAACGAGGACACGAGGAAAACCGAGAAACCGAATCCAATCCGCACAAACACAGCCGGCCGATGACCGGTTTTGTCTTTTTGGGCGCTTTGCCTCCGAACAACAATTTTTGTTGGATTTAGCATACAGCTGTGTTATATTATTGATTGATAAATAATAAGGAGAAAAATCATGTCTGATATTTATGTTATAAATGCTCTTGAGAATTTTATCTGTGAGGAGCTTGAACGCTGTTTTGTTCTCAGCAGGATTGCGATTATAAACCATGCTTTCCGTGAGAATCTCAAGTTTACGCCTGAGGAAATGGATGAAGCCTTCGCCCGGCTTGTGGATGAGGGGCGAATCGTGAAGTATAAAAAGGGTTATGCCCGAGCAGGTCTGTCTCGTGAGCAGATGAAATATTTCTACGAGATGACCGATTAAGGACGCGGAGAAATAACGAAAGAGTTGTTATCTTATTATACGCCAAAGCATGGAGAGTGAAGCATAAAATGAGAATGAGACACAGACCGAATCTTGCCCCCCGCATGGAAAAATGCAGCACCGTATGGGTGACCGAGCCCAAGGAGCTTCGCGGTAGCTGGCGGGAGGAATTCCCGGGCTACGAGGCTTTATGGCTGGAGATAGGCTGCGGCAAGGGACGCTTCACCGCCGACACCGCAGAGGCCAACGGTGACATTCTTCTTCTTGCCGTGGAGAAGTCAGCCGATGCCATGATAAAGGGTATGGAGCTGGTGTGCGACAGGGGCATAGAGAACGTGCGGTTCATGGATATCGATGCTTTGGCCCTGCGGGAGCTGTTCGCCCCGGACGAGATAAACCGCATTTTTCTGAATTTCAGCGATCCATGGCCGAAGAGCCGTGACGCAAAGCACCGCCTTACGGCACCGGGCTTTCTCCGCAGCTATGCGGACGTGCTGCCCGAGGGCGGCGAGATACATTTCAAGACCGACAACCGTCCGCTGTTCGACTGGTCACTGGAGCAGTTTGCCTCTGAGGGCTGGGAAATAAGAGAGCTCAGCAACGATCTCCACGCCAACGGTGCCGTGGGTATCATGACGGACTATGAAGCGAAATTCCACGCACAGGGCATAGCCATAAACCGCCTTGTCGCCGTAAAGAACGGGAATACAAAATCAGGTAAGGACGGTGTTCCGCCGAGGCTCTATGACAGTGCTCTCAGCGACGCCCGAGGAAGGGAGCAGAAGCCTTGAGATTTATAAGCTGGAACGTAAACGGTCTCCGTGCCGTGGTAAAAAAGGGCTTTGAGGAGAGCTTTGCGGCCCTGAACGCAGACTTCTTCTGCCTACAGGAGACCAAGCTTCAGGAAGGTCAGATAAGCCTCGATATACCGGGCTATGACAGCTACTGGTGCTACGCCGACAGGAAGGGCTACTCCGGTACAGCCATATTTGCAAAGCACGAGCCCCTCAGCGTAAGCCTCAACATCGGAGCGGAGGAGCACAGCCACGAGGGTCGTGCCGTGACACTGGAGTACGAGGATTTTTACCTTGTCTGCGTTTACACCCCCAATGCTCAGGACGGTCTTAAGCGGCTTGATTACCGCATGAGCTGGGAGGACGCCTTCCGTGAGTATCTGCTGGGTCTGGATGCGAAAAAGCCCGTCATCGTCTGCGGCGACATGAACGTCGCTCACAACGAGATTGATCTCAAAAACCCCAAAAGCAACATCGGAAATCCGGGCTTCTCCTACGAGGAGCGGGGCAAATTCACGGAGCTTCTGGATTCGGGCTTCACCGACAGCTTCAGATACCTCTATCCCGACAGGACAGAGGCGTATTCCTGGTGGAGCTATCGCGCCGCAGCCAGAGAGCGCAATATCGGCTGGAGGATCGACTATTTCGTAGTCTCCGACAGATTGAGGGAGAAAATAAAGGACGCATACATATTCCCGGAGATAACGGGCTCGGATCACTGCCCCGTGGGTCTTGATATTCTATGGTGAAGATAGGTAATGTGGAGATAAACGGACGGCTTACGCTGGCTCCCATGGCGGGCGTGAGCGATTTTGCCTTCCGTGCCGTCTGCGCCGAAATGGGCGCCGCCCTCACCACCACGGAGATGGTCAGCGCCAAGGCTCTGGTATACCGTGACGAGAAAACCAAAGCCCTGCTGTACAACCCCGAGGTCTGCCGCCCTGCGGCGGCGCAGATATTCGGGCACGAGCCGGAGATAATGGGCGAGGCCGCCCCCATGGCTGTGGAATACTCCGGAGCCGGGCTTCTGGATATTAACATGGGCTGTCCCGTGGGAAAGATAGTCAGGAGTGGTGACGGAAGCGCCCTGATGCGGGACCCGGAGTTGGCAGGCAGAATAGTCGAGGAGTGCGTCAGGTCGGCAGGCGTTCCCGTGACGGTGAAATTCCGCAAGGGCTTTGACGGCGGAAGCGTCAATGCCGTGGAGTTTGCGAAAATAATGGAGCAGGCGGGAGCCTCTGCCGTGGCTGTCCACGGCAGGACGAGAGCCCAGATGTACGGCGGCAGAGCCGACTGGGACATCATCCGTGAGGTTAAAAAAGCCGTGAGTATCCCCGTCATCGCCAACGGCGATATTTTCACGCCCGGAGACGCGGAGCATATCCTGCGCTACACGGGGGCGGAGCTCTGCATGGTTGGACGGGGCAGCTTCGGCTATCCGTGGATATTCCCTCAGGCCAATGCTCTGCTGGAGGGCAGGGAAATTCCGGAGCTTCCTCCCCTGTCGGAGCGTATCGGGCTCGCTCTGCGGCAGACGGAAATGTATGCCGGGAGATTCGGCGAACGCCTTGCCTGCCTTGAGGCACGGCACCAGATACCGTGGTATCTCAAGGGCGTTGCCCACGCAGGCTATTACAAGCAGCAGCTCGTCCGTGTGGAAACTCTTGAGGAACTGCGCGGAATAGTAAACGGCATAAAACGTGACCTCGTGTAGGCTCTTTGCCTCATTAGATACCCTCGCACAACGCAGAAAGCCTTCTGCCTTTTCGGCAGAAGGCTTTCTCTTTACTTTTCTATGCCCCAGCCTGCCAGCGGAAGCCTCTGCATGGCGCCGAAGACCTTGCTCTTCATGTCGGGATAATCCCCGCCCATGGCTCTGAGCAGTTCCTTTATCTCATGGCGCTTGCTTGCCTTGTCCTGCGGGCAGGGGTTTTCCACAATGGGAAGCTCCAGCGCCTCAGCCAGCTTTGTTATCTTCCCTTCGCCGGCGTAAACCATGGGACGTATCTGCGTAACGCCGCTGCGGTCCATGTAGGTCACGGGACGGAAGCAGCTCAGCCGACCTTCAAACAGCAGACTCATCATGAAGGTCTCCACCGCATCGTCAAAATGATGCCCCAGCGCAAGCTTTGATATGCCTCGCTGACGTATCGCATCGTTCAGAGCTCCCCTCCGCATCTTTGCACACAGTGAGCAGGGATTTTCCTCCTTCCGCACATCGAAAACTATCTCTTTAATGTCGGTTTTAAGACAGGTATAGGGTATGTCCAGTTCACGGCAGAGCTCTGCCACGGGGGCGAAGTCCATACCCTCGAAGCCCAGCTCAACGGTGATTGCCTCCAGCTCAAAGCGTTTGGGATAATAGCTCTGCAGGTGCTTCATCGCCAGAAGCAGCAGCAGGCTGTCCTTGCCTCCGGACACACCCACGGCTATCCTGTCACCCTCGTTTATCATGCCGTAGTCGTCCACGGCCTTGCGTATAATGCCGGAAAATTCGTTCAAAGCTCTGATATCCATGTTGTTTCCTCAGAATTTTATAAAATGAATTTAAGATTTCAGGCGATTTTAATAGATTCAGTGAGAATTCAAGAGTTTTCAAAATCTAAATTAAAATTGCTGTTGACAGTGCAGGGCGCTTGTGGTATAAAAATAGAGCACGCCGAAAACCATTGTAAACGTGCATTCTGAAATTGTCAAAGATATTTATTTTTATTTGGAGGCACAAATATGTCCACAACAATGCTCACCAAGGAGACCGTTGAAAGAAAATGGTATGTCCTTGACGCAGCCGGCAAGCCCCTGGGCAAGACCGCTGCAGCAGCCGCAGACCTTCTCCGCGGCAAGCTCAAGACCGATTATACTCCCAATGTTGACTGCGGCGACTATGTCATCATCATCAACGCCAAGGATGCAGTTCTCACCGGCAAGAAGCTGGAGCAGAAGTACTACCGTACCCATTCCGGCTGGATCGGCGGACTGAAGGAGACCCAGTACAAGCAGCTCATGGCAAATCGTCCCGAGCTGGCAATGCGCCTTGCAGTACGCGGCATGCTCCAGAAGAACACCATCGCCAAGTGGCAGCTCGCCCGTCTTCGTGTATTCAAGGGTGCAGAGCACACCCACGCAGCCCAGAAGCCCGAAGTTTGGGATCGCTACTGATAGGAGGTAAAGAATAATGGCTACTTATAAGTGCAAGAGACCCTATATGTACGGTACCGGACGCAGAAAGCACTCTGTCGCTCGTGTTCACCTCATCCCCAACGGCACCGGCGCCATCACCATCAACGGCCGCGACATCGACGATTACTTCGGTCTTGAGACCCTGAAGCTCATCGTTCGCCAGCCCCTGAACCTCACCGGCACCATCGGCAAGGTCGACATTGAGGCCACCGTAGCAGGCGGCGGCGTATCCGGACAGGCAGGCGCCATCCGCCACGGCATCGCCCGTGCTCTTATCGTGGTTGACGAGAGCTACCGTCCCGCTCTGAAGGCCGCAGGCTTCCTGACCCGCGACCCCAGAATGAAGGAGAGAAAGAAGTACGGTCTCAAAGCTGCGAGACGTGCACCTCAGTTCAGCAAGCGTTAATCGAACACTTACAAATGCTCAAAAAGCCCGGAAAATCAAGGTTTTCCGGGCTTTT
>JABUSQ010000027.1 GCA_021442665.1 Oscillospiraceae bacterium
GCTAGAGCATGCGGTTCATACCCGCAGTGTCCCCGGTTCGAATCCAGGTGCCGCTACCATATAAGAAGGGTACAGCAATGTACCCTCCTTTATTAAGGCCCGTTGGTCAAGCGGTTAAGACACCGCCCTTTCACGGCGGTAACATGGGTTCGATTCCCGTACGGGTCACCAGAAATACCCTCCACGATGTGGAGGGTTTTTTATTTGGATAATTGCATTTCATATTTCTGTAAATTTCAGTTATTTGTCATACTGGGTGTATATTTTTCTTGTTATTTCTCCCGTAATCTGTTAAAATCAAAATTAGTCTGACTTTGGGGGAATAGTCATGTCTGCAGGGAGAAAGAGGAAATCAAGACGCTATTACATTAAATGCATTTTGCTGACGCTGCTTGCCGCCGCTCTGCTGTTTGCGTTGTATCTTAATCAGAGGAGTAAGGTGGCTCCGGAGTATGAGCTGACGGTGGAAGGACTTAATGCCAAAGGGCCCGCCGAGGCTCAGGCCATGTGCAGAAGCGAGTATGAGCTCTGTACGGAGTGCATGGAGGGCAGAGAGGACTGCCTGTGGGTCTGGTGCGGTGAGGATAAGCTGTACCTCGTCCGACCTGAGGCTCTGGTAATCGGTAAGGAGAAAAGTGAAGGACATACCTCAGTGAGCTTCACGGATGATAAGGGCAAGCCCAGAGAGGGCTATATCATAGATCCCACAGGGGAGCCCAACGAACTGGGACGTGTTGAGATATGCGAGCCCGGGGAGCTCGGCTTTGACAGCGTCAGCATGAGCGTGAGGGCGGCCCTCCGCAAGGGAGAGCTCTCCTACGCCGACGCAGTCTATCTCTGGGAGAAGGGCAGCGGCATTGTCATTGCCGTAAAGGAGAATACCTACACCGTCGTAGAGGGCAATATAGTCAGCTTTACCGACGACGGCGGAGTTACGAGAGTGTGCTATATACTCGATACATCGCTTGACTGAGAGGAAAAACAATGGCCGAGATTGGAAACGATACCAGACGACTCATCGAAATGGTAAAGGTCATAAGTAAATATAAGGTGACGCAGGGGATATCGCCGGAGAAATTCTGCGATATGCTCAAGGAACTGGGTCCCACCTATGTGAAGCTGGGTCAGCTTTTGTCCATGCATCCCGAGGTCATACCCATGGAATACTGCAGGAAGCTGGAGAGCCTGCGCACGGACGCCTCAAGGCTCGTGACGGCCCAAATACGGGATATCATCTCCGAGGAGTACGGCAGGCCATGGACGAGCGTGTTCAGCCGTATAATGCCGTTTCCGCTGGGAGCCGCCTCCATCGCTCAGGTTCACGAGGCCATACTCCTTGACGGTACCCGCGTTGCGGTGAAGATACAGCGCCCCGATATTTACGCCACAATGGAGCGTGATGTGCGGCTGCTGAAGAAGGCTCTGGGCATCGTGAAGATAAAGAACATAAACGATGTGGTGGATCTTTCCGACACCATCGAGGAGATGTGGAAGGTCGCACAGGAGGAGATGGACTTTGTCCGTGAGGCAGAGAATATCCGTACGCTCCGACGCAACTGCGAGGGTATAGAGTATGTGTACTGCCCGAAGGTGTATGAGGAGCTCAGCACTAAGAACGTGCTGGTCATGGAATATATAGGCGGCTTTGAGCTCAATGACCTCGATGCCATGGAGGCAGAGGGCTATGACAGAAACGAGGTCTGCACCAAGTTCATAAACAACTTCATCAAGCAGTTCGCCGAGGACAGATTTTTCCACGCAGACCCACACCCGGGCAATGTCCGTGTGTGGAACGGGCGTATAGTGTGGCTTGATATGGGCATGATGGGGCATCTGAGCAAGGAGGACGCGGAGCTAGTAAAGGCGTGCATGAGAGCCATCGTCAGCAATGACTACGTCACCTTCGCCGATTCGGTGCTGAATATCTGTGACCACGACCCAAACATCGATATGCCCGCGTTTTACGAGCGTATGAAGCAGTATCTGGGAAAGTACCGCATAATCTCCATGGAGGAGATGAGCAGCACGGTGGACATATTTGCGGACCTCTACCGCATATCGAGGGACTTTCGGATAGTCGTACCCACGACCTATACGATGTTCTGGCGCAGTATGTCCATTATGGAGGGCACAGTAACCGAGCTGTCGCCGGAAACCGACCTCACCGCCATCATAGGCAAGCATCTGGCGGCGCAGAACATGGTGGGCGGCATAGCGGGAGCCATCACAAAGAGCGTATCCCACCGCAGACTCATATCCGGCAAGCCTCTGTCCTACAAGGGTCACGAGCAGGAGCCTGACGAGGATATTGAAGAAGAGTGAAAAAGACACCTTTCGGTGTCTTTTTTGCGTATCGCAGTCACATATTCAGACAGTCGAGCTTGCTTCTAACGTCGAACATCACCTGAATGATGCTCTTGAAAAAGGGGATGAACCTGCCCTCGTCCAGAAGCCCGAATATATCTCCGATGTCTGCCCAGCGCACTGCCTTTACCTCCTCGGGCTGAAGACGCAGACTGTCTATATCCACATCGGCGTTCACAAGATAGAAATCGTCAAAGCCCTGCTCAAAATTCTGAGTAAAATTCGGACGCCTTCCTGTGAAATCCATATCTATGCCCAGCTCCTCAAGAAGCTCACGATGGGCAGCCTCACGGCTGGATTCGCCGGCAATAACACTGCCTCCCACGGACACATCCCAGTATTCTCCCCATATTTTCCAGGGCTGGCGCTGCTGAATGAGCATCTGTCCCCGGGAGTTGAATATGCACACATGTATAACAAGATGCATGTCTCCGGGTGCGATCTCCTCACCTCTCACCATAGTTCTCCCGGTGAGATTTCTGTCTATATCATATACATCCCAAAGCTCCGTAATGAACCACCTCTTTCTGTATCACGAAAAGGACAATAACATAATTACGGTAAAAATGCAAGTTAAATTATAGACAAATCCGACAGAGTATGCTATAATTGTTCAAAAACTATGAAAGGAAGAATGAAAATGAAAGTTGTTCTGGCGGGAGCCTTCGGAAATCTCGGCTCTTATATCCTGAAAAAGCTTGTGGCGGAGGGCCACGAGGTAGTCGCTGCAGGCAGGAGCGAAAAGCCTGTAGAGGGTACCGAGGGGAAATACACCTTCGTGAAAATTGACGCTACAAGCCCTCAGACCCTCAGTGGAATCTGCGACGGTGCCGACGTCGTTATCTCCACTCTGGGCCTTACCACCGCTGCCGTAAACTGTGACAGCTATGACGTGGATTACAAGGGAAACCTCAACCTCTACCTTGAAGCAAAGCGTGCCGGCGTTAAGAAGTTCAACTACATCTCCGTCATCGCCTGCGACCATCCCGACGCCAAAAAGGTACCCATGCTCAACGCAAAATACCTCATGGAGCAGGAACTGAAGACGGGGGACATGGACTATGTAATCTACCGTCCCACAGGCTATTTCTATGACATCGTAAAGGTGTTCCGTCCCTTTGTGGAAAAGGGCGAGATGCAGCTTCTCAAGGGCTACGGAAAGGTCAGGGCAAACGTGGTGGATTGCCCCGATTTTGCGGCGTTCATCGTTGACCACATGTGCGACACCAATGCCGAGTACGATGTGGGCGGCAGGGAGACCTATACCTACGACGAGATGGCGAAGCTCTGCTTCGAGGCGGCGGGCAAGCCCCTGAAGATAAAGTATCAGCCCAAGTGGCTGTTTAACGTGCTGGCGAACCTGCCCAAGATAAAGAAGGAGGGCAGACACGATGTCATCCTCTTCGGTCAGTTCACCCTCAGCCATGATTTGGTGGGCAAGGATGTAACGGGTGATGCAAGCTTTGCCGAATACTTAAAGCAGTGCTTCGGAAAAGGAGAATAATCCATGATTGTATACTATTCCGGCACCGGTAACAGCAAATACGCCGCTAAAATGCTGGCGGATATCCTCGATGACGAGGTCGTTGACGCAAAAAACTACATCCGTGACGGCATAGCCGCAGAGCTCATCAGCGGCAAGCCCTTTGTGTTCGTGTCCCCGGTGTATGTGTCCGCACCCTCAAAGGTTTTCGAGGACTTTATAAAATCGGGAAGCTTCGAGGGCGACAAAAGAGCGTGGTTCGTAATGACCTGCGCAGGCGGAATGGGAGCCTGCGGTTACTACTGCGAGAAGCTCTGCCGGGGGAAGCTTGAGTATATGGGCACGGCGCAGGTGGAGATGCCCCAGAACTATCTCATGTTTTTCAAAACTAAGGAGATGGCGGAGAACCTGAAGAAGCTCACCGCCGCAGAGCCCCGTATCCGTGAGCTGGGAGAGCTTATTGCCGCAGAAAAACCCTTCCCCGACAGCGGAATGAAAAAGTGGGAGCTTATCTCCACCAAGATGACTCTCGATCCATATTACAAATGGTTCATGAAGACCAAAGACTTCTACGCCACCAACGAATGCATAGGCTGCGGACTCTGTGCTAGAAGCTGTCCGTTGGGAAACATTGAGATTCTTGGCAGGCGCCCTGTATGGGGCGACAGATGCACCCATTGCTCGGCGTGCATAAACCGCTGCCCAAAACATGCTATAGAGTACGGCAAAGTCACACGCAACAAGCCCAGATACGTCTGTCCCGAGTACAGAAAATAACATAAGAGCTTATGCATTTTCGTGCATAAGCTCTTTTTTCACAGGTCGTAGTATCTAAGATACCGGGCGAAGATGGCTGCAAGCTGACAGCGTGTGGCACTGCCGTTGGGAGTGAGGGTGGTATCGGAGGTTCCGACTATTATTCCGCTGCCGAGAGCCCAGCGCATGGACTCGTGTGCCCATTCACCCAACATAAAGTAATCGGAAAAGCCCTCAAGCTCAGCCACAGCGGAGGTGTCAAGCCCCTTATAGCAGGCGTAGCCGTAGAGCATTTTGGCTGCCTGCGCGCGGCTTATACGGATATCCTTGCCGAAGGTACCATCCTGATAGCCGTCGCTGACACCGCTGAGATACGCCCACTTGACAGCATCCGCACACCAGGTGTCCTCGGTGATATCGCTGAAGGGTATCTCCTGCTCCGAAACATCGGGGCAACCGTCAAGACGGTACAGCACGGACACCATCATGCCGCGGGTCATGGTTGCATAGGGACTGAAGCTGGTCTCGGAGGTGCCGTAGAGCAGTCCGCGGCTCATGACGAAGTCCAGATCCTCGTGATACCAGCGGGTGGGGGTCACATCCGTGAAGCTTTTTGAGGGGCATTCATCACCCAGAGCGCACACGGGCGGCACATACTGAGTGCCGTATTCGGGTCGCAGAACGGCGCAGACCTTTTCCGTGTACAGACCGTCGCAGCGGCGGCTGACATGGCTTTTACTCCAGCTTTTGTCGTCCTGATTTCCGCCAATGTAGAAGATGTTGCCGTTGCCGGGGTCAAACTCCGTAACCAGAGCAACGTGGCAGTAGCTTCCGTTCTCCGGGGTGGAGAAATACACCAGATCACCGGGAAGAGGAACAAAGGAGTACCTGTCGGTCTTCACCGTGCGGCTGTTGAGGCTTATGGAGCGATCGTATTCAAAATAATACAGAGTTCCGTGTCCCCTGCCGGTGAACCAGTTTATCTGACGGGAAACGCCGGTGGCAGCCCAGTTACAGCTCTCCCATGTGCTTGCTTCAGCGGGAGGGAAGATGCCGCCGTTGGGATTGGAGGGGGTTCCGGCAAGACCGCATTCACGGGCTATGCAGGTGAGAAAATAGACACACCAGTCAAATGAGACGTTGGGAAAGTCGGAGGCAGTATCACCGAGATGAGCCTCTGCGGCGCTCTTCATGCTGTTCTGCTGTGAGGAGGAGGCGTACGCCGGAGCTGCTGCACCGACAGTAAGTACAAGTACAAGAAAAAGAGTGAATAATCTTCGCTTCATTGTTTCGTCCGATCCTATAAGAATTTCTAATATACTCTAATACTTTTAATACCGAAAATCAACAGAAACGTAAAAAATTTTATCCGGCCGAGGGTATGAAAAATAATCATATAAAATCTATAGGAATTGCTTGACAGACTGCGGAGAATGGTGTATTATGCAGTCATGAGAAATCCCTAATGATTTTGTAGGAATTGGAGGACGGCAAAATGCGTAATTGTGTCTGTTGTTGTGAATACCGATGTTGCCGCCGAATTTCTGCGTAAAAGTGCTTGAAACGGGACGGCAGCATTGTCATGCTGCTGTCTTTTTATTTTTGCTTACATTGAAAGGAGAAAAGCTATGCCGGGTATTTATAAATCAATCGATGAGCTTATAGGCTCCACGCCTCTGCTGGAGGTCAGGAATATAGAGAAGAAGCACAAATCGCTGTCAAGGCTTCTGGTGAAGCTGGAGATGTTCAATCCCGCCGGATCCGCTAAGGACAGGGTGGCACTGGCGATGCTTGAAGATGCCGAGGCCAAGGGACTTATAGAAAAGGGCTCCGTGGTTATAGAGCCCACCAGCGGAAACACGGGCATAGGCCTTGCGGCGGTGGGAGCCGCCAGAGGCTACAGAGTAATCATCGTCATGCCCGACAGCATGTCAGAGGAGCGTCAGCGGCTAATGAAGGCCTACGGCGCAGAGCTGGTGCTCACCGACGGTACTCTCGGCATGAAGGGAGCCATAGAAAAGGCGGAGCAGCTTAAAAGCGAGATACCCGGCAGCATCATTGCGGGACAGTTTTCAAATCCCGCAAACCCCGCCGCACACAGAGTCTCAACGGGACCCGAGATATGGAGAGACACAGCCGGCAAGGTGGATATTCTTGTGGCGGGAGTGGGCACCGGAGGTACTCTCAGCGGTACTGCGGAGTATCTCAGGATACGGAACCCTGAGCTCAGGGTGGTAGCTGTGGAGCCTGCGGGCTCACCGCTCATCAGCGAAGGCAGAACGGGAAAGCACGACCTGCAGGGCATCGGCGCAAACTTTATCCCCGAGAACCTGAACACGGAGCTCATTGACGAGGTCATCACCGTCAGCGACGAGGACGCCTACGCCATGGGCAGAGAGCTTGCCCGCAGCGAGGGCATACTCTGCGGCATAAGCTCGGGAGCGGCGCTGCATGCGGCGGTAACGCTGACCGCACGCCGTGAGAATGCGGGCAAGACCATAGTGACCATAC
The DNA here is from genome assembly GCA_021442665.1 of Oscillospiraceae bacterium. Lineage (GTDB taxonomy): Bacteria > Bacillota > Clostridia > Oscillospirales > Oscillospiraceae > F23-B02. Next base: position 7,115 of record JABUSQ010000027.1, read on the forward strand.
TCCCGGATACCGGGGAGAGATATCTTTCAAGTGCAATGTTTGAGGTGTGAATAGTGTTTAAAGAAATGAGAGAAACCTTACAGGCGTATATGGCGAGAGATCCGGCTGCAAGGAATGCCATAGAGGTAATGCTGCTGTATCCCGGGCTGAAGGCAACCCGCAGCCACAGGAAGGCCCACTGGTGCTACGAGCATGGGTTCATGCTGACGGCACGGGCAATATCCCAGCTCAGCCGACATTTAACGGGTATAGAGATACATCCCGGAGCGAAGATAGGCAAACGGCTTGTCATCGACCACGGCATGGGCATAGTGATAGGCGAGACGGCTGAGGTGGGTGATGACTGCCTGATTTACCACGGCGTGACGCTGGGCGGAACGGGTAAGGACACCGGCAAGCGTCATCCGACCATAGGCAACAATGTGCTCATCGGAGCCGGAGCCAAGGTTCTGGGACCCTTCACCGTGGGGGACAACAGCCGCATAGCCGCAAATTCCGTGGTGCTCAGCGAGATACCTCCGGACAGTACGGCGGTGGGCGTACCCGCAAGAGTCACAAAGCGTGCGGGGGTAAAGGTGAATTTCGCAAGCGAGGTGGATCAGGTGAATGTATCCGACCCCGTAGCAGAGGAGCTTGCCTCCATAAACCGCATCCTCAGCGAGATAAACGGAAAACTGGGCGAATAAAAAATACCCTCCATACGGAGGGTGTTTTTTTGTGCTTATTCGGTGCGGAGAGCCTCCACAGGGTCCTTTTTGGCAGCCACCCGGGAGGGGATAAGACCTGCCACCACCGTCAGTAGCATACTGATGATGACCAGAAGGACAGCGGCTGCAGAGGGCAGCAC
>JABUSQ010000084.1 GCA_021442665.1 Oscillospiraceae bacterium
ATCATAAGCTCTGCCGCGTCATCGGAATCGCCGCAGAAGCCCGCAAAGGCAACGATGCCGTACTCAGCCAGAGCCGCACGTCCGGCGCCGCCTATCATTCCGCAGATGACAACGTCAACGCTGTTTTCCTTCATCAGATCCGCTGCGCCCTGATGGCCGGGGTTTTTCAGCTCTACCAGACGCTTGGAGACAACAGCGGTGTTGTCTGCGTTGGTCTCGTAAATCGCAAAAAGCTCCGCATGACCGAAGTGCTCATTTATTTCGCCGTTATCATATGCAACTGCAATAATCATAATTTATTCTCCTTTTTCTATAAAATCAACCAACTCATTCAGAGCGGAGGTATCTACGCTCTCTATCTCGCCTGCGTCCACCATGGTGGCTATGACGGGATCAATGGGCAGACGGGCGAAGTGCTGAATGCCGAACTCCTCGGCAACCTTTGCCACCTTGCTGGAGCCGAAAACCTCCAGCTCCCTGCCGCAGTCGGGGCACTTGAGATAGGACATATTTTCCACGATGCCCAACACGGGAATGTTCATCATGCCAGCCATATTCACTGCCTTGGCAACGATCATGGAGACCAGTTCCTGAGGGGAGGTAACGATGATAACACCATCCACGGGCAGGGACTGGAATACGGTGAGAGGCACGTCACCGGTTCCGGGAGGCATATCCACGAACATGAAATCAACATCATTCCAGAGCACATCACTCCAGAACTGAGTCACCACGCCGGCGATAACGGGGCCTCTCCAGACAACAGGGTCGGTGTCGTTTTCCAGCAGGAGGTTAATACTCATTATCTGAGTTCCTCTGTCGGAAAAGCAGGGATAGAGGCAGGACTCGGTTCCGGTGGCGTGGGTATTTATGCCGAAGGCCTTGGGGATAGATGGTCCGGTGATATCCGCATCCAGCACGGCGGCCTGATAACCTCTGCGCTGCATCTCGCTTGCCAGCATTCCGGTCACCAGTGATTTACCGACGCCGCCCTTGCCGGATACAACGGCGATAACCTTTTTTACGCTTGCGGCGGGATTGAGATATGCTCTCAGATCCTGCTCCCGCTCGCTGCAATTTTCGCTGCAGCTTGAGCAGTCATGTGTGCATTCGCTCATTTCATTCTCCAATCTATAACAGTTAAGTTATTTTTTCTTATTATATACCATTTCCCGCCTGATGTCCAGCATATTAAAGCAATGTTATTATGCTCTGCTCCCGGCTATTCCCTCATTCTGTAGGTGATTTGACTTTACCTGTATCGGTGTCGGTATGTTAATCTTGTAAACCGGCGTAAAAAGTGGTATAATTTTATGATGATTTTTAGGAGTGTATAATTCGTGTTTACAAATGAGCTGATTCTTGAAATTTTAAAATACACCCTTCCCGTGATGGCAGTCATCGTTCTTTTGCGCTGCGTGCGTTCCATGCTCAGCGGAAAAACGAAAAACGAGACCTGGGGCTATCTTCACGCCGACAGAAAAACCGTCCCCATCAAGCACTGGGAAAACCTCATCGGTCGCTCCGGCTCCGCCGATGTCAAGCTTATGAATCCGCAGGTGAGCCGTGTCCATGCCGTTCTCATCCGCAGCGACAGCGGAAACTGGCGTATCTTTGACATTTTCTCCAAGGGAGGAGTATATGTCAACAACGCAAAGGTCAGGGCCTCGGGTACTCCCGTCAACGACAACGACATTCTTACCTTCGGCAATGCAAGTCTCCGCTTCCGCTCTGTGACTGAGGAGCAGAAGGCGGAAAATGAGGCTCTGCGTCAGAGCTTCTGGCGTCAGGTGCATCCGGCGATCACACTGCTGTATCTCACCATCATGCAGGCAATACTTCTGGCAGAGCACTGCATAACCGCCAAGCCGGAGCATGTTAGAGGCATCGTCTTCGGCTTTGTGATGCTGGCTCTGCTGGAATGGTTGTGCTATTTCTTCATGCGCAGTATAAGGCGCACCGGCTTTGAGGTTGAGCTGCTGGCATTCTTCCTGACGAGCTTCGGACTTTCCGTCATTGCCTCCTCCGCTCCGGAGGAGATGCTCACGCAGACAATCCAGATATGCCTGGGTGTCGCGGCCTTCTTTATTCTCGGCGCATGGCTTCGTGACCTTGAGAGAACAAAAACCTTCCGTCTGCCGATAGCCTGCATTGCCCTCGCATTACTTGCGGCGACAATGATATTCGGCGAGGAAAAATACGGTGCAAAGCTTTGGTTCACCATAGGCGGAATGTCCGTCCAGCCGGCGGAGCTTGTGAAGGTCGCCTTTATCTATGTTGGTGCAGAGACCCTCGAGCGTCTTTTCAGAACGAAAAACCTCTTTGTTTTCATTGCTTTTTCGGCTCTGTGCGTAATATTTCTCGCACTAATGAGCGATTTCGGAACCGCACTCATCTTCTTCGTCACCTTCCTCATAATCTCCTTCATGCGTTCGGGCTCCGTTGCCACCGTTGCTCTCGCCGTTGCGGGTGCTGCTATGGCTGGCTTTCTCATGTTCACCATAAAGCCCCATGTCAAGCAGAGGTTCTCTGCCTGGGGTCATGTCTGGGACGACGTATTTGACAGAGGCTATCAACAGACCCACGCCATGTCCGCAGGCGCCGGAGGAGGTCTCTTCGGAAAGGGAGCAGGCAACGGCTGGCTGAAGGACGGCTTTGCGGCAAACTCCGACACGGTGTTCTGTATGCTCTGCGAGGAGCTCGGTCTTATCATCGCCATCTGTGCCGTGCTTGCCATTCTTGCTCTCTCCTTCTTTGCCGTGCGCAGCTCCTCCAGGGGCAGGTCGGCATATTATTCCATTGCCGCCTGCGCCTCCGCCTCCATGTTCATGGTGCAGATGGCTCTCAACGTATTCGGCACAGTGGATATTCTGCCCTTTACGGGCGTTACCTTCCCCTTCGTATCCCGGGGCGGCACTTCCCTGCTGTCCTGTTGGATGCTCCTTGCCTTCATTAAGGCGGGAGACACCCGGAAGGGAGCAAGCTTTGTTGTAAAGGCTCCGGGCTTTGTTAAGGAGGCAGCATCAGAGGAATGAAAAAAGTTACCTTCAGAGCATCGTTTTCCATATTGATCGCAATCGCCATTCTGGCAGGTCTTGCCCTGTACATTTTCAGGTATATAGAAAAGGGCGAAGAATGGGCGCTCTATTTTGACGCCTCAACCTCGAGCTGTACTTACAAGCTGGTGGATCGCAACGGCGTATCTCTGGCAACTATGGACAGAGGCGGACGCTTCTACTCTCCTGATGACGAGGTCCGTACATCCTGCTATCACACCATAGGCGATTATGCGGGCAATGTCGGCACGGGCATACTCGTTAATTTTAAGCGTGAGCTGTCAGGCTACAGTCCCATAACCGGAATTCGGGAGGGCGAGGACGTCACCCTGAAAATAACGCTGGATGCTGAGCTGAATAAAATCGCTTACAGTGCTCTTGCGGGACGCAGCGGTGCGGTCATGCTTGTCAATTACAAAACCGGCGAGGTACCGTGCATGGTTTCGAGTCCGTCTATGGATCCTCTTAACCCTCCCGAAACCCTTCCAGACGGTGTTTATCTTAACCGCTGCATCAGCTCCACCTTCACTCCCGGCTCGGTGTTTAAGATAGTGACCCTCACGGCGGCGCTGGAGAATATCCCAGACCTCTATCAGAGGACCTTTACCTGCAGCGGCGGCATTGAAGTCAGCGGCGTCTATGTGAAGTGCTCCGGCACTCACGGTACCCAGACCATTGAGCAGGCCTTTGCAAATTCCTGCAACTGCGCCTTCGGTGAGCTTTCTCTGGAGCTCGGAGCCGACACGCTTGAGGAATATGCGGGCAGGCTCGGGCTCACCTCTCAGCATACACTGGACAAGGTCACCACTGCGGCAGGCAGCTTCACCAAGGACACCGCAGGCTCTCCCGGTCTGGCATGGTCGGGCATAGGTCAGTTTGAGGATCTCGTATGTCCCTACAGCATGCTTCGGCTTGTCTCCGCCATTGCAAACGACGGGAAGCTGGTCGAGCCCTCCCTTATGGGTACATCCTCTAAAACCACCGATTTCATGACTAAAACTGTCGCTGACAAGCTGACGGATATGATGAATTATAACGTGGTCTATCACTACGGCAAGGACAACTTTCCCAACCTCAATGTCTGTGCAAAGACGGGTACGGCTCAGGTAGGTCAGGGCAAGGAAAACCACGCATGGTTTGTCGGCTTCATACTTGATGAGGCACATCCCTATGCCTTTGTAGTCCTTGTTGAAAACGGCGGCAGCGGTCTTACCGCTGCGGGAAGCATTGCAAACACCGTACTGCAGGCAGCAGTAAATCGCAATTAACGGAGAATAAACCATGACCGATATTTCCGTCAACGGGCTTGTAAAGTCCTTTGAGCTGGGAAAAAACATACTGGATGGGCTCACCTTTGACGTAACCGAGGGTGAGCGCATCGGCATTCTGGGACACAACGGCTGCGGAAAAACAACTCTGTTCCGTATTTTATCCGGCGAGCTTGGCTATGACGACGGCGATGTGGTTATCGCCTCCGGCAAGCGTATCGGGCTTATTTCGCAGATTCCGGTCTATCCCGAGGGCTGGACCACGGAGGATGTGCTGAGGGATGCCCATCGCAGTCTGTACGCCATAAGCGACAGGCTGGATAAGCTTGCACAGCGCATGGAGACGGACTATTCCGAGGCTCTGCTGCGGGACTATGACAGGCTTTCCGAGGATTTCCGCAGACTCGGCGGCTACGACATGGAGCACAGCAGAAACCGTGTGGCGAACGGTCTGGATATCCCTCCTTCCATGCGTGAGCAGCTCTTCGATTCCCTCTCGGGGGGTGAGCGCACCAGAGTGAACCTTGCCCGTCTTATCCTTGAAAACACCGACATTCTTCTTTTGGACGAGCCTACGAACCATCTTGACCTTCGGGCTACGGAGTGGCTTGAGGATTACATTCTGCATTTCAGAGGCACTGTGCTCGCCATAAGCCATGACCGCTTCTTCCTTGACCGCATCGCCGGGCGCTGTATCGAGATAAACGAGGGCCGCGCCGAATTCTACAGCGGAGGCTACAGCTTCTATGTGGAGGAGCGTCAGCGCAGATTTGAGGAAAAGCTGAAAAAGTACGAGAAGGATCAGGCGAAGCTCGAGCAGCTCACCCGGGCTGCGGCTCAGATGCATCTGTGGGCGTTCATGGGCAATGACAAGCTGCACAAAAGGGCATTTTCCATGGAAAAGCGCATCGAAAAGCTAAGCCGCACGGAGCGTCCGCAGGAAGCCCGAAAGCTCACGGCGAAATTCTCTGCCCGGGATTTTTCCGGTGACGAGGTGCTGGTCTGCGAGGGTATTTCCAAGTCCTTCGGTGAAAAAAAGCTCTTTTCCGACGTAGAGCTTCTGGTTTCCGGCAGGGAGCGCATAGCTCTCATAGGTGACAACGGCACGGGTAAGAGCACTCTTGTCAAGCTGATTATGGAGCAGGAGCTTCCCGACGAAGGCTGGCTCTATCTCGGCCCCTCCGTGAGAAAGGCGTACCTGCCCCAGATAATCGAATTTTCAAACCCCGGCAGAAATCTCGTGGACACCATGCTCTACGAATGCCGCTGTCAGCCTCAGGAGGCTAGGGACAGGCTCGGTGCCTTCGGTTTCAGAGGCGAAGCTGTATTCACCGAGGTGGGTGCCCTCTCAGGCGGCGAGAAAAGCCGTCTGCGGCTTTGTATGCTCATGGGCAGTGATATTAACCTCCTCATTCTCGACGAGCCTACAAACCATCTGGACATCGCCAGCCGCGAGTGGATGGAGGACGCTCTCTCGGACTACCCCGAGGCTCTGCTCTTCGTGTCCCACGACAGATATTTCATCGAAAAATTCGCCACTCGCATCTGGCATCTCGAGGACGGAAAAATAACCGATTACCGTGGGTCTTACTCGGAATACCGTGAATATGTCAGGCGTCAGGCGGTGTTTGCTCAGAATATCAAGACCGAACAGAAGAAAAAGGAGCCGCCGAAGAAAAAGCCTCAGCCCAATGCGGATAAGCAGAGGGTGAGGCTTGAAAGAGAGATTGAGCGGCTGGAGGAAAAGCTTTCGGACCTGGACAGGCTGAGTGCAGAGTTTTCCAGCGACTATCAGAAGCTCATGGAGCTGGACGAAGAAAAGGAGAGCATAAACGAAAAGCTTCTTGAGGCTTATGAGGCGTGGGAGGCGCTGAGCTGATGAAAAAATACCTGATACCCGCACTTTTGGTGCTCATCGGTCTTGGGATGGATATATTCTTCACCGGAACAAGCTACCTCGCCTGTACCCTTTATTTCATTGCGGCCGTCATCGTTCTCTTTCGCCTTCTCGGGAAAAAGCTTCGCAGGGTCTTTTCTCTGCTGCTGGCTCTGGGTGTGCTCTATTTTATATTCGTTGAGGTGCCCATCATCGGCGCCGCCTCCGGAGACAGGGACTTTGAAGCTGAGTATGTTATCGTACTCGGTGCTCTTGTGCGAGGCGAGGTGCCCTCTGCTGCCATGACAGAGCGATGCACCGCCGCTCTTGATTACATGAACGCTCATCCCAACGTCACGGTGATTGTCTCCGGCGGTCAGGGCGACAGCGAGGATATCAGTGAGGCGGAGGCCATGTACCGCTGGCTTGTGGGCAGGGGTGCAGATGCCGGACGCATAGTTTTGGAGGACAGCTCCACCTCCACAAAGGAGAATCTCGAGTTCTCCTTTGACATTATCAGAAGTCTCGGCGGCGATCCGGGAAGGGATACTGCCGTTGTCACCAGTGAGTATCACATATACAGGGCAAAGCTCATAGCCCTTGACCTCGGTGCGGAGATAGGCGGAATACCTGCCCGAACCACCCATCCCAGCGTGAAAATAAACTACTTCATCCGTGAAGCCTTCGGCGTGACCTACAAGTGGGTCTTTGGTTGAACGGCGGCCACTCCGTTAACAATGCGGTAACGCGGTGCCTGTAAAATATATCCGCCAATTTTCTCTCTTCTTCTTGCATATTTTTTAGAATATGTTACAATAATTATACCATATGTATAAAAAAGGGAGGAAATTTAATGTTTCAATTCTGGGGCACGGGTTCATCCGAGGCCAAGGCGCTGGTGGACAGCATAAATGTCCGCAGCACCGAAAACTTCAACTGGACCTTCATCTTCATCCTTGCCGTGGTATTCTATATCTACTGGACGGAGATAGACAGGAAGAACTTTGAGGTCATCTACGCAGGTCTTGCTCTCTACGGCGTGCACTGGCTGTACGAGATATGCAATGCCGTCATAGGCCATGTGTGGGGCTATCCCCTGTGGTCTGTATCCAATCAGTCAACCACCTTTATTCTGCTCATAGGTGTGTGCTGGGAGCTTTCCATGATGTTCTCCATCGCAGGCATTATATCCTTTAAAATGCTTCCCAAGGACAGAAGCAAAAGGTACTTTGCAAAAAACGGCAGAAAGGGCATAAGCTGCAAGCTCGTGGGCGCTCTGGAAATGGCTCTGCTGTTTGCGCTCTTTGAGTCCTTCCTCGCAGGCACGGACAACGGCTCCTTCCTCTGGGTGTATAAGTGGTGGGGCGTGCTTCCCGTATTCATCACTACCTATATTCCCTTCTTCCTTGCGTCAAACTACGTTCCCGACATGGAGCCCAAAAAGCGCAGACGTTTTCTCATCGGTCTCTGGGGTCTGGTTGCCGTGCTTCTGATTGTGCTTATCCCTCTTGGTGTTATATGAGCCTGAATTAAATACTTAGAATGGGAGGGGTAAAGCCCCTCCCATTCCCTTATTCGGCAGTTCTGCCGTTTCTTATTAAATTCGCTTACCATATCATCAGAAACAGAAACAGAAACAGAAACAGTATCAGTATCAGTATCAGTAACAGTAACAGTAACAGTATCAGTATCAGTATCAGTATCAGTATCAGATGTATCCATAGGGTATGGAT
>JABUSQ010000063.1 GCA_021442665.1 Oscillospiraceae bacterium
AGGCGGAGGCAAGAAGCATGACAGGCGTTATCGTTTCTCCCACTATCAGCCAAGCAAGCAGCATGGTGACGACGATGTTGAACTTGTCAAGTACCATCATATAATTAACGTCGGCATCCCTCAAAGCAAGAAAGTAGAATATCCATGACAAGGCCTGAAATATTCCCGATAATACCGTAAGGACCAGACAATGAGGAGTAATGAGATAAAGCTCAGAGAAACTGCCGCCAATGGCGGTCACTGCAAAAATCGTGAAAAACATTGCGCAGACATTCAGTGCAGATGTGAAGAATATCCTGTCTCCGAATGTACCCTTTTTCTGGAAAATAACAGATATACCTGCGCTTACGGATGACAAAAGAGCCGATAGAACCCACATTTTTACTCTGCCAGTCTGAATATTTCGATTACATTTTCCCAACTCAGGGGTGCAAGATAGCCCAGCCTTGCCTCGGGATTGGCGTCAAAGCCCACGGCACGCTTTGCCATGGTCTCATACAGGCTGTCGTCGTGAATTCCAAGCTCCCGCATGGTTGTGGGCATATCAAACTCTCGGTAAAGCTCGGTCAGAGCCTCAATTCCATCCAGAGCAAGCTCTTCAAGGGCTCTTGTGTTGGGCTCAAGTCCCATTATCTTAACAGCAAACTGAGCGAAGAAGGGGAGATTGTCCTTATAAATATACTTCATCCATGCAGGAGTTAATACGGTCAGGCCGGCACCGTGAGAAACACCGTAGAATGCGGAAATCTCGTGCTCTATCATGTGGCAGCTCCACTCCGGAAGGCGGCCAAGACCGCACATCCCATTGTGTGCAACGTTTGCAGCAAGAGCAAGCTCACTCCAGACTTCGTAGCTGTTGTCGCCTTTAAGAAGCCTTCTGCCGTTTCTTATCAGAGTGCGCATGGTAGACTCGCATATACCGTCTGAGACCTCGGTGTGATCCTGCACTGTAAAATAACACTCTATGACATGGCTCATCATATCGCAGATTGCAGGACCGTAAACCTTTTTGGGGATGGAAAGGAAAAGCTCCGGGTCTACTATGGCGAATTTAGGGAATACCTTAGGGCAAGCATAGAGCAGTTTCTGCTTTGTTTCATCGCAACTGATGACAAAGGCACAGCCGGTTTCGCTGGCAGCGGCAGGAAGTGTAAGCAGGACGGAGATGGGAAGAGCCTTATCGGGCTGAGCCCAGGTTGCTATAGTCTCCCATATGTTGATATCATTGGCAGCGCCAAGGGCAATGGCTTTTGAAGAGTCGATTACACTGCCCCCTCCGCAGGCGAGAATGAAATCAATACTCTCACTGCGGCACAGTGCAATGCCCTCAATAACCTTGCTTAGCTCCGGATTTGAACGTATGCCGCCGAAATCAAGATAATCAATCCCTTCTTTGACCAGAGACTCGTGCACCATACCTATGAGACCTGAGCGAACGGCGCTTCCTCCGCCGTAAACAATGAGCACTCTGGAGGCTCCTGCGGCCTTGAGTTCAGCCCCTATGCGGAAGCGCTGCTCCTTTCCGAATATAAGGCGGGTTGGGTAAGAGAATTCAAAATTGTACATAAAAAACCTTCTGTCAACCTGTTTTGGCCGCATTTCGGCGACCTGATATTTATAATGGACTTATTATCGGGTGCTTCTTTTGATAAGATCTCGAAGGTGCTGCGCATAATCAGCAGAAGACTCCGGATCCCTGTCAGTGTGATGCCCGCTGTTCTCTAGGTCTACCAGCAGAATACGCGACATATCTATACCTGAGTGACGAAGCGCATATTTATTTGCGCCTATTCCTGCGGCAAGGTCGAAAACACCGCCTATGATAAGCGTATGCATTTCTGGGTTGCGTCTCATGGCAGATTCCAAATGCTGTATCATGGAACGGTTTGAGGTCCATGTCCACTGGCAGTTTGCATCAAAATTGACCTCCAGCCATTCTCTGTCAAGCTCTATACCTAGAAAAGAGCGATAGTAATGTCTTGCCAGAGGCGCAACTGTAAAGGTGCCCAGTGCATTAGTGGGGTCATCGGCGTAGTCCTCAAAGAAACCAAGAGTGTCCGAAGAGGGCAGAGCATCACGACCGTCATAAAGGCTGACCCTCAGACCTTTGTCTGCAAGCAGGGAATTTATAAATACGTTCACGTCAATCTCATAATTTGGAAGCTTGTCCAGCATGGATGCAGGAAGACCGCAGTAATAGCTGAACTTTTTGAGGAAAGACTCTTTATCGGCCTTGTCCATTGCTGTACCAAGCCACTGGGCACGAAGATAATCGTCGGCGACGAACCTATCCGCTTCGTTGAGAAACTCAATTAGCTCGGGCTTGCCCTCCCTGTTCCAGTACCAGTTTACGGCCGCATAGGTTCTCATGGATTTTGCAGTGCTTATAAGATAGCCCGCACTGTTTAGATCAAGGCTTCTCATATCAAGTTCAAGCGAACTGGCGGATATGGCAGCACCGTTGAGGGCAATTCCATGGGCATACTGACGCTGATCGGTGTAATATGGACCGCCGCACAGGAGATCGGTGAGTACAGCAGTACGCATCCCCCCGTAACTTGTCCCTGCAATATACTTAGGAGAGAGCCAACGGCCGTACTTTGTAAGCCAGTGCTTGAACATATCAATGAATGCCAGCGCATCGGGCTGAATTCCCCAATATTTGCTTCTTGCAGCATAATTATAAATCTTTGCGTACCCGGCTCCGGGAGGATCTATGCAGATGATGTCAGTGGCATCAATGGGCCAGTCAGGATTATCCACGGGCTCAAGGTAGGGAGCTGAGACACCCTGCTGAGGATTTTTAATCTTGGGAGTCCACATTCCCAGGGGAATACTGGCATCTCCGGGACCCCCGCCATAGCTGAATAATACGGGCCGCGTGGTTTTGTCCTTGATGTCAGTCCGGATATAGGAATAGATAAAGAAGGACGCCTCGGGCTGCTCAAACTCATCGAGGAATATGAATTCCTGCGCATCACAGACATAGTGGATTTCTTCGCCGCTGCGGGAGTAGACATGCTCGGTGGTGAAGCATATACCGTCTGTTATTCTTCCGGGTTTGGTATTGTCGTTCATTTTAACCGCCTTATAAATTATAAATAATTATAATAATTATAAATTTTAATTTTCGGAACCTCGCCTCTCAAGGTTTTCGATGTTCATTTTTTCTATGTCCTTTTCTTTAAGCCGATAGGTAAGCAGGAACACGATGAGTGATGCTGCAGCGGCGACAGAAAAGCTGAGAGTTGCACAGAGCTTCAGACCGTTGAGCGTTGTTGCCGACTGCTCGGCTGCACCTTCAACATAGCCGATACCGGCAAGTATGAAACCCAGAAGCGCTCCTGAAATACCGCCAACAATCTTGCCTATGATGCCGTTTGCCGCAATAAATGAGCCTTGAAGCTGGAGACCTGTTTTGTGCTCGGTATATATGGAGCAGTCCATCGCAATGGGGGTGAACAGTACATTATAGTAACCCATGGCAATACCTCCTATACCTGCAAGCATTGTCATGATAAAGACACTTGAGTCACCGGTCAGGTAACGAAGCAGATATGCCACACAGGTAACGGTCGTGGCGAGAACTACTATGCTCCTCTGACCGAGCTTCTTGACTATGTAGGGAAGTGTAAGTGCTGCAATGATGGGGGTGGCGTAGTCACAGAAGAGAAGAGGAGTATAGCTTTCGGCGCTACCGAGGTTGTAGATGCAGTAGTACATGATGGTACCGACAGAGAGATAATAGCCTAGGAGGACGATTGCCTGAGAAATCATGAAGCCGATATAGTGAGTGTTTGTGAGCATTGCCTTGAGGGCCGCTAAAAAACCTATTTTCTTGGGAGATTCACCTTGAAGGTTGCGCTCTTTGATGCTGAAAGCAGATACAAGGGAAAATACCAGGGTAATGGCACCGGCAACACAGGCGGTGAGTTGGTATCCCCGCCCCATATCTCCCTCTGCACCGGCAAACTTTCCTATAAAGCTCATAAAAATCAGCGTAGCGAATATGGACATTGCGGAGGAGCCGATATAAAATGCGGAATTGAGTTTGGTGATGCCGAGACGGTCAGTGGTAAGCCTGCTGCCAAGAGAGCCTATAGAAATTGTATACATGGTGTATGCCATTCCGTAGCCGATATAGGTAAAATAAGCCCATCCGAGTCGGCCACCGTCACTCAGGAAGGACGGCTTAGTAAACAAGAGAACGAGGAAAATAGACGTTAGTATACCGCCTGCAAAAATGTAGGGTCTGTTCTTACCCCACCGGGTATTGGTTTTGTCTATGATGATGCCCATGAGCGGGTCATTTATGCCGTCCCATGCGCGGGCAACGAGAAGCAGAACACCTGCAGCGGCTGCGGTGATGCCCAAAACATCAGTGAAATAGTACATAATGACACTCTGGAACATAATGTAACCGTAGACGAAACTGCCTCCGCCAAAGAGACCGTAGATAATGCTTTCTTTTCTGGTTACCGGGGTATTTGCGGGTAAAATTCTGGAGTTCATGTTATCGACCTTTCTTTTGTATTATTAAGCCGTCAGGCTCTGATAAACCTTTTAATATCCTCTTCAAGCTGATACGCCTGCTTGTCACCAAGGTAGGGCATATGCCCTGCCTCATAGTAATTCAGATATACCCGATCATCCGGAAGGTCAAAGTGGCTGACCAGATAATGCACCCAGCCCATGGTTGTGAGCATATCGTAATAACCCATGCCGAACATCACCTTAAGCTTAGGATTTCTGTGCATTGCTTTTTCAAGAAGTGTGATGGGCGAAGTTCTTGTCTTGTAATCCCATATTCTTTCGGCTCCGTTCCAGATTTCGAGATACTCCTCATCTGTGTCTATTCCGAGAACGTCCTTCCAGATCCCCTGGTAGCCGATTGAGAAGGCGGGCATGTACACCGCATTTGAGGCATCATCGGAGAAATAGTCATAGCTTTCAGTATTTCTGATTTTTCCTAATGAATAGCGGGCATCATAGATGCCTATGGAGATACCATCAGACGCCATGCCACGGGCAGGAAATTTGAATATATCAACATTCAGACCGTCTTCCATGAGTTTTTCGATGCTGTAGCCGGTATAGCGACTTAGTTTTTCGGCAATCTTTATGCGATCTGCATCAGGCATCCGCTTCCCGAGGGTGAGAGCCTGAACATATTCTGTGTTGCAGAATTCGCCACATTCTCTGATAAAATCCTCAAGGTCACCCTTTCCCTCGGGGTGCCGATACCAGACTGCCGCAGCTATTGAAGGTAGATTCAGTACGGCGTCAGGCACGGGGAAATCCTTCTGTCCATAATTAAGGGCGCTGCCAAGGTTTATGATGCCACTGATATGGAAGGGAGTTCCTGCGCCGTCTATGCCGGAACTGTAGAAGGCGGCATCCGCTACCATGGCATTTCTTATTGTGCCGTAGCTCTCTCCCATGATGTACACAGGGCTGTTCCATCGTTTATGCTCGGTCAGCCACTGCCGGATGCAGGATACAAATACCTCCGCATCTCTTTGAGTTGAGCAATAGACACTTTTAGCTTCCTGATTATAGAGTCGCGCATAACCCGTTCCGATGGCGTCAATTGCCACAACATCGCAGGTGTCCAACAAACAATTGTCATTGTTTATAAGTTCAACCGGTGCTGTCTGAGGCATATCAGGGCCTTCCCCGCACTTTATTTTCTTCGGAGAAAGCAGCCCCATGTGAACGTAAAGGCTTCCGCAGCCGGGACCGCCATTCCAGGCAAACAGAACGGGGCGGCTTTCATCAGCGGAATCGCTCCGCTCATAGGAGAAGGTGAACATGGACGCATCAATGTCGCCTGAGTCTCCTTTAACAGGGAAACTCTCAACAGTTGATCGGTAGGGTATCTCAGTACCCTTGACAATCACTAAACCATCGGAGGAATACTTTCTTTTCTGATAAATATCCATGCTTGCATTCCTTTCTGTTGACATATATAAGATTTTGGTATTATGATAATAATACGAATAACATGAAGCGTATCAAAAATATCTGACGCCTTCTTTGAATACTGCGACCGGAAGGGTGAACATTACACTGATGTCCTCGTCGGGATTCCCGTCAACTGCGACGAGGTCAGCAAGCTTCCCCTCTTTCACCGTGCCAAGGCGATCCTCAAGACCCATGATTCGAGAGCTGTTTATGGTAGCCTGCATAAGCATCTCTATATTCGTGTAACCCACATCTCGCCGGGCGTCAAACTCAAAACCGGGACAATCAATAAAGTGCCTCATGCTGGTATCCGTGCCCCAGCCTGTGAGAACACCTGCGCGGCTTGCCTCGACCAGCCTATGGGCATGGGCGTACACCTCCTCGATTTTATTCTTTAGCTTCTTAGGCTCGATATCATCAGAGCGGTGAATCTCAACGACGGGGCTGAGTGTAGGAACGATAGAAGTCTTTGCGTTGTTCATGAGAATTGTCTCAATACACTCCGAATCAATCATGGATGCATGCTCAACGGTTCGGATACCGGCCTGTGCACAGTAGAGGATGCCCTTGGCACCGTGACAATGGACTGCCGCATAGGAATCCAGACTCTCGGCTGCTGCCTGCAGCGCGAATATTTCCTCCCGACTGCTGACAAGCGCACCGGGCACACCGTTGAGATTAGCCACGGAACCTGTCGCCATGTATTTCAGAAAGTCAACGCCCATTGCGTTTTCATATCTGCAGGCTGAAAGAATCTCAGAGGGTGTGTTCACCTCGTAGTATAGGTTCGGGAAGGTGTCGTTGCTTTTTGCATAAGGTGAAATGCAGCGTCCTGCAGTAAATATTCTTGGGCCGGGTACAATACCTGCAGCAACTGCGTCCCTGACAGATACTCCTATGTAGTATGGATTGCCTGCGTCTCTTATTGTGGTGAAGCCTTGACGGAGCAGTTCCTTTGCATAACTTACAGAGTCAAAAATGTATTCGTTCCGTCCTCTCAGAGCCACCTCAGCAAAATTGTCTGTGGAGAAATACAGATGCATATGAAGGTCAAACATGCCCGGCAACAGAGTCTTGCCCTGCAGATTAAGACTTTCGCACTCGGGAGCTAATGACCCTACGGGTACAATTCTGCTGATGGTAGAGTCTTCAATGAGTACATCCGCAAACTGTTCGGGAAATCCCTCCGTAAGCTCGGGAATAAGACGAGCATTTTTTATCAGAAACATGGTTGCCACTCCTTTTTAAATTATAGAAACGATGGTGGAATTAATGCGTTTTACTATTTCCGAAATCTCAGAATTGTTCAAGCTTCCGTCTTCTACAATAAGGTATTATCTTAAGAATGACCTGCTCCCGTTTATGGAGAAGGATGAAAAAGGCTACTTCTTTGTAGATCAGGCCGATATAACTTCCGTGCTTTTGGTGCACTATCTTAAATATGCGGGTTTCTCAGTAAAGGAAATAAAGGACGTTGTAGCTCTGACGGAGGAAAGCAAAACGGATTTGAGCAATATAGATCCTTTCAACGATGTTTTAAATAGTATAGACAAGCGCATTGACGATATAATGCTTGAGCAGAAAAATCTTATTAATCAGCTCCAAACTGCAACATATCTAAGGTGGCTTTTCGAATCTTATGTCAAGAGCGGAGGCGCGCTGCCATCCGGGGAGACGGACAGGAAATACAACGGAAGTCTGCCTTCAGATTTGATTTCGGAATGCCCGGGAGAAATAAGCGCGGGCGATATTGTGTCTTCTTTCTTCAAGAAGTATCCGGATGATAACGGAGTATAATTGCTGTGTATTTTTGACGGTATGATTGTAAATCATTTATCATACTTCATGTCAATAGAGAAGATTCAGACTGTTTCAACTAAGAAATGATGAGTATTTTGTGTAGTTTTGACAAATTTTGCCCAGATTAAGCGAATAAAAAGA
>JABUSQ010000155.1 GCA_021442665.1 Oscillospiraceae bacterium
CTCTACCAATTGAGCTATATCCGCATAAAAAGAACACCACGGTTTTGTGGTGTTCTTTTATGTTCAGTCATTTGCTTTTCTCTGTAGAAACAGCAATTCAGAGCTTGGGACAATAAGATTGTCAACCCATTGTAAAGACTTAGAAATTGAACTCATAAGAAGAGGAATTCTTAATTTATGAGTCTTTACGTCAATCACATGAGCTCGATGAGCTTTTCGGCAATCTGGATTGCATTGGTGGCGGCTCCCTTGCGCACCTGATCGCCGCAGCACCACAGGCACAGACCGTTTTCGTCGGTGAGATCCTCGCGGATACGTCCCACGAAGACGATGTCCTGATCGCTGGTCTCCAGAGGCATGGGATAACGCTTGTTCTCAAGATCGTCCACCAGCAGACAGCCGGGAGCCTTGGCGATGGCTTCCTTTGCCTGCTCAACGGACACCTTGTCCTTGAACTTCAGGCAGATGGAAACGCTGTGACTGCGGACGACGGGAACACGCACGCAGGTGCAGCTCACCTTCAGCTCGGGGAGATGCATGATGCGTCTGCCCTCGTTCTGAAGCTTCATCTCCTCGGAGGTGTAGCCGAAGCACTGCTCGCCGCCTATCTGAGGGATGACGTTGTAGGCAATCTGATACTGGAACACCTTAGGCTCAAAGCTTTCACCCTTCTGCAGGGCCTCGACCTCTGCAAACAGCTCCTTGGGGCCGTTTGCTCCGGCACCGGAAACCGCCTGATAGGAGGAGACTATCATGCTCTGAATGGGGGAGATGGCGTTGAGGGCGTTGACTGCGGTGCAGGAGATGACCGTGGTGCAGTTGGGGTTTGCAATGACGCCCTTGTGGAGCTTCACGTCCTCGCCGTTTATTTCGGGGACTACCAGAGGCACCTCGGGGAAGAGGCGGAAGGCGCTGGAGTTGTCGATGAATACCGCTCCGCTCTTTTTGATATCTTCAACGAACTTTTCGGCGATATCGTTTTCCGCGGCGCCCATGATTATGTCCAGACCCATGAAATTCTCAAGGCAGGCCTCCTTGACGACCACGTCCTCGCCCTTGAACTTATAGACCCTGCCGGCGGAATTCTTGCTTGCCAGCAGTCTCAGCTCGCCCACGGGAAAATCACGCTCGGCGAAAATTTTCATCATTTCCTGACCTACGGCGCCGGTGGCACCGAGAATACCTACGTTGTACTTTTTCATTATATTTACCTCACTTTACAAAGCTGTGATAGATGACTCTGACCGTATTTTCAAAGTCATCGTTGTTTACACCTACTATTATATTAAGCTCATCGGGACCCTGGGAAATCATCCTGATGTTAATGCCGTTCTGACCGAGAGCCGCAAAGAGTCTGCCGGAGGTACCGGGCTTGAACGCCATTTTTCTGCCGACGGCAGCCACCACGGATATCTTGTCTGTTATCTCGATGTGGTCGGGCTTCAGTGTGCGCTGTATTTCGCCCACGATGGAGTAAATACACTTTGCCGCCTTGTCCGACGCAACCACCATGGAGGCAGAGTCTATGCCCGTGGGAGTATATTCCACGCTGAGCCCGTGCTTCTCGAATATCTCCAGTATACTCCGCAGACAGCCTATCTGCGAGGACATCCCGCTTTTGTACACCGTGACGATGGTGAAATCCTTTTTGCCGGCGATGCCGGTGATGAAGCGCTCGTTTATGACCTCGTCCTCGAAGCTCTCCATGATGACGGTGCCGGGATGCTCGGGAGCATTGGTGTTGCGGATGTTCAGGGGGATGTTCTTTTCTCTGACGGGGAACACCGCGCCCTCATGCAGCACCTGTGCGCCCATGTAGCTTAGCTCACGGAGCTCGTTATAGGTGATGTGCTCTATGGTGTCGGGGTTCTCCACTATGCGGGGGTCCGCCATGAGTATGCCGGAGACGTCCGTCCAGTTTTCGTACACGTCGGCATTCAGCGCAGCTGCCGCCAGAGCACCCGTGACGTCGCTTCCGCCCCGGCTCAGCACCTTGATGCTGCCGTCGGGCATTGCCCCGTAGAAGCCGGGGATGACCACCCTTCTGCCGGAGGCGAGCCGCTCCAGCTCGGCATAGGATTCCTCCTTGTTTACGGTGCCGTCAAAGCTGAACCTGAGCCAGCTCACCGCATCCAGAAAATCGTAGCCCAGATAATCGGCCATGAGCTTTGCGGAGAAGTATTCACCCCGGGACACGAGCTTGTCCTGACTGATGCCCTGATCCAGCTCGCTGCGGAGAGCGGCAAGCTCTGCCTCAATATCGACACCCAGGCCGAGCTCGGAGCATATCTCTCTGTAGCGGTCGGCGATCATTGAAAACACACCGTCGCAGTCTACGCCGTATTTTATGTGCGCATGGCAGAGATACAGCAAATCTGTGAGCTTGTGGTCCTCCCTGCTTCGCTTGCCTGCGGCGGAAACAACGATGACCTTGCGGGCGGGGTCTGCCTCGATTATGTCCTTAACCTTACGGAACTGACCGGCGGATGCCATGGAGGAGCCGCCGAATTTTGCAACCTTCAACATATTACACTATGCCTGCGAAGAACAGTGCAGGGTCGACCTCCTTTGCCTTTGCTGCCCATGCGTGCATATCGGCAACGCTGACATCGCAGATTACGGCGCCGTCGCCGCAGACCTCCAGGGTCATGCTCTCCAGCCATTCGTCGCTGCCTGCAAAGCGCACGTAATAGGGATGCTTCTCAGCGGAATTGTCGGGCTTCATATCCTCCATTTTATCGGTGTAGAAGCTCTTAACGCCCTGCATAACATCCACGCAGTCCTGAACGACATTGTACGCAGTGGGGTAGCGTCCTGCGCCCTGACCGTAGAAGCTCTCCTTGCCGGAAAGACCGGTAACAAAGGAGATGATGTTCATAGCCTTGCTTACGGCGGCCTCAAGCTCACCGGAGGCGACGAAGACGGGCTCCACATAGGCGGAGACTCTGCCGCCGCAGTCCTTGCCGAAGGCAAGTATCCTGCAGACACGGTTCATGCTCACGGCAGCCTCTATGTCGCAGGCCTTGATGCTTCTGATGCCGAAGACGGGGACATCCTCCTCACTGAAGCAGGCGCCGAAGGCAACATTTGCGGAAATTATGCACTTGCGCTGAATATCAAGTCCGTCGATATCGGCGGTGGGGTCTGCCTCGGCATAACCCAGACGCTGAGCTTCCGCCAGAACCTCGCCGAAATCGCTGCCGTTGACGTGCATATTGTCAAGAATGAAGTTCGTGGTGCCGTTCATGATACCGCAGAAGGAGTCTATTCTGTCCAGTCTTGCAGCCCGTTCCAGATTTTTCAGCCAGGGTATGCCTCCGCCTACTGCGGGAGTGCAGCGGAAAGCAACGCCCATCTCCTTTGCCAGAGACACCAGCTCCTTATAATAATGCGCCACCAGATGCTTGTTGGCAGTGACAACGTTCTTGCCCGCCTTCATTGCGGCGGAGACGTATTCATAAGCAGGGGAGAGCCCGCCCATAACCTCCACAACGGTGTCAACCTCGTTATCGTTCAGAATAACGTCAATGTCCTTCACCGCACGGCTGCCCAGCTCGGGCTTGTCTCTCCGCACGAGGACATATTTAAGCTCCATGTCGTCTCTCCTGTCGACGATGTCAAGCACGCCGCCGCCGACGACTCCGACGCCCAATAATGCAATTTTCATAGCTTTACCGCCTGTAAATGAAATTTGTCTTTCCTAAAAAGACATTTGTTTTTGTAACAAGCACAATATAGCACAAGCCGGGAACATATGCAAGGTTTTTTATATCGCATCATGTAGAAAACTGTCAGATTAAACAAGCAAAATTTGTGCAGTTTCACGGTGAGATACGCAAAATCCACAGCGGATGACGGTTTTTGCACAACATATCGGCAAATCTTGCAAAAAATCGACTATATATTGCCTGTTTTCGTAATTCAAACGCCGTATAATCCGGATAACGTGGCAGTGAGCTAAATTTTATGCATAATTTGAAGGATAAAATTTCATTTTTGCCCTTGAAAAGCCCGATAGAACAGTGTATAATAAAGCCATATTGAAATTCTTGATATGATTTTATTCAAAAATGATTATGCAAAAATTTCATTTTTAATTATTTCAGGAGGATAGATCACATGAAAAAGTTTTTAGCAATCGTTCTCTGCCTGCTGATGGTTGTCTCCCTGTGCGCCTGCGGCGGCAGCGGTGATACCGAAAAAGCAGATGAGCTCACCTTCGCCACCGGCGGCGAATCCGGCACCTACTATGCCTTCGGCACCGTTCTGGCTCAGCATGTCTCCGGCAAGACCGACACCTCCGTCACTGCCATCGTGGGCAACGGCTCACAGGCAAACGTTGAGGATCTGGACGCCGGCGCAGTTCAGCTTGCCTTCTGCCAGTCCGACGTTATGAGCTACGCCTACAGCGGAACCAACCTCTTCGCAGATGCAGGCGCAGTTGACAGCTTCTCCGTTGTTGCGGCACTGTACATGGAGCAGGTTCAGATCGTCACCATGAATCCCAACATCAAGAGCGTTGCCGACCTCAAGGGCAAGAGCGTCTCCATCGGTGCTCTGGGCTCCGGCGTTTACTTCAATGCACTTGACATTCTGGGCGCATACGGCCTCTCCGAGGATGACATCGATGCTCAGTACCTCAACTTCGCCGACTCCGCCGACAACCTCAAGGACGGCAAGATTGACGCAGCCTTCATCGTAGCAGGTGCCCCCACCACCGCCATCACCGACCTCGCCACCGGCGGCAAGGCAGTTTACCTCGTATCTCTGGACGAGGAGCACATTGAAAAGCTCATCGAGGCATCTCCCTACTACTCCAAGAACGTCATCGCAAAGGACGTATACGGCACCGATGAGGACGTAGTCACCGTGGCTGTCGCCGCTGTGGTCATCGTACGCAATGACGTTTCCGAGGACGCAGTCTACAACTTCGTCTCCTCCGTATTCGAGAATCTGGAAGAGGTCACCGCAGCCCACGCCAAGGGCGCAGAGTGCTCCGTTGAGTTCGCCGCTTCCATCACAGATGTTCCCTACCATCCCGGTGCTGCAAAGTACTTTGCAGAGAAGGGCGTTGAGGTCGCATAAGCTGCGGCACAAAGTTAACATCTCCGACTACGGTGCCTTTCCGGCACCGTAGTTTTGGACTTGAAAAGTTTTGCTCACTACCTGAACGATATTGTATAGGTACCGCTCAGGTAATGAACACAGCAGAAAGGTTGTATTTTAATGTCCCTGTTAAAAAAGAAAGATTCCGCAGAGCCCGCCGTATACAGCGGAGCCGATACGGAGGTCGTAACCGAGCAGCAGCTCAACGATGTGATGAAGAAGTACGACAAGGAGTCCAACACCCGTATATGGACGGGAACTCCGCAGAAGCTCATCACTGCTGTCATGGCGCTGTTCTCTCTGTACTGCATATGGTCAACTCTCTTCAGCAAGGCGGCTCTTGAGATACGCCTCACGGCGTTTCTGGGCTGTGTCATCATCATGGGCTTCCTGTACTACCCCGCCAGCAAGAACCATGTAAAGCCGAACAGTATGCCGTGGTACGACTGGCTTATCATGCTGGTGGGCGCGGGCTGCTTTTTCTATTACTGCTTCAGCTTCAGCTCTCTGGCGAGAGTCCTCACCAGCGCCAGCAAGCTCACGGATGTGCAGATAGCCATCGGCGTGGTGGGCATACTTGTGGTGCTTGAGCTGTGCAGACGCTGTGTGGGCGTGCCCATTCTCTGCGTGCTGGGAGCGCTGCTTGTGTACACCTTCGCCTCGGGTCTGCCCCTGAGAAGGCTTATCTACACCCTGTTCTATTCCACCGGCGGCGTGATCGGCACACCTGCACAGGTATGTGCAAAGTTCATCGTGGTGTTCATCGTCTTCGGCTCCTTCCTTGAGAGAACGGGCATTTCGAAGTTCTTTATAGACCTTGCAAATAAGCTGGCAGGCTGGTCCTCCGGCGGTCCCGCCAAGGTGGCGGTCATCTCCTCCGCCCTCTGCGGCATGGTCTCCGGCTCCTCCGTGGGCAATACCGTCACAACCGGCTCCGTTACCATACCCATGATGAAGAAGACCGGCTATAAGCCGGAGTTTGCAGGCGCCGTCGAGGCCGCCGCCTCCACCGGCGGTCAGATAATGCCCCCTATCATGGGCGCCGCTGCCTTCCTTATGGCGGAATACATGGGTATCCCTTACGCACAGGTGGCTCTCAAGGCCATACTCCCCGCTGTTCTGTACTTTGCGGGTATATTCATCGCCGTACATCTTGAGGCAAAGAAGCTGGGGCTGCAGGGGCTGCAGCGCAGTGAGCTGACGCCTTGGAGAAAGCTTCTGGCGAAGAGCTACCTGCTTCTGCCTCTGGTGCTGCTGGTGTGGCTGGTATCCACCAACCTCAGAACCATGGCCTTCGCCGCCGCCGTATCCATACTTGCCGCCATTGCCGTGGGCCTTGTCGGTACCGTCGGCGAAGACGCAAGAAATCCCGAGCTTCAGGGCTTCGGTCAGGTCTGCGGCAGCGTTCTCAAGGATACGGGCAGGACTATCGTCGCCTCTCTGGAGGCGGGCGGCAAGGGCACCATTACCGTAGCCGTGGCGTGCGCCGTTGCGGGCTGTATCGCAGGCTGTATCACCGCCACCGGACTTGCCTCCAAGCTCATAACCGGCATCGTTGCCGTAAGCCAGAACAGCGTGTTCCTCGCCCTGTTCCTTACTATGCTTTGCTGTATCGTACTGGGCATGGGCGTTCCCACCACCGCAAACTACTGCATCATGGCGGCAACCTGCGCGCCTATACTCATCAAAATGGGTCTGCCCTCGGTTTCGGCGCACTTCTTCGTTTTCTACTTCGGAATCGTGGCAGACATCACTCCCCCCGTTGCTCTGGCAGCATACGCAGGCTCTGCTATTGCAAAGTCCAACCCTATGCGCACTGGCATAAACGCCACGAAGCTTGCCGTCGCCGCCTTCATCGTGCCGTACATCTTCGCCTTCAACCCCGCCATGCTGTTTGAAGGCGTATCCGGGGCAGGGGACGTTATCCTGATAGCCATAACCTCCCTGGTGGGTATCTTCGGCGTCGCTGCCGCACTCAACGGACATCTGTACAAGAAGATAAATGTCGTTTTCCGTGTGCTCATAGCCGCAGGTGGTCTCTGCCTGCTGTATCCCGGCGCGCTGACCGATATCATTGGTATAGTGGTCGTGGGCGGTATATTCGTATTCCAGCTTGTTTCCGCCAAAAGGAGCACAAAAATCACTGCATAAGTGCATATATTAAGCGGTCAGAGCCCTGACCGCTTTTTTTACTTGATTTATTCACCGGGATATTATAAAATATATCCAAATTAATATTAATTTTTAAATTATTCATGGAGGAACAGAACATGAAATTTCTGACCGACGAATGGTTTGACACTGTCGCCGCCAACGCATACAAGCTGCTCAATAAGAGCGGTAAAATGAGCTTCCGCTTCTGCGAGGTGTATGAGAACTGCCCCGGAGAGCATCCCACCGCGTGGATATGCTTCACCGTGGAGAACAATCTCCTCAAGGGCGTGGAGCATGGCTACGGCGAGACTCCCCAGTGCGATTACTTCGCTAAGGGCAAGTATGAGGATCACATCAAGGTCTGCAAGAAGCAGCTCGACCCCAAGAAGAGCGTCATAAACGGAACCTTCAGTGTGGAGGACCGTCAGGGCGGAACCAGTCCTCTGAAGCTCATGAATCTCGTGAGTATGTACACAAAGCTGGTGGAGGCAAAGCAGATTCCCGGCGTGGAATACTGA
Source organism: Oscillospiraceae bacterium (assembly GCA_021442665.1). GTDB lineage: Bacteria > Bacillota > Clostridia > Oscillospirales > Oscillospiraceae > F23-B02. The sequence goes on from JABUSQ010000155.1 coordinate 7,779, forward strand.
GCCTGAAACAGAACGGCACCCCAGTCCTATGACCGGGGTGCTTCAGTTCGTCAAAGAAGTCAAAATGACTTCTTTGACGAATTTTTCGCACTCCGTTCTGCGCCTC
>JABUSQ010000210.1 GCA_021442665.1 Oscillospiraceae bacterium
AGTACTGCCACCATGGTGAGCTTGCTGGCGGCTCCCTGCAGAGCGGAGAACTCCACGCCGAAGGAGTTTACCCATGCGGTGATGATGAGCATGGAAAACCTCACGGCTCCGGACTGTATGGACATGGGTATGCCCAGTCCGCAGAGGGTTTTGAACACTGAGGGGTCGGGCTTAAAGCTTGACAGTCTGAAATCGAAGCCGAAGCGGTCACGGTTTTTTATAAGGTAGGCGATGGCGGTAATAAAGCTAACCGCCTGACCGATGACCGTGGCTAGAGCTGCGCCCAGCACCTCCATGCGGAATACGATGACGAAGAGCAGATCCAGCACGATGTTCAGTACCGTGGCGACGGATATGAAAATGAAGGGATGCCTGGAGTCGCCCATGCCTCTCAGTATGGCGCTGACAACATTGTAGCCGTAGATGAATACAAGACCGAGACAGCAGACCACGGTATAGTCCATGGCATAATCCCATGCGGGAGCAGGCGTGTTCATGAGACCCAGGATGCCGTTTCTGAATACGAGGCACAGCACCGACATTGCTACGGCGGCGATGCCCAGAAAGCTGAAGAGAGTGCCGATGAGCTTGGAAATATGCTCCCGCCTGCCCGCCCCCGAGAACTGGGCTATGATGACCTGACCTGCGTTGCTGAAGCCCATGGCGAGGAAGGTGAGGAATATGAGCATCTCTCCGCCGATGGAGACGCCTGCCATGCCCTCCTTACCGAGAAACTGCCCCACAATCACCATATCTGCAATATTGTAAACCGCCTGCAGGGCATTGGACGCAAACAACGGAGCCGTGAAGCTGAGAAGCTGCTTTGTGGCGCTGCCGGTGGTGAGATCCACCGCAAGTGTGTTTTTCCTGTTATCCATCTGCATTGCTCCTTGACGTACTCAGTATATTTTACGACTGCTGCAGGCCTTTGTCAATTTCGCACCGTATATGAAAAAATCAAACGGGAGACAGGCTCTCCCGTTGTATTTGTATGATTTATACGCCCGTAAGGTCAAAATCAGGTATCATTTCCTCCGTGGCGGAGTCCGTATCCTGATAAAAGCCCCATTCAATGCCCCGCTCCGCCATATAATCGCAGAGCCTGCAGTTTAACTCTGCAGACACGGTTTTCTGAAGCTCGGGAAAATTCTCCGTGCCGGGCATGGGCGTGAACTGGCACATGAGCGAGAACAGTACCCGGTCGCCGGGAAAATTATCCGCCACAAAATCAATGACTCTGCGGCTGTTTTCCTCCGCCTCCGGGAGAATGAGATGCCGGATAAGAACTCCGCTTACGAGCATATCCTCCGAGTCAGTAACGAAGTCTCCCCGCTGACGGTACATCTCGTATATTGCCTCCCGGGCGACCCGCGGATAATCCGGAGCTGCGGAATATCGCCCCGCAAGCCCGGAATCCATGTATTTAAAGTCGGGCATATACACCTGCACAAGCCCCTCAAGACGGCGAAGACTCTCAATGCTGTCATAGCCGGAGCTGTTCCAGATCACGGGAATGCGGGGCCTCGCCAGCTCCAGAGCCCTTGCTATGGGGGAAACGAAATGCGAGCCCGTCACAAGGTTTATGTTGTGAACGCCCGTATCCTCAAGCTCAAGAAAAATATCCCTCAGCCGCTCTGTGCTCACGGTACGACCTGTCCTGCCGCGGCTTATCTCACGGTTCTGACAGAACACGCACTTTAGATTGCAGCCCGTGAAAAACACCGTCCCGGAGCCTCTTTCACCGCTGATGCAGGGTTCTTCTCCGAAGTGGGGAGCCGCCCTTGCAATACTTGGAAGGGAAGGGGAGCGGCACACACCGCCCGGAAGGTTTTCCTCTCTTTCAGCTCCGCATCGGCGGGGACACTCGTTACACAGCATTCTGAATACCTCATCATGTGCAAAATGATAGTTTACAAGCCTTTTGCACTAAGATTATAAGCCCAAGTTGTCAAAAATGCAACAAATATTAAAAATTGCAAATTTGTTCATCTTTTTTGCTGAATTTGTGTTAAAATGTGAGTTGTAAGGATAAATAATACTGTAATGGGAAAACTGTTATGCTGAACATCGTACTGCTTGAGCCTGAGATACCCCACAATACGGGAGCCATCGCAAGAACCTGCGCGGCGACCGGGGCGAGACTGCATCTCATTAAGCCGCTGGGCTTCGACATCTCCGACAAAATGGTGAAGCGCTGCGGTCTGGACTACTGGCATCTTGTGGATATCAGGGTTTATGAAAACCTTGACGAGTATTTTGAGATAAACGGAGACGGGGAGCTGTGGCTTGCCACCACCAAGGCGCCGAGAGATTACTCCGAGGCGGAGCTCGGCACGGAGAACGTAAGCATAATGCTGGGCAAGGAGACTGCGGGTCTGCCGCTGTGGCTCCGGGAAAAGTACCGTGACAGGTGTATCCGCATTCCCATGATTTCCGAGGCAAGGAGTCTGAATCTGTCTAATTCGGCGGCGATACTTGCCTATGAGGCTCTGCGCCGGCAGGGCTTTCCGGGATTGAAGAATACCGGTGAAATGAGTAGTAATAAGTAATAAGTAATATCATGAAGGGAGAACAAAACATGAACTACAGCAAAATGAGCGTATCTGACGCAGACGTAAAGGGCAAAAAGGTGCTTCTGCGCTGTGACTTCAACGTCCCTCAGAACAAGGAGACCGGTGAGATAACCAGCGACAAGCGTATCGTTGCCGCCATTCCCACCATCAGGTATCTTCTGGAGAACGGTGCCGCCGTTATCGCCTGTTCCCATCTCGGAAAGCCCAAGGGCGAGTGGAAGAGCAAGCTGACTCTGGCTCCGGTGGCAAAGAGACTGTCCGAGCTTCTGGGTCAGGAGGTCATCTTTGCACAGGATATCATCGGCGAGGACGCAAAGACAAAGGCAGAGGCCCTCAAATGCGGAGAGATAATGCTGCTGGAGAACCTGCGCTTTGATATCCGTGAGGAGAAGAACGGTGCAGACTTCGCAAAGGCTCTTGCTGATATGGCTGAGCTCTATGTCTCCGACGCCTTCGGTACGGTACACCGTGCCCACGCCTCCACCGCAGGCGTAGCCGCATATCTTCCCGCCTATGCAGGCATGCTGGTGGAGAAGGAGCTGTCCGTCATGGGCAAGGCTCTGGAGAATCCCGCACGTCCCTTCGTGGCAGTGCTGGGCGGTGCAAAGGTATCCGACAAGATAGGAGTCATCAACAACCTGCTGGACAAGGCAGACACCGTCATCATCGGCGGCGGCATGGCATACACCTTCGTCAAGGCCATGGGCTATGAGATAGGCAATTCCCTGCTGGAGGCTGACAAGCTGGACTACGCCCTCGACATGATTAAGAAGGCGGAGGAGAAGGGCGTTAAGCTGCTTCTGCCCGTGGATACCGCCGTGGGAAGCGAGTTCAAGGCAGACTGCGAGAGCAAGGTCGTGGACATCAGAGAGATGCCGGAGGGCTGGATGGGTCTGGATATCGGTCCCGCCACCGTGGAGCTTTTCTCCGATGCTATCAGAAATGCGGGCACCGTGGTCTGGAACGGCCCCATGGGCGTGTTTGAGTTTGAAGCCTTTGCAGTGGGAACCAAGGCAATGGCAAAGGCCCTTGCCGACAGCGGCGCCGTCAGCATCGTGGGCGGAGGAGACTCCGCAGCGGCAGTGGAGAAGCTGGGCTTTGCCGACAGAATGACCCATATATCCACCGGCGGCGGTGCATCACTGGAATTCCTTGAGGGCCTGGAGCTGCCCGGTGTAGCCTGCCTGCTGAATAAATAAGGCACAGAAAAGGAGAATGAATATGAACGTAAAATACAGAAAGACAGTTATCGCCGGTAACTGGAAAATGAATATGCTGGCAAGCGAGATAAAGCCCTTTATCGACGAGCTTAAGCCCCTCCTGCCCAAGACCAAGACCTGCGAGACCGTTCTCTGCGTTCCCGCAGTGAACGTTTCCGGAATGCTGAAGCAGGGCAGGGAAGCCAAGATAAGCTGCGGCGCTCAGGACGTTTCCGAGCACGACAAGGGTGCATACACCGGAGATGTTTCCGCCGCAATGCTTGCCGATCTGGGCGTGAAATACTGCATCGTGGGTCATTCCGAGCGCAGAGCCTACTACGCCGAGAGCGATGTAAAGGTTAACCTCAAGGCAAAGAAGCTGCTTGAGCAGGGCATTACCCCCATCATCTGCGTTGGCGAGAGCCTTGAGCAGAGAGAGATGGATCTCACCATGGCGCACATCAACTATCAAATCCGTGCCGCTCTCAACGGCATCGACGTGAGCAGGATAAGAAAGTGCGTCATCGCCTATGAGCCTATATGGGCTATCGGCACCGGCAAAACCGCAACCGCAGCTCAGGCTCAGGAGGTCTGCTGCGGCATCAGAGGCATCATCCGTGATATGTACGGCGCACGCCCCGCAAGAGGCATCAGCATACTCTACGGTGGCAGCATGAACGCCAAGAACGCCGCAGAGCTGCTGGCACAGCCCGATGTTGACGGAGGTCTCATCGGCGGCGCATCCCTCAAGCCCGCAGACTTTGCCGCCATCGTTGCCGCAACCGGAGAAGGAAATGAGTAAGGCAGTTTTAGTTATTATGGACGGCTTTGGCATCGCTCCCGCAGGAGCGGGAAACGCCGTGAGCTGTGCGAAGACACCCAATCTCGACAGGATATTCGCAGAAAACGCCTATACCGAGCTTTCTGCCTCGGGTTTGGACGTGGGTCTGCCCGAGGGTCAGATGGGCAACTCCGAGGTGGGTCACACAAATATCGGCGCAGGCAGAGTGGTGTTTCAGATACTGCCCCGTATTACCAAAGCCATCGACGACGGCGATTTCTTTGAAAATCCCGTCTATGTGGGCTGCATGGATGCCGCACGGGAAAAGGGAAAGGCTCTGCACATCATGGGACTGCTCTCCGACGGCGGTGTTCACAGCCATATAAAGCACATTTTCGCCGCCCTTGACATGGCAAAGTCCCGTGGCATCGAGCGAGTCTACGTCCACTGTTTCCTTGACGGACGTGACGTGCCGCCCAGAAGCGGGGCCGGATATGTAAATCAACTTGCAGAGAAGTGCAGAGAGCTGGGCAATGCCCGCATTGCCACCGTGCAGGGCAGATTTTACGGCATGGACAGAGATAAGCGCTGGGAGCGTGTGGAGGAGGGCTACAATGCCATTGTCTGCGGCGAAGGCATATACGAGCCCGATGCCGTGAAGGCTGTGGAAAACAGCTACGCCGCCGATGTCAGCGATGAGTTTGTAAAGCCCGTGGTATGCTGCAGGGACGGTGCGATTAACGAGGGCGACAGCGTCATCTTCATGAACTTCCGCCCCGACAGGGCGAGAGAGCTGACCTGGGCACTGAATCTTCCCGACTTTGACGGCTTCAGGCGCAAAAAGACCGTATGCCCCCTCAATTATGTCTGCACCGCTCAGTACGACGAGAATCTGGATATCCCCATTGCCTATCCCCCGGAGGAGATAAAGGATACTCTGGGTGATATAATAGCGGGAAGGGGCTTTAAGCAGTTCCGTGTAGCCGAGACCGAGAAGTACGCTCACGTCACCTTCTTCTTCAACGGCGGTGTTGAAAAGGCAAACGAGGGCGAGGAGAGATGCCTTGTACCTTCTCCAAAGGAGTACGCGACCTATGACCTTATTCCCGTGATGAGTGCGGAGAAGGTTGCCGACAGGTGCTGTGAAGCCATTCTGAGCGGCGAGTACGAGCTGGTGGTCTGCAATTTTGCAAACTGCGACATGGTGGGTCACACCGGAGTCATGGACGCCGCCGTCACCGCCGTGGAGACAGTGGATGCATGCATGGGCAGAGTATACGAGGCTGTCAGAAGCACTCCTGACACGGTGCTGCTGGTCACTGCCGACCACGGCAATGCCGACTGCATGGAGGTCTGCGGCAAGGTAAATACCGCCCATACCACAAATCCCGTTCCCTTTGCCGTCTGCAGGGAGGGCATAGAGCTTGCCTCCGGCGGCCGCCTTGCGGATATAGCTCCCACCGTACTGGATATAATGAACATTGAAAAACCTGCCGCAATGACCGGCAGCAGCTTAATAAAGGAGAAATAACCATGAAACAGTATTTTGAGATCGTTGATGTAACCGCAAGAGAGATACTTGACTCCCGAGGCAACCCCACCGTCGAGGTTGAGGTTACTCTGGACGACGGCACCGTAGGCCGTGCCGCAGTTCCCTCCGGCGCATCAACCGGCATGTACGAGGCCTGCGAGCTCCGTGACGGCGACAAGAGCCGCTACCTGGGCAAGGGCGTCAGCAAGGCAGTTGCCAATGTAAACGAGGAGATAGCCGAGGCAATGCTGGGCCTGAACGTTCTGGACCAGACCGGCATCGACAAGATGCTCATCGAGCTGGACGGCACACCCAACAAGACCCGTCTGGGCGCAAACGCCATTCTGGGCGTATCCCTTGCCTGCGCAAGAGCCGCAGCCGAGGCCACAGGTCAGAGCCTGTACAACTACATCGGCGGCGTGAACGCCAAGACTCTACCCGTACCCATGATGAATGTTCTCAACGGCGGCGCCCATGCAACCGGCTCCAACGTTGACATTCAGGAGTTCATGATTATGCCCGTGGGCGCTGCGAGCTGGAAAGAGGCTCTGCGTATGTGCGCCGAGGTATTCCACACTCTGAAGAAGGTCGTTCCTGCCTCCGGTGTGGGCGATGAGGGCGGCTACGCTCCCAACCTCGATTCCGACGAGGACGCTCTGAAGGCACTTGTCACCGCCATGGAGAAGGCAGGCTACAAGCCCGGCGAGGACTTTATGATTGCCATCGACGGCGCTGTTTCCGACTGGTACAAGGAAGACGGCAAGTATCATCTGCCCAAGAGAGGCACCGTTATGACCAGTGAAGAGATGGTGGCAATGTGGGCAGACTTCGTGGAGAAGTACCCCATCATCTCAATTGAGGACGGCATGGGCGAGAACGACTGGGAGGGCTGGCAGCTCATGACCAGGACTCTGGGCAGCAAAATTCAGATTGTGGGCGACGACCTGTTCGTTACCAACACTCAGCGCATTAAGAAGGGCATCGAGCTGGGCGCTGCAAACTCCGTTCTCATCAAGCTCAATCAGATCGGCTCCCTCACCGAGACTCTGGACGCAATCCAGATGGCTCACCGTGCAGGCTGGACCGCAGTCGTGTCCCACCGCTCCGGCGAGACCGAGGATACCACCATTGCCGACATTTCCGTTGCGGTCAACGCAGGACAGATAAAGACCGGCGCACCCTCCCGCACCGACCGTGTCTGCAAGTACAATCAGCTTCTCCGCATCGAGGAAGAATTGTTTGACGTTGCTCAGTATCCCGGCAGAGACGCATTCTTCTCCATTAAGTGAGCGCATGAAAAAGACCTCCTTCAGGGGGTCTTTTTTCGTATAAAAAGGATTTCCCGATGTTAAACAGATGCGTCCGTATGTGAGAAGCTGAGCCATCCCGGCTGCATTTCACCATGAACCCAAACGGGAAAATACAGAACCGGAGAATATATGCCGTAAAATTATCAAAAAAATAAAAAATGTGTTGACAAGTCGACTGTGTTCCGCTATAATTCATATTGCTCGTTTGAGACATGGCGGCATAGCTCAGTTGGCTAGAGCATGCGGTTCATACCCGCAGTGTCCCCGGTTCGAATCCAGGTGCCGCTACCA
>JABUSQ010000202.1 GCA_021442665.1 Oscillospiraceae bacterium
GGTAGAGCGCCACCTTGCCAAGGTGGAGGTAGCGAGTTCGAGTCTCGTTGCCCGCTCCAAAAACAGTTTGCAGGCTTTAAACAGCCTGCAAACTTATATGGCGTCATAGCCAAGTGGTAAGGCAGCGGACTGCAAATCCGCGATTCCCCGGTTCAAATCCGGGTGACGCCTCCAGAGGAAAAAGCACTCGTTTTGAGTGCTTTTTTCATTTGCAGCACCGTTAAAAAGAGTATCGCAGCCGCATTGACCCTTGATTGACGCTTTGGGCTGTGGTACACTTTTCCTGAGGTGAATGAAATGTACGAGCTTATACAGGTTTCGAATAATTCATATTATGTTAACTGCCCTGCCAAGATAGGCGTATACCGCTGTGAGGATGATTCCGTCTATTTCATCGACAGCGGCAACGACAAGGAGGCGGGGCGCAGGCTCAGGCAGCTTCTTGACAGAAACGGCTGGCGTCTGCGGGCTATACTCAACACCCACTCCAACGCAGATCACATCGGCGGAAACAGATATCTTCAGACTCAGACCGGCTGCAAAATCTTCGCCCCCGGCATTGAAGCGGACTTCACCCGTCACCCCGTTCTGGAGCCCGCCTTCCTCTACGGCGGTTATCCCTCTTCGGCGCTGCGGCACAAGTTCCTGCTGGCTCAGGAGAGTTGCGCAGTTGACATAACTTCTCCGGATTTCCCCAAGGAAGCAGAGGTTCTCCCCCTCCCCGGTCACTTCTTCGACATGGTGGGCTACCGCATGCCCGATGGGGTGTGCTTCATGGCGGACTGTGTTTCCTCCGCCGAAACACTGGAAAAGTACCGTGTCGGCTATATCTATGACGTAAAGGCGTATCTTCAGACTCTGGATTACATTGAAAGCCTGAAAGCCCCGATTTTTATACCGTCTCACACGGAACCGGTCACCGATATGCGGGAGCTGGCGGAGCTTAACCGCAGCGTGGTGCTGGAGATCATAGACAGGCTGCTGGATATCTGCTCCGAGCCCGTCTGCTTCGAGACCGTGCTCCAGCGCATATTCAATGACTTCGGACTCTCCATGAATCTGGACCAGTACTGCCTTGTGGGCAACACCGTTAAGTCCTATCTCAGCTATCTCAAGGACAGCGGACGTGTTAACATAATTTTTAAAGATAATCTTCTGCTCTGGTCTTCCGCAATATAAGCCAATCAGCCGCCGCTGTTTTACGGCGGCTGTTTCATATCTGCCCGTGCGGGCTGAGATAATTCCCGTTTACGGCAAATGCACGGGTCTTCCTTGCAATGTGTGCTTAAAAAGAGTATAATATTTAAATAATGTTTAAATTTCAATGTTAGGATGTGCAAAGTATGAAAAACCTGCCGAGACGATTTCTTACCCTGCTCATGGCGGTCATCCTTCTTGTGCAGCTTCTGCCGGCAGCGGCAATGGCGGAGTCCGTGCCGCAGTCCGAGGCCGGGACGGAAAGCACGCTGAAGCCCGGTGACGCCGACTGGTCCCGTGCCGAGCTGCTGACACTGACCACAGAGGAGGCAAACCGCTATCTGGAGCTGGGCGGCGATCTGACAAACGCCACCCCCGACAGCGTCAGGGCCCTGCTGGGTGAGGACGTCGGCGGCGGCTCCCTCGGCGAGGACGCGTCGGAGATAACGGGCTCACCCGGGCTTGAGGGCATAAGCTCTCTTACCAAGGAGCCCGGCGAGGTCGAATTAAGCTACTATGTCACCGACGAGAACGGCAGAACAGCCGTATTAAACGACGAGCAGCTCAGCTCTGCCCTGCGGCAGGCGGCGGAGCAGGAGTCACTGCCCGAGGGCAGTTCCCCCGACGAGGACTTCCTCGGCTGCTCCGACTCAGCCCGTCTTGCAAGCTGGGAGCCTGCCCGGAGCGTCACCGTTATCAGCGAGCGGCAGATGGGCTTTGCCGCCTTTGAGAACAACAGCCTTGTGAAAAACACCCTCTTCCGTGTGGATTTCTACAGAGCCAACGAGAACGGAGTCAAGGCGGACACCTCTCCCACCTACTCCGCAGAATGGCTCTCACCCGACGGCTCCGTCATCTTCGGGCCCGAGGGCGACAGGGACGTTGACTGCCCGGTGGGCGGAAGCCTTGCGGGAAGCTGGGTGGTGGACATATATGTCAAGACCCCCGTGGGCTTCCGTGACGCATATATGACCAATGTGCTCCTTTGCGGAGGCACCGGAACGGATATCAATCTCTCCGAGGACGACGGCAGCGTCTATTTTGCAGGCGCAGCCTACGAGGTTACGGACATATTAAACGATTCCGACCGCATTATCACCTCCCCGGAGCTTGACGTGAACAAGACCTTCACCGTGTGGCTGCAGAAAAGCAGCGGCTCGGAGGAGGTTCAGGTGGAGCTGTTTCAGGAAAACGAGTACCGCACCGAGCTATACTCCATCGGCAAATCCGATTTTGCCGTCATCCCCGGCGGTAGCAGTGACCCCGTGAGCTTCACCCTCTGCTCCGACTGGTGCACAAAGCTCCTGCCCGCCAGGAAGGTGGGCTTCCGTGTGCTGGACAGGGAGGGCAGCACCCTCGCCGTGTGCTATCCCAATATCACCGTGGAAAAATCCCTCATTGACAGGCCCAAGGTGGATAAGATCAAGTTCGGCATCTTCAGCGGACTGGCAGGCAGCACCCTCCCGGAGGATATCCCCGTCATCGGCGGCGGCAAGGTTGGTGCGATTCTGCCCAGCTTCCCCATTGAGATCAGCGTAGATCTGGACGGCTCCGCCACGGTGGGCATCAACATCAGTGTCTCGGTCTATGACTCCTCAAAGAGCGACGACATCACGTGGAAGTACAAGAGCCTCCGTGAGCGGACGAATTTCGTCGATCAGCTCAAGAGCAGATACAACAACGCCATGGACGCTTACACAAGGGCAAAGGGTGCGGTTCTGGACAGCAGCATGCTTGTCGGCGCGGCCAACATCAGCTTCGTCAAGTGCAACATGTACGGCATGGGTCTGCTCACCGGCAGCTACAATCCCGAGGACGGCTACGCCTATGTCAGCGGCAGTCTGATGGTACAGATGAGCTGCAATGCCTCCCTTGCCTCTCAGGTAATCATAGTGGTGGTGCCCGTATACATCGGCATTGATATGAGCGCCTCCTTCGGTCTGATGGCCACGCTTTCCATGCGCTTTGCTCCCTCCGATTTCCTCGACAGCTTCGAGCTGCTGGGAGATGACAGCGGACTCACGCTGAATGTCGCAGCCGAATTCGGCTTTGTGGCGGGTGTCGGAGTGAGGAATGTCTGCGCCGTGGACGCCAAGGGCTATGTGGGCATCAACTATAAGATACCGATAATACTGGCGAGTAATCTGGGCAAAATAAATCTGTACGCCGGGGCGAAGCTGTCCGCCACCGCCGTGTTCCTGTATTACGAGAAGGTTCTGTGCTACAAGGACGTGGATGTGTACGACAAGGACAGTGTTTCGGAGGCGCTCATGAGCGGGTTTGACCTCAGAGACGCTCAATGGGTAGACCTGACCCAAACGGAGGCCTTCCGGGAGAACATCCAAACCCGGGAGACCGGAGACGGAGTGTTCGTCTCCGACAGCGGCAGCACCTTCCGCAGCACTCAGACTCCCGACTGCATAACCGAGCAGTATCAGGAGCTGTACTGCGGGGTATCCACCTCCATGAGTCCTGCCGCTCAGCCCAAGGTCAGCGGCGACAATATAGATTACCTCGCCAATGTGCAGCTCAGCGACGGCAGCATACTCACCCTGCCCCACAGAGCGGAGCTGCCCGCCGACAACGGTGAGCTGGGCACGCCCCGTACGCTGCTGGATCCCGACACCTATGCGAAGAAATACCTTGACGATGCCCGCTATGTCTATGACTACGGCGTGCGTGACGTAACGAATGCCTCCGGCGGCAGCGACACTCTGGTTCTTGCCGCCGCCCGGGGAGAGGCAGGCGAAAGCCCCGACAGCACCGCCTCCACGCTCATCGCCTCTCAGAACAACGGCACCAGCTTCCTGAGAATCGACAGCGCTGACTCTCCCATACGCAGTGCGGGCATCGCTCAGCCCCAGCAGGACGCCCCCTACGCTGTGTATTCCTACTATCAGCCCGATATAAATGCCGTGGTGGCAGGTCTCTGGAGCACGGACAGCTCCTACAGACCCTATTACCGCCCCGACAGACAGCATATCTTCATCTTCATCCCCGAGGGCAGCACCTTCGTGACCGGAATCCCCGCAGGCTGCTATCTGCGCTATGTGTACAAGACCGCAGACGAGATAGTGAAGGGCGAGCCCCTGTACTGGCTGTACCACATTCCCTACGGCTACTACGTCGTGCAGGACGCGGACGGGGAATACTCCCTCATGTGCTGGGACCTCTCCGCATGGGACGGCAAGAGTGATTACAGCAATGTCACGCCCCGCATCACGAAGCTCATTTCCGGCGATGACATCCAGGATCTCTGGAGCTGCGCAAGATATCAGTACACCGAGACCTATTTCCGCTGCGGAAACGCTGTATACTCAAGCTATTGCAGCGACAGCAGGGTGACCTGCAGCAAGTATATCAGCCCCGAGGGCATAGACCTTTCCGCCTACACTCTCAGCTACAGCGCGGCGCTGGGCGATGTCCGTGTCATGGCAATGAGCGTTATCGACCCCACCGGAGACGGTACAATAGCCGAGGAGGACAGAGCGCCGGGCGTGGAGAAAAAGACCACCCTCTACATCTGGCGGCGTGACAGCCAGCAGGTGCTCCACGAGGCACGAAAAATAGAGCTTCCGGGCTATGCCTACTCCGCAGCTCAGCTCACCCTCAACGGTGACGACACCCTCCGTGTGCTGCTGTACAACTACGGCATGGAGCGCTCCACCCTTGACATACTTCAGGAGGAGGCCCGTACGAATATCGACATGGTAAGCTGTATCGCCGCCAACCGCTTTGTGGGCGAGGGCGAGCCTCTGCGCTTCCGTGCCGTATTCCGAAACAACGGCACCACCGAGGTGAGAGGTCTGACTCTGGGTCTGTACGACGCAGACGAGAGCGGCTCCTCCGCTCCTCTTGCGCTTCTGGGTGTCGATCTGTTCCACCCCGCCGCCAATGTCTACCGCAATTTCCTGCCCGGTGACGAGGTCACCGTGGATATATCCTGCGTGTGTCCCTCCCTGTGGACCTCCGGCACTCACAGCTTCTATCTCCGGGTCATTGACGAGACCGCAAGCCCCGTCGATACCATGGAGACCGATGACGGAAGCCTTCAGCTTGACGTCAGCCACTGGGCCGAGAACACCCCCAAGGTCAATCTGTGGCTGCGCCGCGCCCGGGAGACCGCGGCCGCCTTTGAGCCCCCGGTTGAGACTCTGCGCATATCCGTCTCCGATGACGGCGAGAACTGGACGACCTGGAAGACCCTTGACCTTTCAAGGGAGCTCTGCAATACCCGCACCGTTCCCGCTCAGGCCGATACCCTGACGCTGGACCTCACCGAGAGTGTCGGCGGCGTGGCTCCCTTCTCCGGCAGCAGGGCAAACTACGCTCAGATACGCTATGAATTCATAAAGGACGGCAGCAGACTCCTGCTGGGCGACTTCTACCTCGGCGGCGGTCTGTACGGTATGCCCGTCAGCGTCGGCAGTGATCCCGTAAGCCCGCTGCTTGAGCTCAAGGACATCTCCGACGCACAGCTCTACACCGTCACTCTCCCGGACGGAGAGGAGGTTCAGCTGTCTGTGGACGGCCACATATTTGAGGGCGTGGCCATCAACGGAGAGCACGAGGAATACGAGTGCCTCATGGCTGCTCTGAATTTCACCACCGACTATGTGCCGGAGAGCAGCGGAGACGGTACCCGGGACGGCATGGTGGATCTGCTTTACGAGGAGCCCGAAGGCTTTGCCGTGGATATATGCGTTGCCGGAACGCCCTACACTGTCCGGCTCCGCAGCGGCGAGATGACCTGCGTGAATATTCCCCTTATCGGCTATTTCTCCGAGGGCGGCGGAACTGACCTGAGCTGTCTTCTGGGTGAAAGCCTTGGGCTTGAGGATATAAAGCCCTCCCTCTCAGCTCTGGAGGAAGCTTCCCTGAGCCTGAACTGGTCGGATACGGATACCTCCTCCTACCTCGTGATAGGTGACGCAAGCCTTGAGCTGGATGTGAGCGAGCTTCCCAATCACTACGCTCTGACTCTCCGCAACCACTCCGTCACCGCCGCGGAGGTTCGCCTTGCGGTCTATGCCGACAGCGACAGCGAGCCCTTCTTCGTGCTGGACAGCACCGGCTGTGCCGAGGAGCTGGGCGCTCTGACCTGCGCCGACACCGTCAATGTGCGTATACCCAAGGCGGAGCTGGAGGCGGCGCTGGAGGCGGCAGGCAGAGACGGCTGCGGCAGCATAAGCTTCCGTGCCGAGGCGAAGGAGTTCAACCAGAGCAGCATGAACAGCATGCTGGCGGCCGAAAATGACTTTGACGCCTCCCGCAAGGAGCTGTACGAGGTAAGCGTCTGCAGCAACAGCGTCGTTTTCCGCAGCACGGACAGTGTGTGGGTCTCCCTGCACTCAAGCTCTCCCGAGCTGGGCACGGTCTCCGTTGGGGCAGCCTCCGGAGCGGACGCCTCTGCGAGCTTCGGGCTGTTCACCGAGGGCGTGACCATAAGCGCAGCACCTGCCGAGGGAGCCCGCTTCCGCTTCTGGGCAGACGCTGCCGGCAAGGTGATCTCCTCCCAAAATCCCTGCGTGCTGCCCGCTCTTGACGGTCACACTCTCCTCTACGCGGTCTTTGCAGACAGCTCCGACCCCTGTGAGGGCTTCACGGACGTGGACCGCAGCGCATGGTATCACGGTGCCGTGGATTATGTCCTTGAAAACGGCATGATGATGGGCTTCACCTCCGAGCTGTTCAGACCCGATACGCCTCTGACCCGTGCCATGCTCTGCCGTATATTCTATAATATGGCGGCCTGTCCCGACATCAGCGGAGACAGTCCCTTCACGGACGTGACGGAGGACAAATGGTATTACAGCGCCGTTGTCTGGGCTGCCGGGGAAAAGCTCGTTGTGGGTTACGGTGACGGCAGCTTCGGTCCCGATGACGTGCTTACCCGTGAGCAGCTTGCCATGATACTCTACCGCTATGAGCAGAGCTGCGGCGGCGGCTTCGACGGCGACTGGGAGTATGAGCCCGGCTTCACCGATGCGGACAGGACCTATGCAGGCGCCCGTGAGGCTGTACAGTGGTGCGTCACGAACCGGGTCATCAACGGCTGGGGTGACGGGACTCTCCGTCCCGGGGACCTCGTGACCCGTGCGCAGACCGCCCAGGTGCTGAAAAACTACTTCACGCTGAAATGACCGTGAGTATGCGAAAGCTCCTCCGAGGAAACTCAGAGGAGCTTTTTAAGCGCCCGCAGGCATATTCATGAATCGTAAAAACTACGCTTCCGGAGCTGTCGGAATTACGATTGCTGATATATCGGAATTACGATGTAATAATACTAATATAAATAAGACTTATATAATGATACCCACAGTAATAATACTGATTCTGATAGCTGATCAGATATTAAACAGAGTGACAGAAAG
>JABUSQ010000040.1 GCA_021442665.1 Oscillospiraceae bacterium
CCGCAGGCGACGAGCGCCAGCAGCATGAACACTGCCAGCATCAGTGCTGTGAATCTTTTCATTGTTTGCTCCTTCTCCCGTTTTTCAGGGAAATTTATTTATATAAACACGGCTTTACGCATTTATATACTGTTGTATCATCTGCCCTTGCCGAAGCCGCAGTTGGGGAAATGGCATACGGGGCAGTTGAGGCAGAGCCCGCCGTTGCCGAGCCCGGAAAGAAATTCGGCGGTGACGGGCTGCTCTGCCGCCAGATAGGGCAGGCAGAGATCGAATATGGTTCGCTTTGCATACATGACGCAGCCGGGAAGTCCGCATACAGGCCTGCCGTCAGGCATATACGCCACCATAAACATGGCACCGGGGAGTACGGGCGCACCGTAGGATACCACTTTTGCGCCTGCGTTTCTGATGGCGAGAGGAGTCTTGTCGTCGGGGTCAACGCTCATTCCGCCGGAGCAGAATACCATGTCACAGCCCTTGTCGAGGCAGGTCCTTATGGCGGCGGTGATGCGGTCATTGTTGTCATCCACGGTGATATGCTCCATCATGGTGCAGCCGAACTCCGCGAGCTTCTCCTCTATGACCGGGGTGAAGGTGTCCTGTATCCTGCCGTGGAAGACCTCGTTGCCGGTGGTGACGACGCCGAAGGTCTTGGGCTTCACCGGACAGAGCTTCATTATCGGCTCCGCCCCCGCCAGCTCCTTCGCCTTCTCCATCTTGTACTTTTCAATGACAAGCGGGATAACTCTGGTGCCGCAGAGCTTGTCGCCCTTCTTCACCATGAAGCCGGAGGGTCTGGTTGCTATCATCATCTCCCCCAGACTGTTTATGATGCGGAGCTTTTCGAGGTCGGCAATAAACAGACCGTCAATATCCGCAATAAGCTCAATCTTGCCCTCCTTGACAGCCGTGGGATGCATATATTCACCCTGACAGATTTCCCGCAGCACTTCTGCGGCGTCATTTTCATGCAGGGTATTTTCGTTGTTCTCCCATATGTACACATTGTCCTTGCCCACGGACAGCAGAACGGGAATATCCTCCTCCCGTATGACGTGACCCTTTCTGAATACTGCGTCCTTGGTCACTCCTTTGATGATCTGAGTGATGTCGTGGCAGAGCACCTGTCCGACAGCGTCTTCGGTTTTCATAAGCTTCATATCGTGTCACCTCAAGCGAATGTTATCTTTATGCGATTCGTTTTGTTGTGCAATTTGCTTTATCATAGCACTCGGTTAAAGAGATGTCAAGCGATGAGTTTTTATTTACAATTCGCCCGGGATGGGATATAATCATTACATTAACATGGAGAGGGTGAGCATTGTGCAGACGGCTGCGCTTATCGTTGCGGCAGGAATGTCCTCCCGCATGGGAGATTTCAAGCCCATGCTGAATATCGGTTCCATTTCCATAGCACAGAGGATAGTTGCAAACTTCCAGCAGGCGGGCGTTGACAGGATTGTCATGGTGACGGGCTACAATGCCGTGACGCTGGAGCGGCATCTTGCAAATAACGGCATCGTGTTTCTGCGAAACGAACGCTACGCCGAGACGCAGATGTTCGACTCTGCGAAAATAGGGCTTGAATATCTGTCGGACAAGTGCGACAGAATACTGTTCACCCCGGTGGATATCCCTCTGTTTACCGCCGCCACTGTGGAAAAGCTCATGGCCTCGGAGGCGGAGCTGGCGTGTCCCGTGTGCGAGGGCGAGACGGGGCATCCCATAATGATGGCGTCGGCTCTGGCGGAGGGCCTGCTGGTGGATTCCGGCGAGGGCGGACTGAAGGGCGCTATCGGCAGATGCGGAGTACCGATGCGAGAGATACCCGTGGAGGACAGGGGCGTGCTCCACGATGCGGATACGCCGGAGGACTACGACAAGCTGCTCAAATACCACAATCAACAGCTCGTGCGTCAGATAGTCAGCGTGTCGCTGGCTCGGGAAAAGGTGTTTTTCGACGAGAAGACCGCCATGCTTCTGCACCTTGTGGAGGAGACCTCCTCCGTGCGTATGGCATGTCGGCGTATGCAGATATCCTACTCGGGAGGCTGGAATATCATCCGCACGCTGGAATCTCAGGTGAGCTTTCCTCTGGTGGAGAGCGTGCAGGGCGGAGCCGGGGGAGGACAGAGCCGGCTCACGGAAAAGGGTAAAGAGCTGCTCTGCCGCTTTGACGGTTTTCAGGCGGAGCTAAAGGATATAGTATCGGGGCTGTACGACAGCTATTTTAAGGATGTGTTCTGATGCGCAGACTGTATCTTGTGCGTCACGGCGAGCCTGAGCTGAACGTCCGTACCTGCATCGGGCTGACGGACACCCCGCTGTCGGGTCTGGGACGGCTTCAGGGCTGTGTGCTGGGGGAATATTTTGCGGACAAGGACGTGTCACGGGTGTTCTGCAGCTATCTGTCCCGCTCGGCGGACACCGCAGGCTTTATCGGCAGTGCGGAGCTGCTTCAGGGCAGTGAGGAGCATTTCGCGGGGGACTGGGAAAACCTCAGCTTCGACGAGATCCGCCGCCGCTGGCCGGAGCTGTACCGCCTGCGGGGGGAGGATCCCACGATAACCCTGCCCAACGCCGAGAGCATAGCTCACTGCATGGAGAGATTTGAAGGCGCGGTGAAGCGAGCCATGGAAGGCACCGATGGCGATGTGGTCCTGGTCTCCCACGCAACGGTGATGCAGACCCTTCTGTGCACCCTCTGCGACATTCCCCTGAGGGAATATAAGAAAATAAAGCTGCCCTACGGCTCGGTGACAACGCTGCTGTACGACGGCAGCTTCACCGTCGGTGACGTCGGACTTGTGCCCCGGGTGAAGCTCACGGCGGAGCTCTGCGAGAGACTGCTGGATACCGTGGGAAGCGAAAGAATAACAGCTCATTGCCGAGCGGTCAGAGCCGAGGCTCTGCGCATCGCCTCGGAGCTGAACGACAAGGGGCTTTGCCTCGACATGGGGCTTATCGAGCGGTCTGCTCTGCTGCATGATATTGCCCGACGTGAAAAATCCCATGGAGAGAAGGGTGCGCAGTGGCTGAATGTCCTCGGCTTTACCGAGGAAGCGGAGCTTGTCGCTCAGCACGAGAGCATGAACTTCGAAGCGGTAAACGAGGCCGCCGTGGTCCATATTGCCGACAAGTGCATCAGCGGGACGGAAAGGGTCACTCTGGAGGAGAGATTCTCACGCAGCCTTGAAAAATGCAATTCCCCCGAGGCCAAAGAGGCCCACGGGAAAAAATACAGTACGGCGCTGGAGATAAGGGCCGCCGTGAATGCAACCTGCGGAAAGGAAACAATATTATGAGAGAAATGTTCAGGATAATAAAGGAAAGGCTCTCTGCGGGTGAGGACCTTGTCCTTGTCACCGTGGTCGCTTCCTCGGGCTCCACGCCCAGAGGGGCCGGCGCACGCATGATAGTAGGCAGAGAAGGCCGCATATGCGGCACCATAGGCGGAGGCGCCGTGGAATACCGCAGTCAGCAGATAGCCGCAGCGGTTCTGGAGGAGCGAAGCTCCAAGGAGCACGATTTCAGCCTCACGGCACAGGACGTTCAGAAGCTGGGCATGATCTGCGGCGGAGCCGTGAAGGTCTATTTCAGCTTCCTGCCCGCCTATGATGAGAGTGCTCTCCGGGCTGCGGATAATGCCGAGGCGGTTTTCGCAAAGGGTCAGGATATGTGGATGCTGTCCGACCTCTCCGATGAGGGCAGGATAGGCATTTATTCCGAGGAGACGGGCTTTCTCGGAATGGAGGGCTGTGAATTGCTGCGCTCAGCCATGGGCCGTCAGCCCCGGCGCATCACCACCGAGACCTCCGATATTTACATCGAGCAGATAAATTCCGCAGGCAAGGTCTATGTTTTCGGCTGCGGTCATGTGGCGCAGGAGCTGGTACCCGTGCTGCAGCATGTGGGCTTCCGCTGCGTGGCTATGGATGACAGACCCGAATTTGCCTCAAGAGAGGTCATGCCCTCGGCGGAGGAGGTCCTGCTTATCGACTTTGAGCGCATCTCCGACTATATCACCGTTACAGAGGAGGATTACGTCTGCGTTATGACCCGGGGCCATGGCTTTGATACCGTCGTTCAGGCTCAGATGGTGAAGACTCCCGCCTGCTATATCGGCGTAATCGGAAGCAGAGCCAAGAAGGCGGGCGTGTTCCGCCGTCTGCGTGAGGAGTTCGGCTGTACCGAGGCGGAGCTGGAGAAGATAACCTCCCCCATTGGTCTGAGCATCGGGGCTGAGACTCCCGCGGAGATCGCCGTTTCCATAGCGGGACAGATGATAGAGCTTCGTGCCCGGCGCAACAAGAGAGGATGAGCCTTGAAGGGTACGGTACTCTTCGGCGCAGGTCAGGCGGGAGCCATGATCTGCCGCATGCTTGCCGCTGATTATAAGGCTCTTGCCTTTGCGGATAATTCCGTAAGCAAGCAGGGCGGGAGTCTTTTGGGACTGCCCGTTTTGTCGCTGAAAAACGCTCTTGAGCTATGTCCCCGGACGGTGATACTCTGCGTCACGGACGCCGAACGCTCAATGCAGATGCGTCTGCAGCTTGAGGCCGAGGGCTTTGACGGTGAGCTGATTACTGCGGAGAGCCTGCGGGTATTTGACGCCAGAGCCGCCGCGCTTCGTATGCTGGCAGAGCAGATAAGGGCTCAGGGCATAGAGGGCGACGCTGCGGAGCTGGGCGTATACAGGGGCGACTTTGCAAGGCTCATTTCCGAGGCCTTCCCCGACAGAACGCTTCATCTCTTCGACACCTTTGAGGGCTTCTCTGCCTCGGATCTTGCGGCAGAGCGGGGCTATTCCCGTGCAGCAGAGGGTGATTTTTCGGATACCGACACGGAGCTTGTGAGGAACAGGCTGCATGAGCCGGGCAGAGCGGTGTTTTACAAGGGGCTTTTCCCGGATACCTTCGCCGCCTGCAGGGCGGAGCGCTTTGCCTTTGTATCCGTGGACGCAGACCTCTATAAGCCCACGGCGGCGGCTCTTCCGCTGTTCTGGGACAGACTTAGCCCGGGCGGTGTTCTGCTGCTGCACGATGTAAACAGCCTGCAGTTCAGGGGCGTCTCCGAGGCGGTCAGAGAATTTTGCAATGAAAAGAATATACTCCCGATGCCGATCTGCGATCTGCACGGGAGTGTGGTGTTAAGAAAGCTATGAAGGACAGCTACGACAGAAATATAAACTATCTGCGCATCTCCGTTACGGACCTGTGCAATCTCCGCTGCCGCTACTGCATGCCCGAGGACGGAGTATGCAAGAAGGAACACGATGAAATGATCACGGAGGACGAGATAATCTGCGCCGTGGAAGCGGCGGCATCGCTGGGCGTCACAAAGCTCCGCATAACCGGCGGCGAGCCGCTTATAAAGCGGAACATCGTGTCTATCTGCCGCAGAGCTGCGGCTGTGGAGGGCATAAAGGAGGTCTGCATAACCACAAACGGCGTGCTTCTGCCCTCTCTTGCCGGAGAGCTCAGAGCCGCAGGTGTCAGCAGACTGAATATAAGCCTCGACACTCTTGATGCGGAAAAGTATAAATACATCAGCCGCTGCGGAACTCTTGAAGGTGCCGTTGCGGGCATTCGTACGGCACTGGGGGCAGGCTTTGATAGAATAAAGCTCAACACCGTGCTCATAGGCGGCTTTAACGACGATGAGATACCCGCTCTGGCGGAGCTTACAAGGCTCTATCCTCTGGATGTGCGCTTTATAGAGCTCATGCCTATGTACGACAGCGGTGACTTCGGCAAGGAGGCGTATCTTCCCTGCTCTGCCGTTATTGACAGACTTCCGGAGCTTTGTCCTGCGGAGACCGACGGCGGCGTCGCCCGACTGTACAGACTGCCCGGAGCCAAGGGCAGCATCGGACTTATCAGTCCGCTCAGCGACCACTTCTGCGGAAGCTGCAACAAGATCCGCCTGACCTCCGACGGCAAGCTCAAGCCCTGCCTCCACGCGCCTGCGGAGTATTCCCTAAAAGGGCTGGACAGCGAGGGAATGCGAAGCATCCTGCAAACTGCCATAATGGCAAAGCCCCTGTGGCACGGTGAGCTGGATGCGGAAAACCGAAGCAGAGCCGGCAGAAACATGAACCAGATAGGCGGTTAAAAAACATTCACCTTGGGACTTGTCCCAAGGTGATTATTGATTCTATAATAAATGTTGGGGTGGGTGCTCGCGTTGAGTATCTCATACCCAACTTTTTATTTGTAATTTGAGAAAAAAGTAGAGCATACAGAAAAAATCCTTTACAATTCCGCATTGAGCCGGGCAAAAAAGAGCCCGGCCGCCTCCACGATAGAAGGGACCGGGCTCCTGCTTAACCCATATTTATTTATCAGCTTTTTTCTTCCGGGGCACATCATCCTCTGCTGCCTTGAAATTGAAGACCGGCTTGATGACATCAGCAATGTCAACAGACTCCCGAACCACGTCGATGATATCCTCAAGTGATTTATAAACCATAGGAGCCTCATCAAGAGTGCTCTCATTTACGGAGCTTGTGTAAATACCCTCCATAGCAGCCCTGTACTCTTCCATACTGACGGACCGCTTTGCCATCGCTCTGGACATGACTCTGCCGGCACCGTGAGGTGCAGAGAAGTTCCACTCGGGATTGCCTTTTCCAATGGCAATGATTGATCCGTCCCGCATATTGATAGGAATCAGCACCTTTTCTCCTTCATGGGCTGCAATTGCGCCCTTTCGGAGAATCATCTCATCGGTATCAATATAATTGTGAATGGTATGAAATGCCTCTATGGCAGCCATTCCGGTTCTTTCAAGAATAACCTCAGCCATTCTCTCTCTGCTTCTGCGTGCAAATTTCTGGCAGATTTCGACATCGTGAAGATAGTCCTCCAGAAAGGTTCCGTATAACCAGCAAAGATCCTCGGGTATATCCGGAGCTTTAGCGGTGTATTCCTTCTCAAGCGCCTTTAATGCGTTCTGGATTTCGGACCGTCTGCCTTCAGCTTTATACGAGCGGATGATTTCCTCTCTTCTGACGTAATAGTCTTCTTTTCCGGCATGAAGCTCAATGGCAAGACGCTGATAGATTTCGGCCACCTGCTTACCGAGATTTCTGCTTCCGGAATGGATGACAAGATAACAGGTTCCGTCAGAGGCCTTGTCAATTTCAATGAAATGATTTCCGCCGCCAAGAGTTCCGAGGGAGCGCTCCAGCCTTTTTGTATCCTTCAGGGAACGGTAACAGCGAAGAACTGTCAGATCAAAACGCTCCGTGCGTCCTTCCCACACATTCATCCCGGAAGGAATATAATGGCAGGCCTCGTCAATTCTTTCAAAATCAAGCACTTTGTCTGCCAGCTTCACCGTATACATACCGCAGCCGATATCCACGCCGACTATGTTAGGGCAGGCCTTATCGATGACAGTCATGGTCGTACCGATTGTACATCCCTTTCCTGCATGGACGTCAGGCATAATTCTGACCCGACTTCCCTCGGTCAAAGCATAATCACACATTCTGCGGATCTGCTCGATCGCGCCATCCTCTATGACCTTTGCATAACAGACGGCAGTATTTACATTTCC
>JABUSQ010000062.1 GCA_021442665.1 Oscillospiraceae bacterium
GAGCGAAGAAGGCGGCGGTTACCGCCGACAGGCTCGCCCAGCATCTCGATCCCCGCAACAGCAGAGGCGGAGAGGGAGCCGTGTCCTCACGGCTCTATACCGACCTGTCGGCAGCGAAGGAGCTTGAAAGAGTTCCCTGCCCCCCGGAGGGCTACTCAAGAGAGCAGGCAATACAGGAGGCCCGGCGCTGTATCCTGTGCAGCTGCGAGGAATGCTTCAAGGCCTGCGCCTACATCCGACACTACGGCAAGGATCCCTCCCTGCTGACAAGGGAGATTTTCAACAACACTCAGATAATCATGGGCGACCACCAGATGAATAAGCCCATGAATGCCTGCGCACTCTGCGGACAGTGCAAGGCGGTGTGTCCCGTGGGCTTCGATATGTCCGAGGTGTGCCGTATGGCACGTGAGAATATGGTGTCCACGGACAAGATGCCCAACTCTCCCCATGAATTCGCTCTGCTGGATATGCTGTTTTCCAACGAGGAGGCGTTTCTGAGCCGCAGGCAGGCGGGCTGTGAGGAGTGCCGCTATGTGTTCTTCCCCGGCTGTCAGGCAAGCGCCATAGCTCCGGATACCGTCCGTGCCGCCTATGAGGATCTCTGCGCCCGGCTGGAGGGCGGAGTGGCGCTTATGCTGGGCTGCTGCGGCGCCATAGGAGCTTGGGCGGGACGCAGGGAAATGACTGAAAGGACCGCAAAATTCATCGGCGGCGAGCTTGCGAAGCTGGGCGACCCCATTGTCATCGCAGGCTGCCCCACCTGCAGGAAGGAGCTTTCGGGGCTCGTCGGCGCGGAATGCATCGGTATCTGGGACGTGCTGGAGCAAATAGGCCTTCCCGAGGGCACAGAGAGGGTCGGCAGACCCTATGCCCTCCACGACCCCTGCGGAGCCAGAGGCGACGCCGATACACAGAGGGCTGTGCGAAGCCTTGCAGAGAGCCTCGGCTGTGAGCTGGTCGAAACGGAATATTCAGGCGACCGCTCACCCTGCTGCGGGTACGGCGGACTGAGTGCCTACGCAAACCGGGAGGTCGCAAAAAAGCTTACGGAAAAGTGCCTTGAAAGGTCTGACGCACCCTATGTGTCCTACTGTATGGCCTGCCGTGACCGCTTTGCCCGGGAGGGCAGGGAATCAAGGCACATCCTTGAGCTGGTCTACGGCACGGAGGCGGGCTCGCCGCCGGATATCAGCGAAAAACGCTATAACCGCCTCAGACTCAGGCAGGAGCTGCTGCGTGAGCTGTGGGGCGAGGAGGTAATAAGCATGGAACCCGATTTTAAGACGGAATTTACTCCCGAGGCACTACGCCTCATGGATGACAGGATGATACTTAAAAGCGATGTCATATCCGTTCTGGAGCAGGTCAGGGAGAGCGGACAGGCAGTGGAGGACGCAGAAAGCGGACTTTTAATCGGCTGCAGACGGCTGGGCAATGTCACCTTCTGGGTCAAATTCACCCAAGAGAGTGACGGGGAATACCTCGTTCACGGCGCCTACAGCCACAGAATGACCATTGAACGGAGGCTCTGACATGGCGGAAAAGAATTACTACACCATAGACCCCATGGGTAAGCTCAAATGCCTAAAATGCGGTGTGCGGCTTGAAAAGGGCAAGGCAAAATTCATGTATCTGGATAACGGATTTCCCGTGGAGCTTCCCGTCTGTCCCGTCTGCGGCTTTGTGTATGTACCCGAGGAGCTGGCACTGGGCAAGGTGCTGGCGGTGGAACGCTCTCTGGAGGACAAATGAAGGGGCATCCGGGAGGAAGTGAGCACACCCTGCGTATGCTGAGCCTAGCAGGAATCCGCTCCGGCAGAGTTCTGGATATGGGAGCGGGCGCAGGAGAGAGCGTGGAGCTTATGAGAGCGCAGGGAATAAGCGCTCTGGGAGTTGACCTCGAGCCGAGGGGCGAAAATGTCCTGAAGGGAGATATGCTGAGGCTGCCCTTTGCCGATGAAGAATTTGACGGTGTGCTGTCTCAGTGCAGCTTTTTCGTGGGCGGGGATATTCCGGGGGCACTCTCGGAGGCGTACAGAGTTCTGAAAAAGGGCGGCAGACTGATGCTGTCCGATGTGTGCTTTGAGGAAGCGGCTCCCCTGATAAGGCAGACGGGCTTTGTGATACTGTACGAGGAGGATATGACCCCCCTCTGGCGTGAATATTATTTTGAGGCTCTGTGGAACGGCAGCGCAGACTGCTGCGAATACAGAGGCAGCTGCAGGTATATGCTGTATATCTGCGGAAAGGAGTAAGCATGGATCTCATTGACAGAGTGCTGGAGCTGTCGCGCTACGGCTATTTCTGCTCACAGATCCTCGCCATTCTCACCCTTGAGACCCTCGGCGAGGAAAACCCCGGACTTGTGAAGGCTCTGGGAGGGTTAAACGGCGGCGTTGGCTTTTCGGGAGGCTGCTGCGGCTGCATGACGGGCGGTGCCTGCGTGCTGTCCCTGTTTACCGGCAAGGGCGAGGATACGGGCTATGAGCATCCCGGGCATAAGGGAGCAATGAAGGAGTTCACCGACTGGTTTACGGAGAATATGCTGGCGGAGTACGGCGGTACGGACTGTGAGGACATCACCCGGGGCAACCCGGCAAAACGGGTGGAATACTGTCCGCAGATAATTGCCGAAACCTACGCAAAATGCATGGAGCTGTTGTCGGAAAGGGGGCTTATCTGATGTATTCAGGCAAAACAAAAAGCGTCTGCCCCGTGTGTCTGCGGGTGCTGGACGCTGTGAAAATCGAGCGGGACGACGGGATTTACATGGAGAAAAGCTGCCCCGAGCACGGGGATTTTTCCGCTCTTATCTGGGAGGGAGACGCCTCCTCGTATCTGGCATGGGACAGGGAAAACGTTGCCGTTGAACCACCCGTGGACGGGAAAAAGCCCGAAAAGGGCTGTCCCTACGACTGCGGACTGTGTACCGAGCACCTGCGTAAGGGCTGCTGTGTGCTGCTGGAATTAACCTCACGCTGCAATCTCGGCTGCCCTGTGTGCTTTGCCTCCGCAGACGAGAGGGAGAGCAGAGAGCCTGACCTTGAGGAGATAGGAAAACAGTACGACTATCTCATGGCTCACGGCGGGCCCTTCAATATCCAGCTCTCCGGCGGCGAGCCGACGGTGCGTGACGATCTGCCGGAGATAATCCGTCTCGGCGGTGAAAAAGGATTAACCTTTTTTCAGCTTAACACCAACGGTATACGCCTTGCAGAGGAGCAGGGCTATGCGGAGAAGCTTAAAAAGGCGGGACTTGACACGGTGTTTCTGCAGTTCGACGGTCTTAATGACGAGGTTTACAGGACTCTGCGGGGCAGAGCTCTGCTGGATATAAAGCTCCGTGCGGTGGAAAACTGCATCCGTGCGGGACTGGGAACGGTGCTTGTACCCGTCATTGCCGCCGGGGTCAATGAGGATCAGGTGGGCGATATTATCCGCTATGCCGAGAGTAAAATGCCCGGTGTTCGGGGCGTGCATTTTCAGCCCCTGAGCCGGTTTGGACGCTGTGAGCTCCCAGGAGCCGAAAGACCGGTCACCATACCCCGTATGCTGAGGCTCATTGAGGAGCAGACCGGGGGAAAGATGAAGTACTCAGATTTCTCCGGCGGCGGAGCTGAAAATGCCTATTGCAGCTTCCATGCAAGCTACAGAAGGCAGTCGGAGGTCAAGCTGAAGTGCCTGCCCCGGAGGTCGGGCTGCTGCTGCACGGGCTCGGACGATTCACGTACCTCGGTGGCGGAGCAGTGGACGGGCGCAGCTAAGGGCTATGGGGAGTCTGCCATGACGGAGACCTCCTCGCTGGACGAGTTTCTCCGTATTACAAGGGAAAAGACCCTTGCAATCTCAGGCATGGTGTTTCAGGACGCGTGGAATCTGGAGCTTGACAGGCTCCGCCGCTGCCACATCTGCGAACTGGACGGGGACTTCGGAATGGTGCCCTTCTGTGCCTATAATCTCACCGACACCCAAGGAAGGTCGATGTACAGAAAATGAAAACTTCCCGCATAGACGAATACATACGGCGGCAGGAGAATATTACTCAGGTTACGAGGCAGGAGCTGGAGCGTATACAGCTCGATAAGCTCAATGCGGTGCTTGAGAGGGAGAAGCTAAGGGGCGGTTTTTACGCCGGTCTGCCCGGGAGGCTGGACAGCCTCGGTGAGCTGGCGAAGCTTCCCTTCACCACGGATGAGGAGCTTGCGCATAACGCCGCCCGGCTGCTGCTCGTCTCTCAGGCCGATATCCGTCGGGTGCTGTCCGACGCCACCAGCGGAACCACGGGGACGGCAAAGCGTGTGTTCTACACGGAGGGCGACTGCCGCAGCACGGTGGAGCTTTTCATGGCGGGACTGGGAGAGCTGGTGCATGAAGGCAGCGTTACCATGATATGCATGCCCTTTTCGGGCCCCTTCGGTCTGGGTGAGCTCATTGCCGAAGCCATCGAGGGACTCGGTGCAAGACCTCTGAAAACAGGAGTGTCGAAGAGCTACGGCGAGCTAAGAGATATACTGGAGCGGGAACGTCCCGATACCTTCGTGGGCATGCCCGTACAGCTTCTGTCCATGCTGAGATACTGCGGAAGAGGCTCTCTCCGCCGCGCTCTGGTGAGCGGGGACGCCTGCCCTGCATCGGTGACGGCAGAGTGCGAGAGACTTCTGGGAACAAGACTTTTTCCCCATTACGGCTCCCGTGAGATGGGGCTGGGCGGAGCGGTCTGCTGTGAGGCTCACGAGGGCATGCACCTGCGGGAAAATCACGTCATTGCGGAGATAACCGATGCGGAGGGAAGGGTCTTACCTGCGGGAGAATTCGGAGAGCTGGTCATCACCACCGTCGGCATGGAGGCCATGCCCCTTATCCGCTACCGGACCGGCGACCGCGCAAGAATTCTGCCCGGGCGCTGTCCCTGCGGAAGTGAGGTCCTGCGGCTTGACAGTCTGAGCAGACTTGCGGGGGCAAAAATGCAGGAGCTTGACGATGCTCTGTTCTCCCTCGGCGGGCTTGTGGATTTCTCCGCCGTGGAGTGCGGAGGCGAGCTGAGAATAAGCGCCCTAGGCACTGCTGACATTGCCGGGGAGCTTAAAAAACGGGCGGAGCAGCTGTTTCCCGAGCTTTCCGTTGCTGTTTCTCTGCGTGCGGCGAGGGACACGGACAAGGCACTGTATTCAGGAAAGCGAATAATAAAAACCTGCTGAAATCAGCAGGTTTTTCCCTTAATACGGGCAGATTTTTATATGCAGAACAAGCGATATATTGTTACGACACATGGAAAAAGAAGCTGAAGAACGATTGACACGCGGGCATAATTAATACAGCGCTGTAATGTATGTACAGGGCTTTCCGCGCTTGAAATAGCGTGTGGGCTGTGCTACTATTGGTGTACAGTATTATTAAGGGGGATATTCCCATGACAAATCCTATGCGCCGGCTGCTGCTTACAGCCTGCCCTGTTCTTCTTTGGGTAATCACAGCGTTCCAGCTCACAATGGTCATATGTCTTTTCAGGCGTTACGGCAGAACGAAAAATATGCTGTATCTCCTGTCGGGACTTGTCTGCGTCGGACTTTTCTACGATTCGCTCATACTGTCGCTGGGCACGGTGCTGTCCGAGGGAGCCTTTCTTAAGGGCATTAGCCAGCTGCGCTACATCAGCCACGGCGGGCTTATACCCTTGCTGCTGCCGATATGCGCCTATGCTCTGAGCATGAATAAACCCGGAAAGACCGCCGTGTGGATCGTCACCGGAATCCTTATAGTCCTCGGCATTGCCTCCGGTGCAGTCACGAAGACCGCGGCGGAAAACGTGGCGGTTATACGTTATGCAAGTGACACCGTGCTGACCCCCGGCTGGGCAAATACAATCAGCACCTCGGTGCTGGCCTACGGCATGGTTATACCCCTTGTGATAGCCGGCATAATAGTGTGGATAAAGCAGAAGACCCCGGCGCTCTTTCTATCGGGCTTTCTGATGTTTGCCTTCTCCGCATTGGGTCCCGCCACCGGAAACTTCGACCTCATCTTCTTCATCAGCATGTTCGGAGAGGTGTGTATGGTGGTGTTCTTCCTGGTCTACGCCGACTTCAACCAAAAGCATAAGCCGCAATAATGTCAAGCCCGTGCATGAAGAGTGCGGCTTGAAACGGCACGCACACAACCCTTCGCCGCACAGCGTCACGCTGTGCCCCGCCCCCTGCTTCCCCCGGGATGCAGGCCGGGATGCCCAAAAAGCCCGGAAAGCCTTGATTTCCGGGCTTTTTCCATGCCCTCTGCCGATGCCCGTGCCGGGTCTGCCCGAAGCTTGAGGATTCAGCCCCGCTTTCGCTTGCAAAACTGCGAAATAATGCTATAATTGCTGTATTTCCGTTGTTTGAGGTCTATATGAAAGAGCTGAAAATAAAAGGCGCCCTGTCGGACGCCGTAATAGAGGAGATGGCGGACTTCTGCGCAGAGCGGCTTGCGGAGGCGGAGACTGACCGTCGGGACATCGAGCGCATCTGCCAGTCCCTGAAGGAGATTCTAACCGACTGGCACGGCGAGCTGGGAGACGCAAAGGTCGTATACCGTTCGGGCTCTGCCGCCGGCAGACCCTATATACTGTTCTCCGTGGCGGGGCATAAGCTGGAATTCGAGGGGCACACCAAGGAGCTTCTCACCAACAGTGCGCTGCTGTCCTATGCCGGACTGCGCATCTCCTGCTACCATCGGAACGGCTACAACTCGCTGGTGCTCTACCCCGCATCGCAGAAAAAGAAGCCGGGGCAGACCGCGGGAGTCGCCGCCGCTCTGGTGCTTGCCGCCCTGTTGGGAGTCCTGTTAAGATTTCTCCCGCAGCAGGCGGCAGATATCGCCGAGAGTATACGCAAGCCGCTGCTGGACACCGTCCTCAGCCTCTTCAAGGGCGTGGCAATGCCCATGGTATTTCTGTCGGTGCTCTGCGGTATCCTGAGTATGGGAGATATGTCCTCTGCGGAGAGGATAGGGAAGCGGACGGTGTTTGAATTCTGCAAGGCTCTGCTTGTCATCACCCTTATTCTCCTTGTGCTGATTCTCGTACTGTTCTACAGAGGCTCGGCCCGGACCGAGCAGGAGCTGAGCGCCGTCGGGGATATTTACGACATGGTGCTGAATATCGTCCCGAAGGACATATTCTCACCCTTCATTGACGGTAATCCGCTGCAGATAATCTTCATGAGCATCTTAGCCGCCGTCGTTCTTCTGCTTCTGGGAGAACGGGTGAGCTTCGTCACCTCTTTTTTCCGACAGCTCAACGAATTTTTCCTAAGCCTCATGACCCTCCTGGCAAAGCTCATTCCCCTTGTGGTGTTCCTCAGTGTCTTAGGTATGGTCATGAGCGAGTGGAAGAGCACTGCAAGACTCTCGGTGGAGCTTGTTCTGATGAACTACTCCATGTGCATCGCCCTGCTCATAGTTCTGCCCGTGGTCTGCTCGCTGCGGTTCAGAATAGGGCTTCTGCGGCTGTACAGGAAGCTGATGCCCACCTTCTTAGTGGGCTTTACCACAGCGTCCTCCTCTACGGCATATTCCAC
>JABUSQ010000010.1 GCA_021442665.1 Oscillospiraceae bacterium
CAGATATTCAGAATAAAGCAGCAGCTCATGAGCATAGCCATAGATTGAAAAAGCAGTCACGAAAGTGACTGCTTTTTCTTGATTTACTTGAGCTTTATTGCCTCGATGGGGCAGCGTCTTGCGCAGAGACCGCAGCCGTGGCAGGCGTCGGGATTCACAAGGACGGATATCTGCTTCAGGACCTTCAGGCAATCCACGGGGCACTCCTCCGCGCAGAGTGCGCAGCCGGTGCAGGTCTTGGGGTCGATGGCAGGCTTTTTCCACTGCTCCTTGGGTACGAACTTGCAGGGCTTGCCCTTGCTGTCAAGGATGCCTTCATACTCGCAGACATGGCTGCAGGCGCCGCAGTCTATGCAGCGGTTGGGGTCTATCTCGTGCTTTTCCTTCATTTCGCCGCTGATGGCTCTCACAGGGCAGATCTGAGCGCAGTCGTCACAGCCCTTGCATCTGTCGGTAATTTTATATGCCATAGTGCTCCTCCGTTATCACTTCTTCAGCAAACGCTTGAACACGGACTTCTTCTCGCCGCCGTCCTTGGGAATGTACTTGCACTTCTTTCCCTTTTCGTCAAGCATCGCTTCGTATTCGCAGATATGTCTGCAGTCGCCGCAGTCATTGCAGGCGGCGGGATCAATGACGTGCTTCTGCTTCATTTCGCCGCTGATGGCCTTCAGCCTGCAGACCTTTACGCAATCATCACAGCCTTTGCATTTATCTGTGATTGTATACGCCATAATTATCCTCCGTATTCATTTTTATCCGCCGCAGGACGAGGGTACGAGCATGACCTCGTCGCCGTCCTTCAGCCTTGTACTGTTCTTTACGATTTTTCCGTTTACCGTAACAACACAGCTCCTGACATCCTTCAGTGAGATGTCCGCTTCGGGCTTTACCCGCTTTATCTCCTCATAGACGAGGCGAAACACATCCTGCACACGGTCGGCATCGGCCTCCAGCCTCTTGACTCCGCTTTCCAGCCTCAGCACGCCGAAGACTCTTACCGTAACCATGCTCAGCCCTTCCTGATGCCCAGCTTCTTGAGGGTGCTCTCGGTGGGAACGCCGTCCTCAGTCCAGCCTCTGGTCGCATAGTATTTCTTCTTCAGCTCCTCAAGAGGCACCCTGGTACTATCGTCGGAGGGATCCTGAGGTACGTCCGTAAGACGTGCGGGCAGGCTGTCGTCCTTTGCGGTGATGCCGAAGAGGGTGTCGATGTATCTCTCAAGGTTATAGCCTCGCTCGCCGATGCGCATGTACTTGCCCATGTTCATCTTCATACCCACGGCGTACTTCATGCCTCTGTCGTGGTGGAATACGGGCAGCGGGAAGCACAGCAGCTCGGGATGCTTGTTCAGGAAGGCAACAATGGGACCTATCTTGGTGAGCAGGCTGCTGGTTATCTTGGATACGGAGGTGCTGGGGTCAAGCAGAGCTGCGGGGAACAGCGCATAGCTGGTGAAAATGCACTGGCCGGTGGCGGAAATCATCTCCAGCATATCCTGCAGATACATTATAAGCTCCGCCTTGCCCTTGGTGGACTGGCTGTCCATGTGCAGACCCAGACCCTCAAGATACACCAGATAGCCGGCGTTCAGATGGCAGCCGCCCCGGTTGGACACAGCATAGCCCAGTCCCTGACCCACGGCTCTTCTGGGCTCGTAGGCTGCCAGCTCCAGACCCTTGGAGTGGATGGCAAATTCCTTGCCGCCGTACTTTTCGCTCAGACGTCTGGTGCCCTCTGCCAGCTCGTTGCCGATGCCTCTGCGGAAGGCTATATCCTCGATAAGCTCGGTTATGCCCTCGGTCTTTCCGAATTCCAGACCGCTTTCAAAGATGCCCTTTTCGTTGGCCTCCATGGCCCATGCGATGGTGGAGGAGGCGGAGATGGTGTCCATACCCAGCTCGTCCATCTCGTTGTTCCACTTGTTTATGAGTCCCAGATCGTTGTTGAGGATGCCGCCGCCCATGAGGCCGAGTATCTCAAGCTCCGGTCCCTTGACCTGCTTGCCGTCTACCTTGACGGTGCGGGCGCATCTGATGGGGCAGGACAGGCAGCCCTTGTTGACGATATTGTATTCCTCGGCAAGAGCCTCGCCGCTGACCTTTTCAAAGTCCTCGAACTGGCCCTGCGCATAATTGCGGGTGGCAAGTATGCCTGCCGTCTGCATGCCGGTCACAAGTCCTGCGGTACCCAGCTTGGGCATCATTCCGCCGGTGCCGGGATGCTCCTTCAGATATTTGACCCACTTCTTGTTCCATGCAATGGTCTTCTTCTCGTTATGGATGGGTGTGTGGTGATTGCCGTAGGCTACAATTGCCTTCAGGTTCTTCCAGCCGAAGACGGAGCCCAGTCCGGCTCTGCCTGCGGTACGCTCATCGCTGAACACGCCTGCGTAACGCACGAGATTCTCGCCGGCGGGGCCGATGGTGATGATACCGCACTTCATGCGGCAGCCGTTGTCACGCTCTATAACGTCACGGAGCTGCTGCTGTGCGTCGGTTATGCGCTTGCCCCAGACCTCCTCACGGTCTGCATTGTGCAGAACGAAGCTGTCGTTGTATATCTCCAGCCAGCTGTGCTCCGCGCATCTGCCGGTAAGGATAAGCGCATCGTAGCCCGCCTTTTTCAGATAATATCCGAAGTTGCCGCCGCAGTTGGAGGAGGCAATGATACCCGTCTGTGGGGATATGGCGGAGATATTGAAGCGATTGGAGGCAGGCACACCCGTGCCCGTAAGGGGTCCCGTGGAAATGACGATCATATTCTCCTCGGAATAGGCCTCCTCCTTGCCCGTGAGATTGTCGTACAGGATCTTGTTGGCCATTATCTTGCCGCCGATGTACATTTCCTTGTCGGTATCGCTCCAGGGATAGTCTTCAAGCTTGCCGGTAGTCAGGTCAAACTTTGCGACTTTATCCATATAGCCGGAATACTTGCTCACTGTATCAGTCCTTTCGTGAAATTCTCCCTCCCGGGAGATTATGATATTACTAATCAAAGATTTAACTAAATATACCACAGAACGTTTTGTTTTTCAATAAATTAGTGGACTTTTGCTTGAATTTATAGTGAAAAAATCTTGGAAATTCAATCCTTTTCCGCATTTTACCCCGCGCTGACTATACACATTGTTCACTGTGTATATCCGCTTGCCGCAGCGGAAAAAGCCCGCAGTATTCAAAGCCGCCTGAAAAAGCCGGAAGGGTTCCGACAACGGTTCCTTCCGGCTTGTGATAAAGTTAAATATTAAGCTTCCCAGTCCTGAGCGAAGAGCCCGCCGGCTCCTCCGGTGTGGATGAAGAGGACGTTATCTGAGGGTTTGAAGCAGCCCTCCCTTGCACGCTTTACAAGTCCCGCAAAGGCCTTGCCCGTGTAGCAGGTGTCGAGCACTATGCCCTCGTTTCGCAGCATGAGTTCGATAGCCTCGTTTCCGTCCTCGGAGGGAACGGAGTAGCCCGGACCGCACATATCGATGAGATCGGGCACGGGCAGCTCGGTCTCTATGCCCATTAGCTCAACGGCTTCGCGCATGATTCGGGGCACGATTTCGTCAAAGGGATCGGAGTCCACCATGGGTGCGATAACATGGGTACCGGGCAGATGGAGCTGCGCTCCGAGAATAACGCCCGCTGCCGTTCCGCCGGAGCCGCAGGCCGCCACAACATGGTCGAAATGCACACCCGAGGCTGCAATCTCCTTCATGCAGTCCACATAGCCCAGAGCGCCCAGAGCATTCGAGCCCCCGCAGGGTATCTTGTATACCGGCTTTCCCATTTCGGCGGCTATCCTGTCCATCTCTTCATAGATAAACTCATAGCTGTCCGTGTCCGCGAAGATGACCTTGACGCCCATGAGCTTGTTCAGTATCTGGTTGCCCTTACAGGCGGTGACGCCCCGCTTCTTCAGCACCAGCACCGGCTCGAGCCCCAGCCTGAGAGCGCAGGCCGCCGTAAGCATGGCGTGATTGCTCTGGGCCTGTCCGGTGGTCATGACAAGCTCATAGCCCTTATTCTTCGCATCCGCAAGAAGATACTCGAGCTTGCGCACCTTGTTGCCGCCGAGAGCAACACCGCACAGGTCGTCGCGCTTTATCCATATATTTGTGCCGAGTATACGGCTTATATTATCAAGCCGATACATGGGAGTCGGGAAAAGTCCCAGCTGTATTTTATCAAAACTGTTCACAGGCACCTCCGAAGGCTTTTTGAGTATGGTAACACACGGAAATTATTTACGCAAGGGTGATTTATCACTTTATTGTGGAAATACGTCGTAATGTATGGTATA
Source organism: Oscillospiraceae bacterium (assembly GCA_021442665.1). GTDB lineage: Bacteria > Bacillota > Clostridia > Oscillospirales > Oscillospiraceae > F23-B02. The sequence goes on from JABUSQ010000010.1 coordinate 4,288, forward strand.
GTTGAATAGTAATCCCTCTGAATAAAGCGTGAAAATTTATGAAAATTTATATGAAAGGCGGTAGAATCATGGAGGTCAGACTGGCCCTGTGGGTCAACGACAAGGACAATGTAGCGACCGTTTTCTGCAACGATGCAGCAGGCGGAACGGAGCTGACCCTCCGCAGCAAGAGCGGAGCCGGCGAGCAGATAACGGCAGCGGACAGCATTCCCTACGGTCATAAAATAGCCGTCAGGGACATCAGAAAAGGCGAGCACATCATCAAATACGGCGAGTCCATCGGCGCCGCCAGCACGGATATCAGGCGGGGCGACTATGTCCATGTTCACAACATGGAGGCTCTGCGCGGACGCGGCGACCTGTAAGGAGGATAAGATATGAGCTATTCATTTTACGGCTATAAGCGTCCCGACGGACGCTACGGCGCACGAAATCTCGTCGCCGTCGTACCGACAGTTATATGCACCACAGACGTGGCTCAGGCAATAGTCCGTCAGGTTCAGGGCACCTGCGGCTTCTTCCATCATCAGGGCTGCTGCCAGCTTCCTCTGGACCTCAAGCGCGTCACCGATACCCTCATCAGTCTGGGCAAGGGGCCCAATGTTGCGGGCGTTCTGCTGGTGAGTCTGGGCTGTGAGGGTACCGACTGGCAGCGGATCATGGACGAGCTTTCCGCCACCGGCAAGCCTGTGGAGATCATTCACGTTCAGGAGCTGGGCGGCACCAGCCGTGCGATTCAGGAGGGCATCGACAAGGCTCAGAAGCTCGTTATGCAGGCCTCCGGCGTTCTGCGTGAGGAGTGCGACATATCCAATCTCGTCATGTCCATCAAGTGCGGCGGCTCCGACACCACCTCCGGCATGGCGTCCAACTGCGTCATCGGCTATGTGGCGGACAAGCTGGTAGACCTGGGGGCCACCGTGATCTTCGGCGAGACCACCGAGTTTCTGGGCGGCGAGCACCTGCTGGCCCGCAGAGCCGTGGGCGGCGAGGAGGGCCCCGTTGGGCAGAAGATCTACGAGATCGTCAATGCCATGGAGCAGCGGGCCAAGGCCATCGGCTGCGATATGCGTAAGGGCCAGCCCACCCCCGGCAACATCGCCGGCGGCCTGTCCTCCATCGAGGAGAAGAGCCTGGGGGCCATCGTCAAGAGCGGCACCCGCCCCATTCAGGGCGTGCTGGAATACCCGCAGCATGCGGCGGGCTGCAAGGGCCTGTGGATCAAGGACACCCCCGGCCGGGAGCCGGAGATCCTCACCGGCATGGCGGCCACCGGCGCCCAGTTCATGATGTTCTCCACCGGTCGGGGCGCGCCCCAGGGCTTCCCCAGCATGCCGGTCATCAAGATCTGCGGCAACCCCAACACCTATACCCGTATGGAAAACGACATGGATCTCAACGCCGGCCTGATCATCACCGGCGAGAAGAGCATCGAGCAGGTGGGGGAGGAAGCCTTTGAAAAGCTCATCCGGGTATTGAACGGCGAGATGACCAAGAACGAAGCCATCGGCTACTTCTCCGCCATCGACATCCATTGCCTGGGCCCCGTCATCTGATAACAGCGGTTTCTAAGGCGACGGCCCTTGCCTGCCGCAGGGGTCTCGCCTCGAACAATATCAAAAAAGGAGAGAGACTATGAATCCTATTATTGCAATGCTGATCGGCGTTGTGGTCATGATGGTCCTCATCATCTGCACCAGAATGCACGCTATGCCCGCTCTGATCATCTCTGCCATCCTGATCGCGGTCCTGTCCGGCAACTATCTGGCCGGCGCTGAGACCGGCGGTCTGCTGGCGACTGCCGTAAGCACCGTCACCGGCGGCTTCGGCGCAACCATGACCAGCATCGGTATCGTTATCGGCTTCGGCTGCATCATGGGCATCTTCCTGGAGAAGAGCGGCGCCGCCAAGCGCATGGCGCTGACCATCCTCAAGATCGTGGGCATCAAGAATGCGGACATCGTTCTTGGCCTCACCGGTTTTGTGGTATCCATCCCCGTGTTCTGCGACAGCGGCTTCGTGATCCTGTCCTCCCTGGCCAAGGAGTTCTCCCGCCTCACCAAGAAGAGCATGGTGGGCCTGGGCGGCATCCTGGGCATGGGCCTCTACATCACCCACTTCATGGTTCCCCCGACTCCCGGCCCTCTGGCGGTGGTCTCCACCTTCCAGGCGAATGGTCTGGCCGTTGACCTGGGCCTCTTCATTCTGGCCGGTCTTGCCATCTCCGTGCCCCTGTTCATCTTCTCCGTGTTCCTGTTCCGTTGGTTCGGCAACAAGTACCCGGATCTGATCGTCCCCTACGAGATCGACCGTTCCAAGTACACCGCCGCCCAGCTGGAGGTGCTGGATAAGATCGATGCCAAGATGAAGGCCGGCAAGGAGCTGGAGAACGAAGACTTCGCCGCCCTGCTCTCCACCGAGAAGCTCCCCGGCGCAGGCATCTCCTTCACCATCCTTCTGCTCCCCGTGCTGCTGATCCTTGCCAACACCGTGGTCTCCCAGACCGCTCTGAAGGGCGCGCTCATCGGCCAGATCATCACCTTCCTGGGCAACCCCGTCGTCGCTCTGTTCATCTCCCTGTGCCTCGGCGCCTTCGTGCTGGCCAAGGAACTGGATAACAAGACCGTTGTCAACATGATGAACGACGCTCTGAAGGATGCAGGCCCCATCGTCATGATCACCGCCGCAGGCGGCGCTCTGGGCGCTGTGGTCAAGGCTACCGGCGCTGCCGGCATGATGGGCGAAGCCCTGGTTGCCGCAGGCATCCCCGGCATCCTGGTCCCCCTGCTGATCGGCACCATCATGCGGTTCCCCCAGGGCTCCGGCACCACTGCCATGATCACCGGCTCCGCGCTGGTGGCTCCCATGCTGGCAGCCGGTCTGGGCGTCAACCCCTACCTGGCCGGTCTGGCTGTCTGCCTCACCGCCATGTGCCCCAGCTTCCTGAACGACAGCTACTTCCATGTGGTGACCAACTTCGCCGGCATGGACATCAAGACCTCTCTGAAGACCTGGACCATCGGCTCCATCGCCGTCCCGCTCTTCGGCTCCGTCATCCTGTTCATCCTGAGCATCTTCATCCACTAAGGTGCTGTCTGCCTGCGGGCGGCCCCCTTCGGGGCCGCCCGGGGCCCGGGTCCTGCGGCAGGCTGATCCGGGATCTGCGGCGCAAGAAGACCGCCCGCTTGAGAG
>JABUSQ010000038.1 GCA_021442665.1 Oscillospiraceae bacterium
CCTTGGGGCAAGCCCGCACTGGGTTACAAGACCCGCAAGACTAAGAACCCCACCGATAAGTTCATAGTCAAGCGCCGCAACGCTAAGTAAGGAGGGAAAGTAAATGAGCAGAAGTATTAAGAAAGGCCCCTTCGCAGCTCCCGAGCTTCTGAAGAGAGTCGACGAAATGAATAAGAATGGCGAGAAGAAGGTCCTCAAGACCTGGAGCCGCTCCAGCACTATTTTCCCGTCCTTCGTCGGACACACCATCGCTGTCCACGACGGCCGCCGTCATGTTCCCGTGTACGTCACCGAAGATATGGTCGGACACAAGCTGGGCGAGTTCGCCCCCACCCGTACCTTCCGCGGCCACGCAGGCAGCAAGACCGGCAAGTAATAGAGGAGGAGATTTGACATGAACGAAAAGAAAATGGCAAGAGCGGAAGTCAAGTACGTCCGTATCTCCCCCCGCAAGGTACAGATAATCTGCGATATGATCCGCGGCAAGGACGTTGCACTGGCAAAGGCAATGATGGAGAACACCCCCAAATCCGGCTGCGAATACATGCTGAAGCTCCTCAACAGCGCAAAGGCAAACGCAGAGAACAACTTCGAAATGGACCCCGAGAAGCTCTATGTCGCAGTTGCATATGCAACCGGCGGCCCCATCCTCAAGAGAGGCCGTCCCAGAGCTCAGGGCCGTATGTACCGTATCAACAAGCGCACCAGCCACATCACTATCTGTGTGGCAGAGAAAGAATAAGGGAGGAGGCAGAATAATATGGGACAGAAAGTTAATCCTCATGGCATGCGCGTAGGCGTTATCAAGGACTGGGATTCCCGCTGGTACGCCAGAGCGGACAAGGTCGGCGATCTCATCGTCGAAGACTACAAGATTCGTGAATATCTGAAGAAGGACCTCTATTCCGCCGGTGTTCCCACCATCGAGATCGAGCGCGACTCCGCAAAGCTCAACATTTTCATCCACGCCTCCAGACCCGGCGTCATTATCGGCAAGGGCGGCGAGAAAATCGAGGAGCTTAAGCAGAATGTTGCTAAGAAGTTCGGAAAGTCCGCCGATGACATAAAGCTTTCCATCGTTGAGGTACGCTCCCCCGATACCAATGCACAGCTCGTCGCAGAGAACATCGCACAGCAGATTGAGAAGCGTATTTCTCACCGCCGTGCAATGAAGAACGCCATGGGACGCGCAATGCGCAACGGCGCACGCGGCATCAAGGTCATGTGCTCCGGCCGTCTCGGCGGACGTGAGATTGCAGGCGTTGAGCAGTACCATGACGGCACCATTCCTCTTCAGACCATCAGAGCCGACATCGAGTACGGCTTTGCTGAGGCTGCCACCACCTACGGCCGCATCGGCGTCAAGGTCTGGATTTACAAGGGCGAGGTCCTTTCCCAGACCCTCCGCAGCACTCCCCGCGTAATGGATTTGAACAAGCCTCAGGGTGAGCGTCGCCGCAATGACCGCCGCAACGGTGACCGTCGTCAGGGCGGTGACCGCCGTCAGGGCGGCTTCAACCGTCAGGGTCAGCAGGGACAGCAGAACGGCGAGCGCCGTCAGGGCAGCTACGGCCAGCGCCCCGCAGGTCAGGGCTTCAAGCGTCCTGCACCCGCTAAGGAAGGAGGCAACAACTAATGTTAATGCCTAAGAGAGTTAAGTACCGCAGAGTACATCGCGGCCGCATGAAGGGCAAGGCAAGCCGCGGCAACTTCGTTGCATACGGCGAGTTCGGCCTCATGGCCACCGAGCCCTGCTGGATCACCAGCAATCAGATCGAGGCAGCCCGTATCGCCATGACCCGCTACACCAAGCGTAGTGGCCAGGTATGGACCAAGATCTTCCCCGATAAGCCCGTTACCGCAAAGCCCGCCGAGACCCGTATGGGTTCCGGTAAAGGTGCTCCCGAGTACTGGGTTGCAGTAGTAAAACCCGGCAGGGTTATGTTCGAGATCGCAGGCGTTTCCGAGGAAGTCGCCCGTGAGGCTCTCCGCCTTGCCAGCCACAAGCTCCCCATCAAGACCAAGGTGGTCACCAAGGAGAGCGAGAGTGAGAATGGTGGTGAATAAGATGAAGGCAAACGAAATACGTAATATGTCCGTGGAAGAGCTCAACAAAAAGCTCGAGGATCTTAAAAAGGATCTGTTCATGCTCCGCATGCAGCATGCCACCAATCATCTTGACAACCCCACCAGGATATCCGCAGTAAAGCGTGATATCGCCCGCGTAAAGACCGTTTTACGCGAGAAGGCTTGAAGGAGGTAAGTAGCAATGGCTGAAGAAAGAACCACTTCACGTAAAGTACGTGTTGGCAAGGTCGTTTCCGACAAGATGGACAAGACCGTAGTAGTCACCGTTTCCGATCGCGTCGCACACAAGACCTACAGCAAGATTATCGGTCGTACCTATCGCCTGAAGGCACATGATGAAAACAATGAATGCGGCATCGGCGATATCGTCCGCGTAATGGAAACCCGCCCTCTGTCCAAGGACAAGAGATGGCGCGTGGTTGAAATCGTAGAGAAGGCTAAGTAAGGAGGCACCTAAATGATTCAACAGGAAACATATCTTAAGGTTGCCGACAATACCGGCGCCAAAGAATTAAAGACCATCCTGGTACTTGGCGGTTCCAAGCGCAAGTACGCAGGCGTGGGTGATGTTGTTGTGGCATCCGTCCGCAAGGCAGCTCCCGGCGGTCAGGTCAAAAAGGGCGATGTAGTACGTGCCGTTATCGTTCGTACCGTTAAGCCCGTCCGTCGCGCAGACGGCACCTATGTCCGTTTCGACGAGAACGCAGCAGTTCTTATCAACCACAACGATAAGAACCCCCGCGGCACCCGTATCTTCGGACCTGTAGCCCGTGAGCTCAGAGAGAAAGAGTACATGAAGATTCTGTCTCTCGCTCCCGAAGTAATTTAAGGAGGGCGAAATCAGATGAAAATCAGAAAAGACGACAAAGTAGTTGTTCTGTCCGGTAAGGATAAGGGCAAGCAGGGTAAGGTCATCGTTGCCGATCCCAAGGGCATGAAGGTTATCGTTGAAGGCGTCAACGTTGCCACCAAGCATCAGAAGCCCCGCAGACAGGGTGAAAACGGCGGTATCATCAAGGTTGAGACCCCCATCTATGTCTCCAAGGTTCAGCTTGTATGCCCCAAGTGCGGCAAGGCTACCCGCGTAGGTCATCAGATTAAGGATGGCAAAAAGGTTCGCGTCTGCAAAAAGTGCGGCGCAGAAGTATGAGAAAGGAGGAACTGAATAATGACCAGATATAAAGAGAAATATATTAATGAAGTTGCTCCTGCACTCATGAAGAAGTTCCAGTACAAGTCCGTCATGCAGATTCCCAGAATCGAAAAGATCGTTGTATCCGTCGGCTGCGGCGACTGCAAGGACAATGCAAAGGCTCTTGAGGCAGTTATCAAGGACATCTCCGCCATCACCGGTCAGCACGCTGTTGCCACCGTGGCAAAGAAGTCCGTTGCAAACTTCAAGCTCCGTGAAGGCATGAAGGTCGGTGTCAAGGTCACTCTCCGTCACGACAGAATGTGGGAGTTCATGGACCGTCTCTTCAACGTGGCTCTCCCCCGTGTAAGAGACTTCCGCGGTATCTCCGCAGAAGCCTTCGACGGTCGCGGAAACTACAGCCTGGGACTTAAAGAGCAGATTATCTTCCCCGAAATCGAGTACGATAAGATTGAGAAGCTGCGCGGTATGAACATTGCAATCACCACCACCGCACAGACCGATGAGGAAGCACGCGAGCTTTTAAAGCTCATGGGCGCACCCTTCATCGAGGCTTAAGGAGGATAGACCATGGCAAAAACATCAATGATCTTAAAGCAGCAGGCTCCTGCAAAGTACTCCACCCGTAAGTACAACCGCTGCAAGCTCTGCGGCCGCCCCCACGCTTATCTCCGCAACTACGGCATCTGCCGTATCTGCTTCAGAGAGCTGGCATACAAGGGACAGATCCCCGGTGTGCGCAAGGCTTCCTGGTAAGCTAAACGTTATTTGAATACCATTAAAACGGCCGAAAGCGAAAGGGAAAACTCTTTCGCCTTTCGCCGGATTAAGAGTATTTGAGTATAAATTATTTTTATATGTTATCGAAAGGCCGCGGCAATCAAGTATTGACGCAGAACCTCGATATATAACCGGCATTTATTTGCATTTATAATGTCCGGTAACTCTAAAAGAAGGAGAATAAACTAATGCAGATTACAGATCCCATTGCCGATATGCTGACTCGCATCCGCAATGCCGGAACAGCCAAGCATGAGACAGTCGATGTCCCCGCTTCCAAGATGAAAAAGGCAATTGCCCAGATTCTTCTGGATGAAGGCTACATCAAAAACTACCAGCTCATCGATGACAACACCCAGGGTATCATCCGCATCACCCTCAAGTACCTGCCCGGTAAGCAGGCAGCCATCCAGGGTCTTCGCCGTATAAGCAAGCCCGGTCTCCGTGTTTACTCCGCAGCAAACGAGCTTCCCAAGGTCCTCAAGGGTCTGGGCATCGCCATCGTATCCACCTCCAAGGGCGTTATGACCGACAAGCAGGCACGTGCACTGAACGTCGGCGGCGAAGTCCTTGCATTCGTATGGTAAGGAGGTAAAGGAATATGTCAAGAATTGGTAGAGCTCCCATTACTGTCCCCGCAGGCGTTGAAGTCAAGGTCTCCGAGGCAAATGTGATTACCGTAAAGGGTCCCAAGGGCGAAATGTCCTATCAGGCAGCACCCTGCATCACCTTCGAGCAGGACGCAGGCGTTCTCACCGTCAAAAGAGCATCCGACATCAAGGAGCATCGCTCCCTCCACGGTCTGACCAGAACTCTGGTCAACAACATGGTAGTCGGCGTTACCAGCGGCTTCGAAAAGAAGCTTGAGGTAAACGGCGTAGGTTACCGTGCAACCAAAGAGGGCAACAAGCTTGTTCTCAACATCGGCTATTCTCACCCCGTTGTGATTGAAGAGACCGACGACATCAAGATTGACGTTCCCGATGCAAACCATGTTGTCATCAAGGGTATTGACAAGCAGAAGGTCGGCCAGTTTGCAGCAGAAGTTCGTGGCAAGAGACCTCCCGAACCCTACAAGGGCAAAGGAATCAAGTATGACTACGAAGTTATCCGCCGCAAAGAAGGCAAGACCGGTTCCAAGTAAAGTGAGGTGTGCCTAAATGATTAAAAGACCTGATACAAAAGCTCAGCGCGTAAAGCGCCATCAGAGAGTCCGCGGTAAAGTCTCCGGCACAGCCGAAAGACCCCGCCTCTGCGTATATCGCAGCGAAAACAACATCTACGCCCAGGTTATCGACGATGTAGCCGGCAACACTCTTTGCTCCGCTTCCTCCGTCGAAAAGGGCTTCGAGGGCAACGGCGGCAACTGCGAAGCAGCCAAGAAGGTTGGCGAAGCTGTTGCAAAGCGCGCTCTTGAAAAGGGCATCGAAGAAGTCGTCTTCGACCGCGGCGGCAACATTTACCACGGTCGTGTCAAGGCACTTGCCGAGGCAGCCCGTGAAGCCGGTCTTAAATTCTGAGGAAGGGGGATATACAAATGGCTTACAATAACGATAAAAAAGAACGTCGCAACAAGGAAGAAGTTGCTTCCGAATACATCGAGAAGGTCGTATCCCTCAACCGTGTCAGCAAGACCGTTAAGGGCGGCCGTGTCGCCAAGTTCTCCGCACTTTGCGTAGTCGGCGACGGCAAAGGCAGAGTGGGCTACGGCATGGGTAAGGCAAGCGAAGTTTCCGAAGCTATCCGCAAGGGTCTTGAGGATGCCAAAAAGAACATCGTTACCGTCACCCTGTACGGCAGCACCATTCCCCACGAAGTAACAGGCGAGTTCGGTGCAGGTCGCGTCCTGCTCAAGCCGGCTCCCGAAGGCACCGGTGTTATCGCCGGCGGCGCAGTACGTGCCGTTGTGGAAGCAGCCGGTATTTCCAACATCCGTACCAAGTGCCTGCGCAGCAACAACCCCGCAAACGTTGTAGCAGCCACTATGGAAGGCCTTAAGTCTCTCCGCGACGCACACCAGGTCGCAAAGGTAAGAGACAAGGCTCCCAAAGACATTGTCGGTTAAGGAGGATTGCAATAATGGCACAGCTTAAGATTAAATTGGTCAAGAGCCTGAACGGCAGACTTGACAGTCACATCGCCACTGCACATTCTCTCGGTCTCCGCAAGGTTGGCAACGAAACCGTACAGCCCGACAATCCTCAGACCCGCGGCAAAATAGCCAAGATTGGCTATCTGCTCCAGGTAACAGAAGCATAAGGAGGGTAAAGAGTATGAAAATTCATGAACTTTCTCCTGTAGCCGGTTCTACTCATGTAGACAAGCGCAAGGGCAGAGGCCATGCAACAGGCAATGGCAAGACCGCAGGCCGCGGTCACAAGGGTCAGAAGGCCCGCAGCGGCGGCGGTGTCCGTATCGGATTTGAAGGCGGACAGATGCCCCTTACCCGCCGTATCCCCAAGAGAGGCTTTAACAATATCTTTGCAAAGCCCCTTGACAGCATCAACGTCGAGGCACTCAACAAGTTTGAAGACGGTGCAACCGTCGATGCCCAGGCTCTGCTCGACAGCGGTATCCTTTCTAAGGTCACCTACGGTGTAAAAGTCCTCGGAAACGGCGACCTCACTAAGAAGCTCACGGTTAGGGCTGCTGCCTTCTCCGCTACCGCAAAAGAGAAGATCGAAGCGGCAGGTGGAAAGGCAGAGGTGATCTAAGTGATACAGACACTTAAAAACGCATGGAAAATTGAAGACCTGCGTAAAAAACTGCTCTTTACACTCTTCATTATCCTTATTTACAGAATCGGCAACTCCATCCCTGTTCCCTTCATCAATGTGGGTCTGCTTTCCCAGTACTTCACAAGTGTTGAGAACACCGTTCTTGGACTGCTGAACGTAATGTCCGGCGGAGCATTCTCCAATGCAACAATCTTCGCTCTGTCCATCCAGCCCTACATCAACTCCAGCATCATCATTCAGCTTTTGTGCATCGCAATCCCCGCACTGGAGAGAATGAGCAAGGACGAGGGCGAGGAAGGCAAAAAGAAGATTGCCGCCATCACCCGTTACGCAACCGTAGCAATCGGACTTCTTCAGGGTCTCGGTTACTACATGCTGCTGAAGAACAACGGAATCCTTCTGGACAACTCCACCTTCGCAGCAATTATCATCATCCTCACCTTTACCTCCGGCTCTGCACTGGTCATGTGGCTGGGCG
>JABUSQ010000139.1 GCA_021442665.1 Oscillospiraceae bacterium
TCCTGTGCGGGGTCGTCGTAGTGCATGTCCACGGGTACGTCAAACTCAACGCCGCCGATGCAGTCCACAAGCTCCGCAGCCGCCTGAATATCAACAACGATGTAGTTATCCACATTGAAGCCGAGCATATCGGAGACCGCCTCACGGAGTGCGCCTATAGCGTCCCCTCCGGTGTTTACGTTGGCGGGATAGACGTAGTTTATCTTCTTAACATTGTAGCCCCTGTTAATGAGGGTATCACGGGGGATGTTCACCACATTCAGGGTCTTGTTCACAACGTCAATGCGTCCCACCATGATGGTGTCGGTGTTGTTGCCCACCTTATCACGGCCCACCACCAGGAAGGTGTACATACCGTTGTATCTTCCGTTGGTGACTCCGGGCTCGATATCTTCGTTTACGGGGTCGTTGTTGTTGATACCGTCGTCGTTGCTTATATCCGGAGCCTCGGTGAACATATCAATAAGGATAAAGGCTGCGGCAATTAAAACAGCAAGTATGAGAATAACAACAAGTGCCGTCCTGCGTCTTCTCTTGACGCTCTTTCTCTTTTTCGGAGCGTGCTGCTCTCTATATTCAGCCTCACCGGAGTAGCTGTCATATCTGTCTTTTTTCTTCATTATGTTATTCCTTTCTGCCCTTGACCGGATATTTTTACCGTTTCCTCAAACCATCTGCACGCCTCCGCCGTAACAATATACGGCTCGTATCCGCTGCTTCTGATATCCTCAAGGCTCATTTCCAGACCTAAAAGCATGGCCTCGTCCAGATTCTTATATGCAAGCTCACGCAGCTTATCCACGCCCTCAAAATCACGGTTGGGCTCGATATAGTCCGCCATGTAGATGATTTTTTCAAGCAGACTCATGTGGGGCTTTCCCGTGGTATGCCAGCGGATGGCCTCGCAGACCTCGTCGCTTACGTTAAACAGATCCCTTGCCACGGCGGCTCCTGTCTTAGCGTGGAGCAGCTTCAGGTTCTCTTTTTCGCAATTATCGTTAATGATATCATATTTTTCACACAATATCAATTGGTCGGGCATTAAAAGTTTTTTTGTTATATCGTGAAGAATACCAGCTTCTGCTGCGGCGGTTTTATCGGCTCCCCAGCGTTCCGCAAGCCTCACTGCCTCCTCCTCACAGCCCCGTACATGGGGTATGCGCTTGGGCTTTAGCATTGCGTACGCCTTTTCACGAAGCCATTGCAGCTCCGGCTTTGCTCCGTAGTCGCCGTTTCGTATTATCTCGGCGTAAACCTTATCCGGCAGGAGCTCCCTGCCCCTCCTCTGCGGCAGAAGAGAGCGAATCTCTGTGGAGGACATGGGCTTAGGCTCATGCCGCACAAGCACTGTACGCGCACCGTAGCTACGGCGCAGATACTCTGCGTGCCCGGCAATCTTCCCGTCCTCGCCGCCGTCACGGCTGAACACTGCCAGCGTCATATTTTTCAGCAGGTACTCAAAGCGGTGCCACTTTTCAAAGCTCAGCAGCATATCTGTGCCCATGGCAAAGTATATCTCGGCATCGGGATACAGTCTTAAAAGCTCCTCAACAGTGTCGGAGGAATAGCTCTTCCCCCCGCGCAGAAGCTCCATATCGCTTATCTCCGCATTTGGGATATCTTCAAACGCAAGGCTCGACAGCAGCATTCTCCGCTGAGCGTCGGCGCTGTTTGCGTCCAGCTCCTTGTGCGGAGGGATACCTGCGGGGATTATTAGAAGTTTGTCGGGTTTCAGTGCCTCAGCCACGGCTGCGGCAGCCTCCGCATGACCCAGATGCGGGGGATTGAAGGAGCCTCCGTAAACAGCAATCTTCATTTCTTATCTTTCACAAGAGCTATCTTGGGCTCTTTTGCGTTTCTTTTGTACAGTACGAACTTGCTTCCTATGGTCTGAACCACTTCCGCTCCGCAGGCCTCCGCCAGAGTCTCCGCCGCCTCTCCTGCGGTCAGCAGGCTGTTCTCCAGAACACGTCCCTTTATGAGCTCTCTCGCCTTCAGGGCGTCCTGCACCTGAATCAGGGTGTTGTCGGAGATACCGCCCTTGCCTATCTGTACGATGGTATCCTCATTCATGGCAATGCCTCTGAGCTGTGCTCTCTGCTTACTTGTAAGTGCCATTATTCTTCCTCATTTCGATTTTGTTTCTCTTTGAACAGGGCCTCCACGAATTCATCGCCGTTAAAGGGGATGAGGTCGTCTATGCCCTCGCCTACGCCCACATATTTGACGGGCAGCTTCAGCTCGTGGGCAATGGCAAACACGATGCCGCCCTTTGCCGTGCCGTCAAGCTTTGTCAGGACTATACCCGTAAGACCCGAGGTCTCAAGGAACTGCTTTGCCTGAATAAGACCGTTCTGACCCGTGGTGGCATCCAGCACCATGAGAGTTTCAACATCCGCCTCCGGCAGCTCTCTTTTTATGACACGGCTTATCTTGTTCAGCTCGTTCATGAGATTTGCCTTGTTGTGCAGACGGCCTGCGGTGTCGATGATTACCGTATCTGCGCCCCTTGCCTTTGCCGCGCATATGCCGTCATAGACCACGGCTGCAGGGTCACTGCCCTCCTCATGACGGACGAAGTCCGCAGAGCTGCGCTGAGCCCAGACATTGAGCTGCTCTGCGGCAGCGGCACGGAAGGTATCACCTGCGCAAAGCAGTACCTTTTTGCCGTCTGCGGCAAGCTTTGCGGCGAGCTTTCCTATGGTGGTGGTCTTGCCCACACCGTTCACTCCCACCATGAGGATGACCGAGGGTCTGGTGTCCAGCTTCAGTGCACTTTCGGTATAGCCCAGGCACTCCTTCAGCAGTCCGACGAACATATCTCTCACGGCTCTGCCGTCTTTTGCGATGTTGCGGCAGATTATCTGATACCTGAGCTCACGCATGATCTCGGTGGTGGTATCCACTCCCACATCCGCAAGTATCAGCAGCTCCTCCAGCTCCTCGAAGAAGTCCTCGTCGTTCATGCTGTAATTGCGGAACAGTTCCTCAAGGTCCTCCATATTTTTTCTTGTCTTGCTCAGACCGGAGAATATCTTATCAAAAAATCCCATGTATATAGCCTCAATTCGTTTCTATGGATTTCTGCGCCTGCTCAAGGTCAAGCTCTATGACCTTGGAAACGCCCTTTTCCTGCATGGTCACGCCGTAGAGATGGTCTGCCTCCTCCATCGTTCCGCGTCGGTGAGTGATAACGATGAACTGGGTCCTGTCGCAGATTCGGCGCATATATTCGGCAAAGCGGCCGACGTTTGCCTCGTCCAGAGCCGCCTCTATCTCGTCCATGACGCAGAAGGGAGTGGGTTTGACCTTGAGGATGGCAAAGTACAGCGCAATGGCGACGAAGGCCTTTTCTCCGCCGGAGAGCAGGCTTATGGTCGATACCGCCTTTCCGGGAGGCTGCACCTTGATCTCGATACCGCACTCCAGCGGCTCCTTCTCGTCCTCCAGCAGAAGCTGTGCCTTGCCTCCGCCGAATAACTCAAGGAAGGTCTGACGGAAATTCTCGTCAATGGCTCTGAACTCCCGCAGGAATACCTCCCGCATTTCGGAGGTGACCTCGTTTATTATACCAAGAAGCTCTTTTTTAGCCCTCTCCACATCGTCACGCTGGCCCGTCAGGAATTCGTATCTTGTGCTGACACGCTCATACTCCTCTATTGCTCCGATATTTGGATTGCCCAGCGCATTTATCTGACGGCGAAGGTCGTTAATTCCCTTCGTCTCCTTCTGGAGATTCTCCACGGGCTGACGCAGAGCCTGCGCCGCAGAGTGGGAAAGCTCGTAATTCTCCCAGAGCTTGTCGATTATCTGCTTCTCCTCCATATCGGAGGCCAGCTTCTTATGCTCAAAGCCCGATACCGTACCCTGCAGCTCCAGAAGCTCCTTATTGCGTGCCTGAGCCTCCTTGTCTGCCTTTATCCTGCGTCCCTCAAGCTCAAGCCTGCTGTTTACCAGTCCGTCTATCTCCTTTTTGACCTCTTCTGCCCGGGCATTCAGCTCTTCACGGTCGTGCAGGCTCCTCTCAAGCTGTTTTTCGATGTTTCTGCAGTCGCTCTCCGCCTTTTCAATAGCAAGCTTTCTTGTATCGCTGTCGCCGCTGAGGCTCTGCAGAAGCAGCTCAAGCTGAACATTTGATGCCTCCACGGCTCTCTTCTCTGCGTCCGCCGAGGCTATGCTCCGCCTTATTTCCGCATCATCCTCCATGGCCATATCCAGCTCATAACGCAGCCCGGACAGCTTGTTCCGGGCGTTCAGCAGCTCGCTGCTGTCCTTCTCAAGCTCCTTATCAAGCCTGTCCTTCTTCTTTCTCAGCTCCGAAAGCTCGTTCGCCCGGGAGATTATGCCCGCATTCTTAGCCGCACTGCCGCCCGTCATGGAGCCGTCGGCATTGATGAGCTGGCCGTCAAGAGTAACTATGCGGAGCTTTTTATCGCTGCCTGACGCCATTTTCACGGCATAGGACAGATTCTCCGCCACCACTGTTCTGCCCAGCAGATAGGCAAATATGCCCTCGTATTTTTCGTCATATTCCGCAAGCTCTGCGGCGACACCCACAAAGCCCGGAGCGTTCACCGGAGCATCCTTCATGATATTCCCCCGGTAGGAATCTATGGGGAGGAAGGTGGCTCTGCCTGCGTCCCTGCGCTTCAGCATTTCTATGCCGAGACGGCCGTCGTTGCGGCTTTCCACCACGATGCTCTGCATGGCTCCGCCCAGAGCAGTCTCTATGGCAAGGGCGTAGTCCCTGTCGGTCTTAACCAGATTTGCCACAGGGCCGCATACGCCGGTAAGGGTACCCCGTCTTGACTCTCTCATTACGGTCTTGACCGCGCCGCTGTAGCCCTCGAACTCCTTCTCCATCTCTGTGAGCATGCTTATGCGAGCCTCGATGCTGCGGCATTCAACGCTGAGTTTGCCGACCTTTTCATTAAGCTGCTCTGCGACAGTCTCCCGGCTCTGCAGCTTCATTCTGCAGCCCGCGAGAACATTGTTGTTGGAGGTGAGCCTGTCGTTGAACTCTCCTATGCTTCCGCTGAGGGATGCTATGCGGGTATTGTTTTCGCCTATCCTTGAGTCTATCTCCGCAACACGGGCTGACTGCTCTGCGATGTCATTTTTCATGCGCAGGACAGCTTCCTCGCTGCTGCGGATATTTGCACGGAGCACTGCTGCCTCGGAATCGCACTGAGAAGCCCGAGCCTCGATACGGGACAGCCTTGCACGTGCGGTCTCCGCTTCCGTATCCTTTCCGTGCATGAGCTGAGTGATGCTGTCGGCAGAGGCGTACAATGCCTCGATATCACGGTTTGCGCTCTCAAGATTTGCCTTTGCAGCCTCATAGGAGGCGTTCAGAGACTCCGCCTGTGCATGTATCCTGTCCAGCGTAGCCATCCACACGGAAATCTCACGGGTACGCAGCTCGTCACGGAGTACGAGATATTTTTTCGCCGTCTCCGACTGCTTCCGCAATGGCTCCACCTGATACTCCAGCTCATCTATCTTGTCGTTTATTCGCAGGAGGTTTTCCTCTGTCCTGGCAAGCTTGCGCTCGGACTCCTCCTTGCGGCTGCGGTAGCGGGATATGCCCGCCGCCTCCTCAAAAATCTCTCTGCGCTCGGTGCTCTTGTTGGAAACTATCTCTGCGATGCGCCCCTGCCCGATGATGGAGTAGCCGTCCCTGCCCAGACCCGTATCCATAAGCATGCCGTGGATATCCTTAAGACGCACGGACTCACGGTTTATATAATACTCGCTGTCTCCGCTTCTGTAGTAGCGTCTCGTGAGCATCAGCTCCGTGCTGTCGCAGGGAAAGGTGTGCTCGGTATTATCGATGATGAGCGTGACCTGAGCAAAGCCCAGTGCTCCCCTCTTTTCGGTTCCGCCGAAGATGACATCCTCCATTTTACCGCCTCTGAGAGTCTTGGAGCGCTGCTCTCCCATGACCCAGAGTATGGCGTCGGAGATGTTCGATTTGCCGGAACCGTTGGGCCCCACTATGGCGGTTATATTCTTTTCAAACGTTATCCTTGTCTTTTCAGGGAAGGATTTGAATCCCTGAAGCTCAAGTGCCTTCAGATACACTGTTTTACCTCTGATGTGTTAATTTGCTATATCCGATTTATTTTATAATAAATCTAACTTCTATTCAAGACTTATCACAATTATTTTACTTTTTTCCGTATCGCACGCCTTAATTCTCAGTTCTTTAAGCTTATATTTCGCCTTCAGATATTCGATATTGCCCCGGTGCTGTCCAATCGCCTTGGATAGGTCGCACGGGTTTACGCCCAGAACGATTCTGCTGCCGGCGGGAGCCTGCTCAAGCAGCTCCTCCGCCCTGTCCCGCATGAGTCTGGAATATACCAGCTCTCCCATGGCGGGATGGTAGGCTCCGCCCAGAGCATCGCCTCCCGAGAGATCCTCTGTGGGGTTAAGTCCCATGCGGATAATTGCTATACCCGCCTCCTCGAACAGCGGGACTATCCTTGCGCAATAGCTGACGGCATCCTCCACGGTGTGTTCGGTGTAGCGTCCGCTGCACCACATATCGCAGAGCTCCGTGTCACGGACAATTACCGTTGGATATATGCGGACGCCGTCCGGCTTCAGTGCGATTATCCTCTTTGCCGTCATGACAGCGCTCTCCGGTGTATCCCCGGGCAATCCCGTCATCATCTGCAGCACAAGCCCGAAGCCCGCAGCCTTTATAAGCCGGGATGCATTTTCCACATCCTCTGCGCTGTGGCCTCTTCCCGAAAGCTCCAGCACTCTGTTATCCATGGACTGGGCGCCCAGCTCCACGGTCTCAACGCCGAAGCGCTCAAGCCGCCGCAGAACGACGCTGTCAATGGCGTCCGGGCGTGTGGAAAGGCGTATGGAAGAGATAAATCCGCTGTCAAGATAGGGCTTTGCCGCCTCCAGCAGCTCCTCCTGCATGGCTTCGGGAATGGCTGTGAAGCTCCCGCCATAAAACGCCAATTGCCGCTTTGACCCGGGCAGGGTCAAGGCGGCTGCATTCTCTATGGCGTTTTTCACCGTCTGCGCCGTAGCGGGCTCCGGTGCTCCCGAAATGCGGTTCTGATTACAGAACACGCAGTTGTTGGGGCAGCCCAGATGAGGCACGAAGACGGGTATGATACTGTTTTTAGGCATTATTCAGCTTTTTAAGCGCCTCGCAGGCAGCAGCCTGCTCCGCTTCCTTCTTG
>JABUSQ010000060.1 GCA_021442665.1 Oscillospiraceae bacterium
CTCAATCCCGAGGACTACTGGTGGTATCTGGATCTTCGCCGCTACGGAAGCTGCCGCCACGCAGGCTACGGCCTGGGCTTCGAGCGCATGGTGATGTACCTCACGGGAGTGTCCAATATCCGTGATGTGGAGCTCCATCCCCGCACCACCGGAAATGCGGAATTCTGAATAAAAAAACCGATGCAGGTCAGTAATTTTCAGCAATCAGTGAATTTTTAAAGGCTGCATACAGTAAAGACCACACCCGGGAATAGCTCCAAGGTGTGGTTTTGCTTTGCCGAAAAAGCCGCTCCTGCCTGATTTTTACGTTCAGGCTCCGACCGGTCTGAAGACCTGCTGCTCCTGTCAAAGGCTTTGCCGGTAATTTCAATATTGACTTGACAACGCTCTGATAGTATTATTGTTTCAGTTTAATATCGTGGTTTCCGAGCCTTCATCCCTAAGGGCTGTGCCTATGGGTGCTTGGCCTGTACTCATGTGAGTCGCTGGTTTTGCTGGAAACGGCAAAGCCATCCGTGTTCGAAAAGGAGACAGAGCAGCCGCTTCAATTTTTTGCAGTGAAAATGAAGAGGTTTTTTCTGCGTGCAGAAAAACAGCGGTTTTGGGAAGTCTCGGTAATGTTTTGCCGGGGCTTTGGCTTTTTATACCTTAAAAGCCGATCTGTCCTTATAACACACGGGACAGGTCGGCTTTTCTGCGCTTATTAAAAACCGAAAACAATTATTGAAGGGGTATCGTATGACTAATTATTCGGGGTATATGGGCAAGGTCGTTTGCCTTGACCTGACCACGCACGGGCTTTCCGAATATCCGTGGTCCGATGAAGAACGAAGGCAGTTCCTCGGCGGCAGAGCTATGGCGGCAAAGATTATGTCCGACTGTACAGGCACCGTCTGCAATGCGCTGTCCGAGGAAAGCCTGATAGTAATCGCAACCGGGCCGCTGACGGGTACGGGAGCTCCGTGCTCAAATCATTTCTGCATATCTTCACTGTCACCCTCAACCGGTGCTGTCCGTCATTCAAGCTGCGGAGGCGACTTCGGTCTGTTTCTTAAAAAAGCGGGCTACGACGCTCTTATCATAAAAGGGCGCTGTGAAGAACCGACATGGATTTCAATACATAACGACAGCGTTACCTTCCGCTCGGCTCAGGGCCTTATGGGACTCGGCTGCGGAAAGACGCAGATAACGCTGCAGGCGGAAACGGATGAAAAGCGAGGCTGCCGTGTGAAATGCGGCATGCTCGTAATCGGCCCTGCCGGAGAAAAGCTCGTAAACTGCGCAACCGTAGTCAGCGGCGGGCGTGAAGCGGAGCACTGTGATTTCGGCGCCGTGTTCGGATATAAGAATCTCAAGGCAATAGTCGTATCCGGCAATAAAGAGATACCGCTTGCCGACACCGGGAAAAATCGGGCAATATGCCGGCAGTGGTCTGCTGCTTTACGCAGCCATCCTCTGACAGGCAGCCTGCTGCCGAAGCTCGGCACCATGGGATTTTTGAGCCTTCTTAACAGCAACGGTCTGCTCCCCACCGAAAACTGCAGAAGGGGCAGCTTCGATAATGCGGAGGACATCGGCGGAGAATTTTTTGCCGACAGGTTTAACCTTGAAAGCAGCGGCTGCACCTACTGCCCCATAAGGTGTGAACGAAGTGCAATGCTTGACCGCAGACCCGTGAGGGGGCCTGAGCTGGAGCTTGCCGCTTTGCTGGGCAGCAACATACTCAACTCAGATATGGGGCTCATCGTACGCTGGAGTCATGAGCTGCTGGAATACGGACTTGACGCAGCTTCCACGGCAAATACGATTGCATGGGCCATGCAGGCAAACGAGGAGGGCATATTTAAAAGCGGCCTTGAATTCGGCAGGACGGGCAATATTTCGGGCATTCTCGGCGATATAGCATATAAACGGGGCGTCGGAGCAGAGCTCGCCGAGGGGAGCAAAAAGCTTGCCGATAAATACGGCGGAGATTTTCTCTGTCTCCTGAAGCCTCTTGAGATGACTGCCGTCGAGCAATACACAGGGCATATCGGCTACGCTGATTACCTCAGGGCAGCCGCGGCTTCCTCGGGCCAGTGCCGTATGACCGATTTTGCGGCAATCCCAAAAGCACTTATCAGGAAACCCAACGGGATTGCTTCGTCATTTTTGAAGCCCGTGCTTGCGGCCTCCGAGCCGCTGGTAAAGCTGCTTTCACGGCTGCCGGACTGCACAACGGACTCACTGCCGCTTTTCGCTCACACGAAGGCTCTGGACGCTGCGGTCGGCCTGCGGATGAGCCTCGGAGAATACATTGAGGTCGGCAGACGGGCGATGGAAGCCGACGGCGCGCTTAACGAGAAACTTGGGGCAGAGGCAGAAAAGCCCTGTCTTCCGCCTGCACTTATAAGGTCGCACCGGGAGGCAAGGAGAGCCCGCTCAAGGGAAGAGCTCGCAAGACTCAGGGACAGGCTTTGCAGTATCGACATGAAAAACATTTCCGCAGTCAAGCTGCCCGGCAGAGAATAAGGGGGGGGAGAGAAATGGCATTCAGAATCAATTCTGCCGTATGCAACGGCTGTGATGCCTGTGTTACGGCATGCCCGACGCAGGCAATTCACGGAATTCGGCATGAAGTGCATGAAATAGATCCCGAGCTGTGTGTTTCCTGCGGGCTTTGCATCAATCTGTGCAAAAATTTTGCAATAAGAAGCGGAAACCAGAACGAGCTCCTCGAATACTCGGAATGGCCCATTCCGCACGTTGACCCCTCGCTGTGCAGCGGGTGCAGGGCCTGCGTGATTGTGTGCCCGATGAACGCGCTCAGAATTTCAACGCCTGAATACAGAGGTGATACGGGCACGATATCCGAGCTTATCGACACAGATCTGTGCATAGGCTGTAAAAAGTGCGAAGAGCACTGCCCGGTGGGCGCAATCGAAATGGTAAAGAGACTGCTTGCGGACAGCGAGGAGGAGGAACAATATGAATGAAACAGATTACGGCTTTATCGATTCCGTTCTGGAGCTCTACGGCTATGACAGGCATATGATAATAGCAATAATGCAGGATATCCAGAGCGAATACCGTTACCTTTCGGCTGAAACAATAAGCTATGTCGGACAGAAGCTTCATATGACACCGGCAACCCTCTACGGTGTGGCAAGCTTTTATGAAAACTTCTCAACGACGCCAAAGGGCAAATACATTATTCGCATCTGTGACGGGACTGCCTGCCATGTCAGAAAATCGGCGGATATACAGGACGCACTGCTTGAGGCTGCTGGAATGACCCCCGAGGATGATATTTCCGAGGACGGGCTGTTCAGCATTGAGCGGGTTTCATGTCTCGGAGCCTGCGGCCTTGCACCTGTGCTGACGGTGAATGACGCCGTTCATGCCGGAATGACGCCGCAAAAGGCAAGGCAGCTTATTGCAGACCTGAAGGAGGCGGAAAGAAATGAAGCTTAATTCACGAGAGGACCTTATTAATCTGCGCAGAAATTGTGCTGCAGCCGTGGGTAATGAAGAGCTGAGAATACTCGTCTGCGCAGGCTCGGGCTGTATAGCGGGCGGTTCGCTGAAAATCCTTGAAAAGCTCCGTGAGCTTATGGCAGAGCGGGGGCTTGCCGCCTGTGTAGAGCTGCGTGAGCATATAGACCACGGAAATGCCGTCGGCTTAAAGCGCAGCGGCTGTCACGGCTTTTGCGAAATGGGCCCGTTGATAAGATTAGAGCCTGCCGGTGTTCTGTACTGCAGGGTTTCCGTCTCCGACTGTGAGGAAATAATAGAGAAAACCGTAATCGGCGGTGAAATAATAGACCGCCTTTTGTACAGCGAGGACGGGATTTCCTATAAAAAGCAGGAGGATATCCCCTTCTACAAGAAGCAAAAGCGCGTTGCCCTTGAGCACTGCGGACATATTGATGCGGAAAGTATTGACGAGTACATCGCCGTCGGCGGATATTCCGCACTCGAAAAAGCCCTGTTTGAGCTGAGCTCGGAGGAGATTATTGCCGAGGTATCCGAGTCCGGTCTGCGGGGGCGCGGAGGAGCGGGCTACCCTACCGGAAGGAAATGGGCGCAGGCGGCAGCGCACACAGATGCCCCCGTCAAGTACGTCAT
Source organism: Oscillospiraceae bacterium (assembly GCA_021442665.1). Taxonomy (GTDB): domain Bacteria; phylum Bacillota; class Clostridia; order Oscillospirales; family Oscillospiraceae; genus F23-B02. The sequence goes on from JABUSQ010000060.1 coordinate 4,108, forward strand.
CTGCAACGGCGATGAGGGAGACCCCGGCGCCTTCATGGACCGCTCCATTATGGAGGGCGACCCGCACAGAGTGATTGAGGGCATGATAATTGCCGGCATAGCCATCGGAGCCGAAAAAGGCTGCATATATGTCAGAGCGGAGTACCCGGTAGCGGTTGACCGACTCAGGAAGGCTGCTGTCGAGGCGGAAGCTCTCGGAATTCTGGGCAGAAACATACTCGGCTCGGGCAGGAGCTTCGAGCTGCAGATAAACCGGGGCGCAGGCGCCTTCGTCTGCGGCGAGGGCTCGGCAATGATAAGCTCTATTGAGGGGCGGCGCGGCACTCCCAGAGCAAAACCGCCCAGAAGCGTTGATGTCGGTCTTTACGGGGCACCGACTGCTCTGAACAATGTCGAGACCCTTGCAAACGTGCCGGTGATTATAAACAACGGCGCCGCCGCGTTTAAAGCCGTCGGCACGGAGAATAATTCCGGCACCAAGGCCTTTGCGCTGACCGGCAATATAAAGCACACGGGGCTCATCGAGGTTCCCATGGGTACAACACTCCGGGAAATAGTTTTCAACATAGGCGGAGGAGTAAAAACGGGAACCTTCAAGGCCGTCCAGATAGGCGGCCCCTCCGGCGGCTGTCTTACCGAGGAGCATCTCGACCTGCCGCTGGACTTCGATTCAACAGAAAAAATCGGTGCCATCATCGGCTCCGGCGGTCTCGTCGTTATGGGAAACGATATATGTATGGTGGAGATTGCCCGATTCTTTATGAACTTCACAAAGAATCAGTCATGCGGGAAATGCACCGCCTGCCGCAAGGGCATAACCGGGATTCAGGCCATCCTTGAACGCATAACCTCCGGGGAGGGCGTTCCGGAGGATCTGGACGAAATCGAGCGTCTGTCCGACCTCGTAAGGGCGTGCTCGCTCTGCGGACTCGGAAAGACAGCCCCAAACCCGGTAATGAGCACTCTCAAATACTTCCGTGACGAGTACGAAGCGCATGTCACAGACAAAAAATGCCCTGCGAAGGTCTGCAAGGCTCTGTTTGAAATCAGGATCGAGCCTGATAAATGCATAGGCTGCACTAAGTGTGCCGCAAACTGTCCCGCGGGGGCAATAAGCGGCAGGCTGATGCGTGCCCACCGCATAGATCCACGGAAATGCACACGCTGCCGCATATGTGTGGACGGCTGTCCAGCAGACGCAATTACGGAGGTGTAAGATGAAGTACATAGTAATTGACGGCATTAAATGTGAATACGACACCGAGCGCAGCGTTCTCGAGGTCGCACTGCATAACGGAATTGAAATCCCCAACCTCTGCTATTGCGAGAGCCTTTCCGCTTACGGCGGCTGCAGACTCTGTGTTTTCGAAAATGAACGGGGCGGAGTTGCGGCGGCATGTACGACACCTCCCCGGGACGGGCTGACAGTCCGCACCAATACGCCGAAAATCAGAGAGTATCGCCGCGGCATTCTCGAGCTTATGCTCGAATCCCACAACACGGACTGTGCGGCGTGCTCCAAATCCGGAAAATGCAGGCTTCAGGAGTATTCAAAGCGCTACGGAGTCGGCAGTGTCCGTTCAGCGGGGTATTGCCGGGAGCCTGTTGACGACTCGTCACACTCTATAGTCTATGACCCGTCAAAATGCATTCTGTGCGGCAAATGCGTCAGAATGTGCGACGAGCTTCAGAACGTCAGAGCCATCGACTTCATGGAGCGCGGCAACGACACCTACATTTCCTGCGGCGAGGGCTACAGGCTTGCTGACAGCAGCTGTACCGGCTGCGGACAGTGTGCCGCAGTCTGCCCCACGGGCGCTCTTATGCTCAAAAGCAGCATTGAGCGTTTGCGGGACGCAATAGCCGACCCCGGCAAAAAGCTTGCCGTGCAGATAGCTCCGGCTGTCAGAATCGGCCTGGCGGAGGAATTCGGGCTTGCCCCCGGGCGTTCTGTTATGGGTAAAGCCGCAACCGCGCTTAAGCTGCTTGGCGCAGACTATGTTTACGATACCTCCATGAGAGCATATCAGACCGTGATATGCGAGGCGGAGGACTTTGCCGCAAAGCGCGGAACAGGCACCGTGTTCAGTTCGTACTGCCCGGCATGGGTTCGTCATGTTGAGTGCGACTATCCGCAGCTGCTGCCGCAGCTATCAACCGCAGGCTCGCCTATGGAGGTCTGTGCCGCGCTTATCCGTCTCAAGCACGCCGGCAGCGGTGTGATTTCTGCAGCAGTCATGCCCTGCTCTGCCGCAAAGTCGGAGGCTGAAAGACCCGAGCTCATTAAAAACGGCGATAGACTGGTGGATATCGTGCTCAGCACGCAGGAGCTTGCCGAAATAATACGAGAGAACGGTATGAATTTCGCAGCCCTGCCCGAGACTCCCTGTGACGGGCTTTACTCACAGATTACAGCAGAGAGTGAGTGCTTATCTCCCATTCTGCTGTCAATTGATGAGAGCAGGTGCATTGGCTGCACCCGTTGCGCTAAAGCCTGTCCCGTCGGAGCCATTAGCGGAGCGGCGAAAAAAGCCCATAGCATCGATGCCGGGAAATGCATCCGCTGCAGAATCTGTACGTCCGTATGCCCGAAGGAGGCAATCGGCAGTACAGCAAACCCGGCTGTCGCAAAACGGGTGGCAGCGGTAAACGGTCTTGCCGAAGCGGACGCTCTTGCTGAAAGGATAAAGTCGGGCGAGGCCTGGTACGATTACGTTGAGGTCATGGCCTGTCCGCTGGGCTGTCCCGGAGGAGGCGGTCAGCCCGAGGCGTGTTGTCTGAAAAGGCAGAATAAGACAGTTGCGCTGCTTGAGCTTGAAGAAGAATACACGGCGCCCGCCGGAGAGCCTGTCAGCGCGGAAAGCGTTATCACAGACGGCGATAAATCCCTGTTCCGTGTAAATTACATATGACATTATATTGCGGAGAGCGGAAAATACCCCGGTAACTGCAAACAGGAAAATCGGCACAGTCGGTAATGTATACCGCACTGTGCCGATTTAATTTCCGGGAATAAATA
>JABUSQ010000016.1 GCA_021442665.1 Oscillospiraceae bacterium
GCGCGGATTGCAGCCTCACGACCTGAGCCGGGGCCCTTTACGAACACTTCGACGGTCTTGAGACCATGCTCCATAGCTGCTCTGGCTGCTACTTCTGCGGCGGTCTGTGCTGCGAAGGGAGTGGATTTTCTGCTGCCACGGAAGCCCTGGCCACCTGCGGAAGCCCAGGAAATTGCATTGCCGTGGGTATCGGTGACGGTTACCATGGTGTTGTTGAAGGAAGAGCTGATATGAACCTGACCCTTTTCAATGTTCTTACGCTCTCTGCGGCGTGTTCTGACCTTTTTCTTAGCGTTTGCTGCCATAATTCATATCCCTCCTTACTTCTTCTTATTTGCGATGGTGCGTTTGGGTCCCTTACGGGTACGCGCATTGGTCTTGCTGCGCTGTCCGCGAACAGGCAGTCCACGGCGGTGGCGCAGGCCACGGTAGCAGCCGATCTCAGTGAGACGCTTGATGTCAAGAGCTACGGAACGGCGAAGGTCGCCCTCTACGATGAAGTTCTTGTCGATGCAGTCTCTGAGCTTTGCCTCTTCCTCGTCGGTTAGGTCTTTTACGCGGGTGTCGGGGTTAATACCGGTCATTTCCAGTATTTTGTTTGCGCTGGTTCTGCCGATACCGTAGACATAAGTGAGTCCGATTTCGATTCTCTTGTCCTTGGGCAGGTCAACGCCGGCTATACGTGCCATATTGATCGATCATTCCTTTCGATTTTTTACTCCGCATTGTTACGGATCCGTTGGCTTATTCCCGCCGGAGGGAGCCTTCGGTCCATGCGGGATTTCATAGATTTATTCAGACAAGTTTATTTTTCGGAAGCTCCGGAGCCTGCCGAAGCTCCCGCCAACACTTAGCCCTGTCTCTGCTTGTGTTTGGGGTTCTCGCAAATAACCATGACTTTGCCCTTGCGCTTGATGATCTTGCACTTCTCGCACATAGGCTTCACGGAAGGTCTTACTTTCATATTATACCTCCTACTTGGTTCTCCATGTGATTCTGCCTCGGTTCAGGTCATAGGGTGAGACCTGTACCGTGACCTTGTCACCGGGGAGAATTCTGATGAAGTTCATTCTGAGTTTGCCGGATATGGTCGCCAGAACGGTATGTCCGTGACCGATATCCACCTTAAAGGTCGTGTTGGGCAGGGATTCAACTACCGTGCCCTCGAGTTCGATTACATCGTCCTTTGCCAAAATAATTTTCCTCCTGGTCTGGTTCAGATATCCTCTGCCATTGTCAGTATCTCGGGCTCGCCGTCGGTTATGGCGATTGTATTCTCGTAATGCGCCGACAGCGATCCGTCAGCGGTCACCGTAGTCCAACCGTCCTCCAGCACCTTGACCTCCCAGCCGCCGATATTCACCATGGGTTCAACGGCGATGGTCATTCCGGGGACGAGCCGCGGATTTCCGCTCGATAGTCTGACCTTATAATTAGGTACCTCGGGAGCCTCATGCATATCCCTGCCAACTCCGTGCCCCACAAAATCGCGGACGACGGAATAGCCGTGACCTTCCACATACTCCTGTATCGCAGCGCCGATATCGTTTACACGATAGCCGACCTTTGCGAACTTCAGCCCTTCGAAAAAGCTCTGTCTTGTGACCTCGATGAGTCTCTTTGCCTCCTCGGATATCTCACCGCAGGCATAGGTTCCCGCACAGTCACCGACGTAGCCCTTATAGGTGGCGCCCACGTCCACGGAGACGATGTCACCGTTTCTTATGGTTCTTTTGCCGGGTATTCCGTGAATGACGACCTCGTTCACGGAGATGCATGCGCTTCCGGGAAATCCGCCGTAGCCCAAAAAGGTGGGGATTGCGCCGGATTTCCTTATAAACTCGTTGACAGCCTTGTCGATTTCCTTCGTGCTGACGCCGTCAGCAATCGCCTGACGGGCGATGCTCCGGGCGCCGGCGGTTATCTTTCCCGCCTGACGCATGAATTCTATCTCTCTGGGGGATTTTATGACTATGGAATCCTTCGCCATAAATCAGATACCCAGAGCTGCCTTGATAACATCTGTTGTTGCCTCGATGCTGGGTTGATTATCAACAGATTTCAGCTTGCCTCTTGCCTCGTAGAAGGCCTTGAGAGGCTCGGTCTCCCTGTGATAGGTCTCCAGTCTTGCCTTGACGGTCTCGGGAGCGTCATCCTTGCGGATAGTGAGCTCACCGCCGCAGAAATCGCACTTGCCCTCGGTCTTGGGGGGATTGGAAACCACATGGAAGGTCTGGCTGCAGTCCTTGCAGGTGCGGCGGCCGGACATACGCTCGATGATGACCTGGTCCTCTATCTCAATTGAGAGGGCGCAGTCTATCTCAATGCCGCTCTCCTCCAGAGCCTCTGCCTGGGGGATGGTGCGAGGCATACCGTCGAGGATGTAGCCGTTTGCGCAGTCGGGCTCTGCCAGACGCTCGTTTACGATGCCGATGATGACTTCATCGGGAACAAGCCTGCCGCTCTCCACATATTCCTTTGCGCGGAGACCCACGGGGGTGCCGTTTTTCATTGCCGCACGGAGGATGTTTCCTGTGGAGATGGTGGGGATGTTAAGCATTTTGCTCAGGATCTCAGCCTGAGTACCTTTTCCTGCGCCGGGAGCGCCTAAAAGTATCAGCTTCATTGTAATTACCTCTTATCAGCTAAGGAAGCCCTTGTAGTTGCGCATCAGCAGCTGGGCCTCCAGAGCACGGACGGTCTCAACCGCAACACCGACCACGATTATGATTGAGGTGCCGCCCAGAGATACGCCGCTGTTGGCGGCAGCTTCGCTGAAGTGTGCAATGACGATGGGGACAACAGCGATGATACCAAGATAGATAGCGCCGAACAGGGTTATCTTGTTCAGAACTCTCTTGATGAAGTCGCTGGTGGGTCTGCCGGGACGGAAGCCCGGGATGAATCCGCCGTTGTTCTTCAGGTTGTTTGCAACCTCCACAGGGTTGAACTGGATGGTGCTGTAGAAGTATGCAAAGAAGATGATAAGAACCAGGTAGATGAAGGCGTAGAGGAGGGACGTGGTGTCGAAGGCCTTCATAAATGCACTGTTCTGCCACTTGGGAACAAATGCGCAGATTGTTGCGGGTACGGAGGCTATGGACTGAGCAAAGATGATGGGGAGAACACCGGACATGTTGACCTTCATGGGAAGGTGGGTGCTCTGTCCGCCGTACATCTTGCGTCCGACAACACGTTTTGCGTACTGCACCGGTATCTTTCGCTCAGAGTCGTTGATAAAGACAATGAGCATGATCATCAGCAGTGCGCCCAGCAGCATGAGCAGAGTCACCCACCAGGGGGTAAGACCCTGTACTGCGGAGGAGATCATCTGAGACACGTCACCGGGGAAGCGGGAAATGATGCTGGCAAACAGGATGATGGAGATACCGTTGCCGATACCGAACTCGGTAATCTGCTCGCCCAGCCACATGATAAGCGCGGAGCCGGAGGTAAAGGTCAGGATAATCACTATTGCACCCCAGATGCTTTCGCCCTCTGCGGTGAGGATGCCGTAGACTGCGCTCTGATTGCGGAGCAGCATGTAGTATGCAAAGCCCTGAATAAGACCGATGACTACGGTGGTGTAACGGGTGATGGAGGCAATCTTCTTCTTGCCCTCCTCACCCTCATCCTTGCTCATGCGCTCCAGCGCGGGGATTGCGATGCACAGGAGCTGAATGATAATGGATGCGTTGATGTAGGGCTGGATGGACAGAGCGAAAATTGTCGCCGTGGAGAAGGCGCCGCCGCTCATTACGTTCAGCAGACCCAGAACCGTGGTCTGCATACTTGCAAAGTACTCGGTCAGTGCCTCGGTGTTTACATAGGGAACGTATACGGCATTGCCGATACGGTAAAGAAGGACAATGGCGATGGTGAAGAATATCTTCTTACGGATGTCGATTGCCTTCCATGCATTGCGCAGAGTCTGGAGCAATTAAATCACCTCGGCCTTTCCGCCTGCCGCCTCAATTTTTTCTTTTGCGGTTTCAGAGAAAGCGGAAGCCTTTACTGTGAGTTTCTTGGTCAGCTCGCCGTTGCCGAGAATCTTTACGCCGTACTCGCACTTGGAGAGGAGTCCTGCGCAGAGCAGAGCCTGAGCGTCAACAACTGCGTCATCCTCAAACTTATTGAGAGCGGAAACGTTCAGCTCCTCCAGAGGCTTTGCGAAGATGTTGTTGAAGCCTCTCTTGGGGATACGGCGTGCAAGAGGCATCTGGCCGCCTTCGAAGCCGATGCGGGTGCCGCCGCCGGAGCGTGCCTTCTGACCCTTGTGTCCACGGCCTGCGGTCTTGCCGTTGCCGGTGGCATGGCCGCGACCCTTGCGCTTGTTGACGTGGGTGCTGCCGGCTGCGGGAGAAAGTTCATTGATATACATTAGCTTTTCCTCCTTATTCTTCGGTTACCTGGAGGAGATAGCCGATCTTGGCGATCTTGCCCCTGGTCTGGGGGTTGTCGGGCTGTACGGTCTCGTTGCCGATCTTGTGCAGACCCAGAGAATTTGCGGTCGCAATGTGCTTGTCAAGACGACCGTTGAGGCTCTTTACGAGCTTGATTCTAAGATTTGCCATGGTTCGTCCTCCTTAGCCCTGAATCTCTTCGGGGGTCTTGCCTCTCACCGCTGCAACCTGTGCTGCGTCACGGAGAGACTTGAGGCCCTGCATGGTTGCTGCAACAACGTTTGCGGGGTTGTTGGTGCGGAGGCACTTGGTACGGATGTCCTTGATGCCTGCTGCCTCAAGAACCGCACGCACTGCGCCGCCTGCGATAACGCCGGTACCGGGTGCTGCGGGCTTGAGCAGGACACGTCCTGCACCGAACTCGCCGATGATCTCGTGGGGGATGGTGGTTCCCTGAAGGGTGATGGTAACGATGTTCTTCTTTGCATCCTCAAGGCCCTTGCGGATTGCTTCGGAAACTTCGTTTGCCTTGCCGAGGCCGTAGCCGACACGGCCCTTGCCGTCGCCCACCACACAAAGTGCGGAGAACTTCATGATACGGCCGCCCTTGACGGTCTTGCTTACGCGGTTGAGGGAAACTACCTTTTCTACGTATTCGGAAGCTTCCTCGTCTCTGCGACGATCTCTTCTGTCATTATTGTATGCCATTAATAGTTTTCCTCCTTCCTCAGAACTTCAGGCCGCCCTCACGGGCTCCCTCTGCCAGAGCTGCCACACGGCCGTGGAAAATGTAGCCGCCGCGGTCGAAGACTACCTCTTCGATGCCCTTGGCAAGTGCACGCTCGGCAACGATTGCGCCGACCTTCTTTGCAGCCTCAATGTTGCTGCCCTTGCCCTCAAAGCTCTTTTCTACGGAGGAGGCGGAGCACAGAGTGTTGCCTGCTACGTCGTCGATGAGCTGGGCGTAAATGTGATTTTCGCTGCGGAAAACGGAGAGACGGGGTCTCTCGGCTGTGCCGGAGATCTTACCGCGAACTCTTGCATGGCGCTTGATGCGCTGTGCTCTTGTATCAGGTCTTTTAATCATTTAGGCACACCTTCCTTTACTTAGCACCGGACTTGCCTTCTTTGTGGCGGACAACTTCGTAGCTGTACTTGATGCCCTTGCCCTTGTAAGGCTCGGGAGGACGCTTGCCACGAACTTCTGCTGCAAACTGGCCGACCTTCTGCTTGTCAATACCCTTTACAACGATCTGGTTGGGGTTGGGAACCTCGGTCTGAACAAACTCGGTATCGGGCACGATGACCTGATGTGAGTAACCGATGTTGAGAACCAGATTCTTGCCTTCCTTGGCTGCACGGTAGCCTACGCCGTTAATCTCCAGAGTCTTGGTGAAGCCTTCGGACACGCCGATGACCATATTGTTGACCAGAGTACGGGTAAGTCCGTGGAGAGAGCGGTTCAGCTTCTCGTCGTTGGGGCGGGATACGGTGATAACGCCTGCGTTAATCTCGACCTTCATGGGCTGTGCTACGGTCATTTCAAGTGCTCCCTTGGGGCCCTTGACCGCCACGTGCTGCCCATCGATCTTAACCTCTACACCTGCAGGTACGGTTATGGGAGCTCTACCAATTCTTGACATAATTCAGCTTCCTCCTTACCATACAAATGCCAGAACCTCACCGCCGACATGAGCTGCGCGAGCTGCCTTATCGGTCATGACGCCCTTGGAAGTGGAAATGATTGCGATGCCCAGACCCTTGAGGACCTTGGGAAGCTCGTCTGCTCCGGCATAAACACGGAGACCGGGCTTGGATACGCGGCGAAGACCCTGAATGGCCTTCTCCTTGCCGGGGAGATACTTGAGGGTAATGCGGATGATGCCCTGAGTGCCGTCGTCGATGATCTGGAAGCTCTTGATGTAGCCTTCTTCGAGAAGGATCTCAGCAATGGCCTTCTTCATCTTGGAAGCGGGGACATCTACAGACTCATGCTTTGCGCTTCCGGCGTTGCGGATGCGGGTCAGCATATCTGCAATGGGATCGGTGATCTGCATGTGTTTTTCCTCCTGTTTTTAGAGTTACCTTATAGGTTTGGCGTTGAGGTTCTGCGCTAATACATGATTAGCCGCAGCCTTTCAGCGTCTTAAGTTTGCCGCCGACCGCCGTGCGTGATCAGTGCCCGGTGTTACGGCGTCAAACTGCGTTGGGTTTGGTGAAAATCAGCCCGAAGAGACCGATTTTCCGCCATATCAGAAAACCGCGGAAGAGATACACCGAGGTCTTCGGTGTATCTCAACTTCGTTTTTCGCAGATTAGGCATCATCTCATTATACTTCTAATGCATAAACATTGCAAGTATTTTTTGTGAAATGACGACAATTTTTTGCTTCCTTTTTGTAATTTTCTTTTTTCCGCCCGCCTGTCTGCGTTCCGTAGCTATACTGCGAGGTGACGAGAGGCAGTATAGCGGATTAATTACCGGGAAGCTTGCTTCCGCAGGGAGTTTTTCGCAAGACAATCTCGAGGAACCGACGCTGTATCTGTATACTGCGAGGTGACGAGAGGCAGTATTGCGGA
>JABUSQ010000058.1 GCA_021442665.1 Oscillospiraceae bacterium
GTGAAAAACGGATTAAACTCTATTCGCACCTGACGGTGCGAACTCTGCGAGGCTTTTTTTGACAGTAAAAACCGATGTCCTTGTGACATCGGTTTTTACTGTATTCCCAGAACAGACAGAAGCATCGGTATCGTCACCACGGACAGCACCGTGGACAGCAGCACGCACTCCGAGCCCTCAACTCCGTCCCGTCCGTACTGCAGACTGAGTATGGGGCAGATAATAGCTATGGGAGCGCCTGCAACGATTACAATGGGTCCCAGTCTGTCGGGCTGGGGGATAAAGCCCCTTAGTATGAGCCATACTGCAAGGGGGCATAAAAGCAGTCTTGCGGCGCTTATCAGATACAGCTTCGGCTTGTTGAAGGCGTCTGAGAGCGGTACGCTGCCCAGCGACATACCCACGCAGAGCATCGCCACCGGCAGGGTCGCCGTGGCAAGATAGTCCAGCGTCTCATCTATGAAGGCGGGCACACGGATTCCGAAAGCAAATATTGCGGCGGCTGTCAGCGTGGCGATAAGCGGCGTTGACAGGATGCGCTTCAGCTCCAGTTTCCCCCCGGAGCCGTTCTTCTGAAGCATAATCACTCCAGCCGTGTACATAAGGGTGTTGAAGGGTATATTGGACAGTGAAGCGAAGAACAGAGCCTTCGGCCCCCAAATGGAGGCTATCAGCGGCATCGCCACAAGGCTGTTGTTCATAAACGCCGTCATGCTCTTATACAGCCCCGTGTCCCCATCTCTGAGGATACGGACTCTGGGTACAAGCTGAGCCAGCACCAAACCAACGCCGAACACCAGATACCAGATGCCCAGAGCAGTAAGCACCTCTCCTGCGGACATTTCTATCTCCTTATTCACCACGGAGGAGAGGATAAGTCCCGTGAGGAAGAAATTTATCTGGAGCTTCGAAAGCTCCCTGCCGAAATCTTCGGTGACGAATTTCGTCCTTGCGAATATGTAGCCGGCGGCGAGAAAGATGAGGAACACCGCCATTTTTTCCAGAATAACCGTCATATGTGGAGAAATACCTTTGCAATTTCAAGATAAATAAGCAGCGATACTGCGTCTGTGATGGTGGAGATGAGAGGGTTTGCCATGACCGCAGGGTCAACGCCTATCTTCTCCGCAAGAATGGGCAGCGTAGAGCCCACCACCTTGGCAAACATAACGATGAACAGCACCGACATGGATACCGTGGCGGCAACGATGACCGTGACCTCGGGATTGCCCAGAAGACTTCGGTCAACAAGGAGCATCTTCACAAAGTTTATCGCCGAGAGCGTTGCGCCGCAGAGCATGGAGACTCTGAGCTCCTTCCACACCACGCTGAGAATGTCGGAGGGCTCCGTGTCGCCTATGGATAGGCTTCGGATTACGGCGGTGGAGGACTGGGCTCCGGAGTTACCGCCGGTACCCATGAGCATGGGGATAAAGCCTATGAGCACGGTCTGAACCGCCAGAGCGTCCTCAAAGGAGTTGAGTATCATACTGGTGAAGGTGGCTGAGAGCATGAGGAACATAAGCCACGGCACACGAAGCTTCCACATTTCCGCAGCTCCTGTACGGGAGTAGGGCTTGTCCGAAGGGGTCATTGCCGCCATGATTTCGAAGTCCTCCGTAGCCTCCTGCTCCATAACGTCGATGACGTCGTCGACGGTGACGATGCCCACGAGACGGCCTTCCTTGTCCGTGACGGGTATGGCCATGAGGTCGTAGTCGGAGATCTTCTCCGCAACCTCCTCCTGGTCGTCGTGGGTCATGGCAAAGACCACATTTGTATCCATTATTTCCTCAATGACGGTATCGTCATCGTGGAGAAGCAGATCCTTTACGGATATAACACCCTCCAGCTTGCGGTCTGCTGAAACCACGAAGCAGGTGTATATGGTCTCCTTGTCTTCACCGATACGCCGGATGCGGGCAATGGCTTCCCTGACGTTCATGTACTTTTTAAGGTCCACGAACTCGGCAGTCATGATGCTTCCTGCGGAATTTTCGGGGAACTTCAGGTACAGATTTATGAGATTCCGGGTTTCGGGCGTCGCCGTGCGCATGACACGCTTGACGACGTTTGAGGGCAGCTCCTCCATCATATCGACGGCGTCGTCAAGATAGAGGTCCTCGATAATGGCTCCCAGCTCGGAGTCGGTGATGGAGTTGATTATAAGCTCCTGCTCGGGGGCGTCGAAATTTGCGAAAACGTCGGCGGCCATCTCCTTGGACAGCAGGCGGAATACCATGGGGATGGTGTTCTCCTCCAGCTCTGCGAGGAATTCGGCAACGTCATATTCGTTCATTTCCTCAAGAGCGGCCTTGAGCTCACGCATTTTTCTGTTTTCCAGCAGCTCCGTGAGCGTATCGGTCTGCTGCTCGAGCATAGCCTCGAAGTCCATATTATCCATATTTTCCACAGTATATGCCCCCTTTCGAGGAAGCTCTCAATTTTCCTAACAAGTTATTTTACCACCCTTTTATACCCTCTGCAACACAAAAAAATCCACCTTTCGGTGGATTTTTTGTCTATTTGTTATCAATCCTTCTTGGGCTGCTCTGCGTAGTCGGTGTACCTGCGGTCGGAAATCTTTTCCTCCGGCTTCAGGTCAAGGCCAATGGTGCCGCCGGGATTCATATTATACTTGGGGTCAAAATAGTTTTTCAGCACCTTGAACACGCCGTATTCCTTCTCGCCGATATAGCCCTCCAGCCACGGTGCAAACATCTTTCCGATGCCGTGGTGGTGACTGATGGAGGCTCCGCTGCGCTGGATAGCGTCAAGTATGGTGCTGTGATAGGCCTTAAACTCCTTCTCATCCTGCATACGGGTGAGGAATATAAAGTACAGGTTTGCACCCTGCGGATAGCAGTGGCTCATATGGGTGGTGACCACGGTGTTGGGCAGGGCGTGGCATATCTTCCGCACATCCTGATGCACCTGCTCCATATTGGACCAGTTGACGGTACACTCCAGAGTATCGGTGGTGATGCCGAAATCCATAAGGGTGTCTCTGAGATAGGGGTCGTTGAAACGTCCCTTCTCCCAGCTTTTTGTGACGTAGCCCGTAAGAGGAAAGCCTCCGTAACGGCGGGCGATTTTTGCGATGTTCCTCGCCACATTTCTGGAATAGCCCTTTTCACCGTCTGTAAAGCCAAGGAACAGGCAGCGCTCCATATCCTTATAGCCCAGCTTATCCAGAAGCGGATACAGGGGCGTATCATCCACATTGTACAGTCGGAGCATCATATTTGTCTCCTCCTGATCCGAGAGACGGAACACGGAGGAGAAGCCGCATTCGTGCTGCATCATCTCCCGGGCTGCCTTCATTGCGTCGTCCCAGGTCTTGAATATATAGCTGAAGCGTCTGCGGTTCTCCGGCATCCAGCGGAACACCTTCAGGGTTACCTCGGTGAGCACGCCGAAGGTGCCCTCGGAGCCCATCATAATCTGATTGAGGTCGGGGCCGCAGGCCTCTCTGGGATAGTGGCTGGTCTTTATCGTTCCGATGGGTGTGGCGTATTTCTGCGACAGCACAATATCGGAGATGCAGCCGTAGTAGGTGCTGTTCTGACCAGAACCCCGGGTCACGGTCCAGCCACCCACGGAGGAATACTCAAAGCTCTGGGGGAAGTGACCGCAGGTATAAGGGCGCTTTGCTCCGAAGAGCTCCGGAGCCGACTGCAGGGTCTTTTCAAGGTCGGGGCCGGACATGCCCGCCTGCACGGTGATGGTCTGGTCTATCTCGTTAAAGGAGATTACCTTATTGAACCGTTTCCGCATATCCAGAGAGATTCCGCCCTTGACGGGCTCCACTCCCCGGGTTACGGAGGAGCCTCCGCCGTAGACATAGAGGGGGATATCGTTGGCGTCGGCATAGGCGACAATTCTCTCCACCTGCTCGGTGGTGTCGGGATACAGCACCACGTCCGGCAGGGAATCTATGACCTTGTGGCGCAGGCGGAGAACGTCGTAGGCGGTAAAGCCGTATGCCACGGCAAGGCGGTCATAATCGGCGGTGGAAACGCCCTCCTCACCAACTATCTCACGCAGGGCGTCAATATGCTCCCGGTCGAGCCTTACGGGATATCCGGACAGCTCCACCTGATCCCAGCCGATGTCGTCGGAATATTCTCTGAAGTCCTCGTCGGTCATTTCAAAGACTTCCTTCATCATCCTGTACAGGGATTCCTTGGGCACCTTGAAGAAGTTGGGATCTCCCCAGCGGAAGATAGAGCGGTAGCTGCCCTCGGGTGCGAGCTCCATGACCCATTTGGGCTCAAAGCCCTTATACGGTTTATGACTCATTACAGCATATTCCTTTCCTTGAGATCGTTCATAGTCGCATAAAGCGGTCTCACGTTCTTATATATCTTGCGGTATACCTTATTGTACATATTCATGTAAACCTCATGGTTCTTCTCATCGGGAGTGAACACGTCACTTATATGCACCATGCTCTCTATTCCCTCGTCAAAGCTTTTGAATTCTCCCTTTGAAACGAAGCAGACCATGGCTGCACCGATGGAGCTGGCCTCGTGGGTATGGATACGCTTCACGGGACGGCCGAAGGTATCGGCAAGTATCTGGCAGGCGAGGTCGCTCTTAGAGCCGCCGCCTCCCACGAACAGCTCGGTGATGTGCTTATTGCCCCGACGCTCCATAGCCTTCATGGACATATACAGCTCAAGGCAAATGCCCTCGATGATGGCACGGTAAACATGGTAACGGGTGTGGTAGTCGGAAAATCCGATGATGGCGCCGTAGGAATCGGGCTTCAGCACGTCGGGCGTCCAGTAGGGCTGGAGCATGAGTCCCTGACAGCCTGCAGGGACCTGAGCGGCACGGTCATTGAGATATTCCTCGGCACTGATGCCCTGCGCCTCGGCGGCCTCTCTGTCCTTGTCACCGAACTCCTTAATGAACCAGCTCAGCATCCAGAAGCCCCGGAAAACCTGTATTTCCGGGTTCCACGCCCTGTTGATGACCGCAGGATAGGAGGGCAGAAACTGCTGAGGCTCGAAGTATTTTTCGGTGTACATATCGATGGTGGAGCTGGTGCCGAAGCTGATGGCGGCCTTTTCGTCACTGGCGACGGAGAGCCCCAGCGTTTCGCAGGCCTTGTCCGCACCGGTGGCTATGAGGGGCATGCCCTCGGGAACTCCGCTGAGCTCCGAGGCCTCAGCAGAGACATAGCCCAGAACCTCGCCGGAGGGGATAAGCTCATACAGCTTCTCCTGCGGCACATCGTAGAGGCATCTGGTCAGAGCGTTTTTGCTCATCCACGTCTTTCTCTTGAAGTCCATGGGAATATGGGCAATGGTGTTGGCGGGGGAATCTATGAGCTTTCCCGTCATGCGGAAGTTCAGATATGCAGGCAGGGTGACGATCTTCTTTGTCTTTTCCCAGACGTCGGGCTGATTCTGGCGTACCCAGTTGACCTTGGAGGTGCGGTAGCCCACCTTGGAGCCCTTATCCATGCCCACTATTCTGAACGCCGCCGTCTTCCATGCGGGGAAGGGATTGTCGAAATCACATTTTCTGGCGTCCAGCCAGTGGATAATGTCTCTGGTGGGTCTGTTGTACTCGTCAAGGAACACCAGCGTGTCACGGATGACCGTCACCGCACAGCAGAGTATCGCCTCCGTCTTGTCGCTGTTTCTCTCCAGAAGCACCTTGCTGCAGGCACACATGTGGGCAAAATAAAAATCCGTCTTTTGCTCAGCCCAGCCCGGCTCCTGTCTGAAATAGGGCTCCCTGTATTTGATCTGCACCTTGTCGACGATATTCCCCTTCTTGTCAACAAGGGCTGCCCGGGTGCTCTGCGTACCTACATCGTAGGTCAGTACCAATGGTTCCATAGCTTTCCCTCCGTAATTTTTTCTATACCCTTAATATCATTTCTCTCTTACAAGCACGTCGCTGGTGGATATTATGTCAACTCCAAGTCCCAGTACATCGGGGATAATAATCCCTCCCCGGCCTGTCCTTTCGGTTAACATAACTTTATTTATTTCCTTCATCACGTCGAATATTCTGTCCTTGGGGATATCGGCGGAGCTGCGCACCGGAAGCACGGGAGCCTCCGAAAATGCGGTCTTTACGGTTGAGCACAGCGTCCGCATGGGACGGGTCAGCTCTCCCACGGCAAAGTCCCTTCCTTTGGGACAGGCATTGCCCGACACCGAGATAACGCCTTCTTTTTCCTCTGCCCGCAGCAGACAGCCTCTGGGACAGCCTATGCAGTTGAATTCTCTCATGTCTCCGCCTCCGTCAGCTCCCAGACCGCATCGGAGCCTTCACCGATGCCGAAGCCCGTCATATCCAGCCGCAGCTCCTGCATTTCCGGAGGACGCAGGAGAGGATAAATTCTCCTCCATACCTCCCTGCCGTTTACCCTGAGGCTGAGCCTCGCTCTCTTCATCACGGCGGCAGAGCGGAAATAAAACCGCACATCCGAATTGTCGGCATCAAGGCGAAGCTTCTGCGGTACCATATACATAAGTCCCTTTTCAATGCCTATTCGTACTGTTTTCCCGGTTTTTCCCGCAAAAAGCGCCGCATTTCTGCCCGCCTCCTCACCGGACGCTGAAACGAAATCCACGAGGTCGTTAACGTGCAGCGCATTCCCGCAGGAGAAGACCCCGGGCACGGTGGTCATGAGCTGCGCATCGGTCTCGGGACCTTTTGTCCGGCTGTCCATGCATACGCCCAGACTCTCCGCAAGCTCGTTCTCCGGTATAAGTCCCACGGACACGATAAGAGCGTCGCAGTCTATCCTCTCGGCGGTTTCGGGTATGGGTCTCAGCTCCTCGTCCACCCGGCATACCTCCACGGCCTCAAGGCGGTCCCTGCCGAAAACTCTCGTCACGGTATGACTCAG
>JABUSQ010000163.1 GCA_021442665.1 Oscillospiraceae bacterium
CGAACTTGTGACCTCCCGCACGTCAAGCGGATGCGCTACCAGCTGCGCCAATCGTCCGTTTATCGGCATCGAGTATTTTACCCGATGCCGATGCGTTTGTCAATACCTTTTTCTTAATTCCTTACATAAACCGTGGTTTCCGCGGTTTTGCCGTAGCAGGTCAGCGTGATGGTTGCCGTACCTGTGCCTACGCCCACAACTACGCCGTCCTCGCCTATGGTGCAGACCGTCTCATCGGAGCTGCTCCACTTATACTCCACGTCTAGCAGATTGCGGGGATACCACACGGGGATGAGCGGCGTCTTCGAGCCCACCGTCGCCGTGAAGCCCGAGCCCGTTTTATCGTCGCTGTAGTAGAATATCTGCAGATTTGTTATCTCCGGTGTTTCCGTGGGAGCCGCAGACTCCGTCGTGTCGGGCGTGGGGAGCGCCGTTATATCCGGTACGTCGGGGCGGTTGTTGCCTCCGTTGCCCGTATCGTTCATGCTGACGACTATCATTACTATAAATGCGATGACCACGGCGGCTGTCAGTATTGCGCCGAAAATAAGCTGCCATTTGCGGTTTGCTGCCACCTTTGCATTGGCAGCCGTACCCTTAACGGTTTCGGGAGTGGTGCCGGGTACACGGCTGCTCTGGCGCACCATGCGTGTATTGCACTTGGGACAGCGCTGACGCAGAGCCGAATATCTGTGCTTGCAGCGGCGGCAGGTCACCTTGGGAACAAGACCCATCATAACTCCTCCTTTTTCGTTTATCCTTTATATGATAACTCATTCCTGCCCTTTCGTCAAGATTATGAAATCTATACCACCTGAAAGATGTAAAATTTAAGGTAATCCGTCTCGGGCACGTTCCAGAGTATGGGGTGATCGGGCGCCTGCTGGCGGGCTTCGATCTGTCTCAGCTCCACTCCGGCGTCCAGCGCGGCAGATTTCAGCATCCTGACAAAAAGCTCATTTTCCATGAAATGGCTGCACGAGGCGGTGGCAAAATATCCGCCTCTGGGCAGAAGCCTCAGCGCCCGAAGATTTATCTCCTTATAGCCCCGCTCGGCATTTTTCACCGTCCTCCGCGATTTTGTAAAGGCGGGAGGGTCGAGGATGATAAAATCGTAGGGGGCCTTCCCCTGCTTTTCAAGCTCCGGCAGAAGGTCGAAGACATTGGCTGCAACAAAGTCCATTTTCCCCTCGAGGCCGTTCCTCTCAGCGTTGCGCCGTGCCATTTCCACGGCGGCCTCGGAGATGTCCACGGCGGTGACGTGCTCCGCTCCGCCCATCGCCGCATTCAGGGCGAAGGAGCCGGTATGGGTAAAGCAGTCCAGCACTCTTCTGCCCTTCGCAAGGCGTGCCACGGCCAGGCGGTTGTATTTCTGGTCCAGAAAGAAGCCGGTCTTCTGTCCGTTTTCCGTGTCCACGCTGTAGAATATCCCGTTTTCGCATATCTCCGTCACGGGAGACTCCGGATGCTCCTCTCCGTACCAGCCCTTATACTGCTCCAGCCCCTCCTTCTCCCGAAGAGCCACGTCGTTGCGTTCGAAAATACCCCGAATATCCTGTCCGTCCTCACGAAGCACGTTCAGCAGCGCTTCAAAGATGACGGGCTTTTGCTTTTCCATGCCCACCGACAGGGTCTGGGTCACCAGAAGCTCGGAGAATCTGTCCACGGTGAGCCCGGGAAAACCGTCTGCCTCGCCGAAAATTACACGGCAGCAGGAAATATCCCCGCCCATGACGGTCTTGCGGTAATCCCACGCATACTTAACACGTCTGCGCCAGAAGGCCTCGTCAAAGCTGTCGTTGGCATTGCGGGATATGAGGCGGATTCGTATTTTGCTGTTTTCGCTTAAAAAGCCCGTACCGAGATATTTTCCCTTCTCGCTGACGGCGTCCACCAGCGCACCGTTCTCCGCAGGCTCGCCGCTCAGCACCTCTGCGTCGTATATCCACGGGTGACCCTGCTCAACCCAGCGGGTGCCCTTCTGTGTTATTGTGAATCTCGGGTAGCTTCTCTGTGCCTTCATGCTCTCATTTCCTTTTTTCAATATGACCGTATTTTATCACCGCCTGCGCCGCTTGTACAGAGCAAACCTGAGACTGTACGGTTTATGGGTCACAGCCCCGTGAAATTTTCGTTTTCTTTTGCGGAAAATGTGGTAAAATGCTTTTATAAGGGAAAGGTGCCGTCACGGTGAGGCCGCCGTGTATGGCGGGAGGATTGCCATGTGGATTATATTTATTGTTTTATACACCCTGTACTGTATACTGTTTAAATATAACAACTATTAAATGCCTCGGAAATATCAATAGAAATTTCGGCAATATCTGAATGTAAAAGGAGGCTGCGGATTTGAAGCTTATACACTGTTCGGATCTGCATCTTGATTCGAAAATGGAGGCTCTGCCTCCGGAAAAGGCCCGGGAGCGCAGCAGTGAGCTGCGGCTGGGCTTCGAGCGCATGGTGACCTGGGCGCTGGACAACGGCGTCAGCGTTATCATGATAGCGGGAGATATGTTCGATACGGAGCGGATATCCCCCGCCACGGTGAGCTTTGTGCTGGATGTAATGCGCAGAGCGCCGGAGATAACTTTTCTGTACCTGCGAGGCAATCACGATGAAAGCCGCTACGCCTTCATCGGTCAGGAGCTGCCGGACAACCTGAAGCTGTTTTCGGACAGGTGGCAGAGCCTTGACTGCGGCGAGGCGGTGATAAGCGGCGTGGAGCTCACCCGGGATAACTGCCGTGACATATACGGAGAGCTGAGGCTTGACCCGGACAGGCTCAACCTCGTTCTGCTCCACGGTCAGACAGGAACCTCGCCGGGGGAGGACACCGTGGCTCTGCCTCTGCTCTGCGGAAAGGGTATCGACTACCTCGCTCTGGGTCATATCCACAGCTTCGACGGGGGAGAACTCGGCACGGACGGCCGCTGGTGCTACTGCGGCTGCCTTGAGGGACGGGGCTTTGACGAGTGCGGAGACAAGGGCTTCGTTCTGCTGGATATCTCCGGCGGTCTTGTGGATTACAGCTTTATCCCCTTCGCAAAGCGCCGTCTGCACAATATTGCTGTCTGCATCACGGGGCTTGAGACCGTTACGGAGCTGCGTGACGCCATGAGCAGCGCCTGTGAGGGTATTCCCTCCGGCGATCTTGTGAAATTCACCCTCACGGGAACCTTCACTCCCGACACCCAGAAGGATCTCTCTTTTCTCCGCCGTGCCTTTGAGGACAGCTTTTATTTCGTACGCATAAAGGACGAGAGCCGCCTCGCCCTGCCCAGTGAGGATTACATGAACGATGTGTCGCTGAAGGGCGAGTTCATCCGCAGCGTCATGGCGGCGGAGCTGGAGGCTTCGGAGAAGGAGCACATCATTCTGCTGGGACTCAGGGCTCTTGCGGGAGAGGAGGTCGAAATATGAAGCTCACACACTGTCATATTGAGAATTTCGGCACTCTGCATCAGTACGACCTTGAGCTCGGTGACGGTGTTACCGTCATCAAGGCACCCAACGGCTTCGGCAAGACCACCTTTGCCGCCTTCATCCGTGCCATGCTCTACGGTTTTCCCCGGGCAAACAAAACGAATCTCGACAAAGACCCCCGCAGAAAGTATTCCCCCTGGCAGGGCGGAAGCTTCGGGGGCAGCATAGAATTTGAGGCGGGCGGCAAAGCCTACCGTGCCGAGCGGTTTTTCGGCGACAGGCCCGCACAGGACAGCTTTGCCCTCTATGAGCTGCCGGGAATGCGTCCCAGCCGCAGATTTTCCGAAAATCTGGGGCTTGAGCTCTTCGGTCTGGATGCCGACTCCTTTGAGCGCAGCGCATTCATGAGCCGTCTGGGCGAGACCGGCTCCCTGTCCACCGGGGCAATTCAGGCAAAGCTCAGTGACCTGGTGGAGGACACCGGAGATATCATCAGCTACGACAGAGCGATGAAAAGCCTCAGAGACCGCCGCAGAGAGCTCATCCCCTACAAGGGCTCCGGCGGCAGGGTCAATCAGGCCTCGGATAAAATAACGTCTCTTCAGGCGAAGCTTGCCGAATGCACTTCCGCAGGGAAAGAGCTTCCCGGGCTGTATTCCGAGATTGAGGAGCTTGAAGCCTCCGCCGCAGCCATGGAGCAGGAGCTTGAGCGGCTCAGCGGAGAGATAGCGGACGCCTCCTCACAGGAGACGGCGCGGCTTCTGTACCGGCAGAAGGAGGCTCTCGCCCGCAGCTGCACGGAGGCGGAGGCGGAGCTTTCCGGACTGAGGAGCAAATACCCCGCAGGGCTTCCCACGGAGGCGGAGCTCGACCGAGTCGGCGGGCTGTATACAAGGCTCGGCGCCATCAATGAGGAGCGCAGAAAAAATGCGGAGGCCTTTTTCATCGGTAAGAAGGCTGCGGAGACGGCTCCCGTCCCCGAAAAGCCCGCCATGCTCCCCTCCCACCTTGCGTTCGTTATCCTCGGCGTTGTTCTGCTGCTGGCGGGTGCTGTGCTGATGTTCATGAGGATGTTTACCTTCGGTGCTCCGGCTCTCGGTCTGGGCGCCGTGCTGGCGGCGGTGGGACTGTATCTCAACAGCTCCCGCCTTAAGCAGATAATTATCCGGGCGGAGCAGGAGGCTGCGGCGAGGGCTGAGGCTATGCAGCAGGAGTATGAGCTGAAAGTCCGGGAAAGCGAGCTTGCCGCGGAGGAGTGTTCCGCCGGGATAGACGGCCTCTTCGCTCTCTATTCTCTCGGCTCAGACCGTGACATCGGCGTTTTGACCTCTCTGCGCAATGACCTTCTCCGGCAGGAGCGGCTTATTGCCGACAGAGACAGGGCCTACAGCGAGCTTGCCGGCTTTAATGCTGAGCATCCCGAGGTCACAGAGGCTCCCGCCGCCGCAGCCGATCTGCAGGCGCTTAAAAGCCGCTATGCCGAGCTGGGACGTGCGCACACAGCTGCTGTCAGGCTCCTGCCGCAGAAGCGCAGCTCTGCTGAGGCATATGCCGAGCTTGTGCGCAGTATCCCCGAGACGGAGGCTGCCCTCGAGCACTGGAAGACCGTAAAAGCTGAGGGCATAAAACGGGCCTCCGAGCTTGACAAGGCAGCGGATTTTCTCGAAAAGGCAAAAGACAGCCTCTCCCGCAGCTATATGCACCGCATCGAAGAGGGTTTTGCCCGTTACATAAGCCGCCTTGAGGGTGAGGACAGAGCCTTCGTGAACCCCGACCTGTCCGTGAAGCTGGAGCGCAGCGGCAAGCTCAGAGAGCTGGAGCATTTCAGTGCAGGCTCTGCGGATATGATAATGCTGTGCATGCGCCTTGCTCTGATGGATGCCCTGTTCAGGGAAGAAAAGCCCTTCGTGCTTATGGACGACCCCTTCGTCAATCTGGACGACGCTCACATGGAGAAGACCCGTGAGCTTCTGGAAAGCCTCGGCACGGAGTGTCAGGTGATATATCTCGTATGCAACAGCAGCCGCTGCTGAAGCAAAAAGACACACGGCGTAATGAACCGTGTGTCTTTTCATATTCTCAATAGAAGCTTGCCACGGGCTGCTCGGGAACCTCACAGTCCTCGTGAGAGAGCAGGGTCAGCACGGGGCCCTTTTTGCCGTAGGCACGGCTGAATCTGTAATTTATCTTAGCCGTGAGCACATGCCACGAATCACCCTCGATGCTCTCCGCGTCCTCCCATTTGCAGATAAGCCCCGCAAACTGGATGTCGTCGGCGCAGCAGGTCATGACATGCCTGCCCACTATAAAGCTTCCCGAGGGAACTCTTTTGCGCTTCAGATATCTGCACTTGAACCGCACGGTCTTGCCCTCATACTTTTCGGGCTCCTCGCTCATGTCACGGTACCACAGGGCATAGTCATCGTCACCTATTTCAATGACGGGAGCATTGATATCAAAGGGCAGAGGGTCCTCGATGTCGTCGTACTTCACGGTTCCGTCAGCATACTCGTAGGCGATTTCACAGCGGCGGGACACTCCCCTGACGATCTTGTGCAGGGTCATGCGGTCGATGCTGTCGCTGTAGCGGTTGAACACCACCAGCTCGGCGCTCTTCAGCTTGTCGTACACAAGCTGGCGCATATTGCTGTTGTAGCTTTCAAAGGAGCCTGCATCGGCAAACATGAACTCCTGATAGATCATCCACGGCTCCGGCATACGGCTGTACAGCTCGTCCAGCAGCCACATTCCGTTGTACTCGATGACCACCCGCTTACAGTCGTCCTTCTTCAGCCAGAAGCTGAGATTCTCCGCCGTCAGCTCCTCAAGCCCTTCCAGAATCCGTATGAACACATTGGGCGCAGAGAAGCTGCTTGCATCGTATTCCTCCTCACCCTCCTCGCAGACCACGAGCAGAGTGCGTTCGCCGTTATTGAAGCGCTTATCCTCCAGAGTCTCCTGTATGAACCTTGTTTTGCCCGCCTCAAGAAAGCCCGTGAAAAGGTAGACGGGTATGTCGTTTCTGTTCTCAGCCAATGTTAAACAGCTCCTTAATCGCCTGCTCGTTTATCTTCGAGCCGATGACGCAGATGCGTCCCGTGATCTCGGCTCCGCCTCTGCGGACGCTTGCCTCACCGGGAACGTAGTCGAAGTATATCCACTGTCCGTCCACAGCGTCCACGAAGCCCTTTGCACGGAGAACCGTGCCGAAGTGCTCCTCCTTCTGCAGCTCACTGAGAGCCTTTTCGATCTCCTCTGCGCTGAATTTTCTGGGAGTTTCCGCCCCCCAGCTCGTGAAGACCTCGTCGGCGTGGTGATGGTCGTGGTCATGATGATGGCCACAGGAGCAATGCTCGTCGTGCTCGTGGTGGTGCTCATGCTCATGCTCGTGGTCGTGACCGCAGCAGCAATGCTCGTCGTGCTCGTGGTGATGCTCGTGCTCGTGCTC
>JABUSQ010000181.1 GCA_021442665.1 Oscillospiraceae bacterium
CGGAAGCGGCGGCGCACTTGGGCGGCGCGGCACCAATCTTCAATCTCTTTCTGAGCCTCCGGGTCACCGCCCTCAACGACACCCGTGATGACCGCATGACGCTTGCCTGCGCGCTCAAGGTCGGCCACCATCTCACCCACGGCACCGCAGGCGTAGAGCTCGCCGAGCCATGTGGCGGTGTCGGTGTTTGCATAATCCGGAGCTTTTTTCTTCTGTAGGTTCACAAGAACCACCGGCACGTCGAGGTCGCGTACCGCAGGGAGCATGTTGTAAGAGGTCGCGTAGGTCAGAAGCTGCAATATTACAAGGTCAACATCAGCAGCGCGGAACTTGTCGCCCGCCGCGGCAGCAAGCTCCTTGGTGGTGACTATGCCGCCGTCGATGAGCTCGACGGAATCGGGGATGCGTTTTTTGAAGTCTGCGTACTGTCCCTCAAACTCGGGGACAAGAGAAGGGAACTGGGGCAGGTAAGCCCCGAGAGCGATGGCGAAAACGCCGACGCGGGCTTTGGTGTTAATTAACATAATAGAACCTCCATCTGTATTTTCAGGTTTCCTAAGGCCGTTGCTTCAATGGGCAGAGCGATTACCTTTTTGCCGCTGACCTTTTCGGTCAGTTCGTTGAGAAAGGCGTTCTTTGCGCCGCCGCCCACAATATAGATTTCATCGTAGTGCCTGCCGGTGTTGTGCTCAAGCTCTACGATTGCGTTCCTGTATGAGAGCGCAAGACTGCGGTAGGCGCAGCGAAAATAGTCGCCTTCACTTTGGGGCTTCACACTGAGTGCCTCGTCAAAGACTGCTTTCATGCTCACGGGAGCAAGGAAAGCCGGAGAGCTTGCGTCCACGGTCTCCTCAAAATTGCTTGCCTCAGCCTCGACTACGATGTCACCGAAGGACTTGCCGGGGCAAAGCTCGTCACGCAGGCGGTTTACAAGCCACATTCCCATTATGTTTTTCTGGTAGCGGTTATAGCCCACGCCGCCCTCATTCGACCAGTTGGCAAGCTCGCTTGCCTTGCTGATGACGGGCTTCTCCGTTTTAACGCCAAGCAGGCTCCATGTGCCGGATGAGATATAGGGCCGGTCGGTCCCCATGGGGATGCCCTCGACGGCTGAGCCGGTGTCGTGCGTGGCGCAGAGGACGACTTTTATGCCCTCGTATTCGCCGATGACCTTGCCGGGATTATCCGTACTGTGGAACAGATGCTCCGGCAGACCGAGTGTGCTTATGATTGCCGTGTCGTACTCCCCGGTAACGGCGTTGATTATGCCGCCGGTTGTGGCGTTTGTGTACTCATGCGCCTTAACTCCGCATAGCTTGTACATCAGGTACTCCGGCATCATAAGGAAGTCTGTTACGCCTTCGAGCCGACCATCAAGCTTATCCACATAGAGCTGATAGAGTGTATTAAATGGCTGAAATTGGATGCCTGTGCGTCGGTACAGCTCGGAAAACGGTATTTTTTCATGTACTTCCGGGATAATAGCCTCGGTGCGGCTGTCGCGGTAAGCATAGCAGGGGCGTACTTCCTCTTCTCCCCGAAGCAGCACATAGTCCACGCCCCAGGTGTCTACGGACAGACTTTCGATAATTCCAAACTCCGCTTTGGCCTTTTCAATTCCGATTTTCACGTGACCAAGCAGGGTGTCGATATTCCATGTCAGATGCCCATTTACTTCTGTAACACCATTTGGAAAACGATATACTTCTTTTGTTTTTATTTCACCATTATCCATCCGGCCGACAATGTGTCTGCCGGAGGATGCTCCTATGTCAATGGCAAGATAGCTTTTCATCGTTTCACCCCCTTGTATTAATGTTATCATTATAACGATAACAGACTCCCGGGAAAAGAGCGGTATTTGTGCGAAAAAGTGTCCTTATTTGCATTGCGTTTTCTGTACGTTTCTGTATAATTACAGTGAGGTGATTGCAATGATCCACGAGGAGATACTATCCCGTCTGCGGCCGATTACGGCAGAGGAGAATGCCATCTTGTCCGGGGAAGGCGACATTGACCGGGCGCTTTATTCCGAGAAGGACAGCAACGTGATTAATGCGCACAAGCTGCTTGACAGCGGCAAGCTCATAACCATCCGCCCTCATACACGCTTTGTGCATTTCCCGGAGCACCGTCATGACTATGTGGAAGTTGTGTATATGGCGCAGGGCAGCACCACCCATATCGCCAACGGCACGCGCATCGAACTGCACGAGGGTGAGTTGCTGTTCTTCGGTCAGGGCGCCAGACAGGAGATTCTTCCCGCCGGGGAGAACGACCTTGCGGTGAACTTCATCATTCTGCCACCGTTTTTCGACAAGGCATTGGAAATGCTGGGAGTGGACGAGACACCACTGCGACGCTTTATTCTTGACAGCCTAAGAGAGGAGGCCTCCGGCTTTCTCTATTTTAAAGTTGCCGATGTGCTTCCCGTTCGGAATCTTGTGGAAAACCTGCTCTGGACACTTATCCACGATGTGCCGAACCGCCGCAGTATAAACCAGACCACAATGGGTCTGCTGTTTCTCCAGCTCGTAAACCACACCGAGCACCTCGTAACCGACCGCGACGAGGACTCGGCTATGCTGAAGGTGTTTCGCTACATCGAAGAGAATTACCGCGACGGGAGTCTGACCGATCTGTCGGCACTAATGCACTATGACCTTTATTGGCTCTCCCGCAATATCAGGACACGCACCGGCAAAACCTATACAGAGCTTGTACAGGACAAGCGTCTGAGTCAGGCGGCCTTCCTTTTGCGTTCTACGGCGCTGCGTGTGGATGATGTTGCCGCCGCTGTTGGCTACAGCAACATGAGCTATTTTCACAGGTTGTTTCAAACGCAATACGGTATGTCTCCTAAGAAATACCGGGATAAAAGCGGAAAGCCCGCATGAAAGAAAATAATACCCTCTCTTTTTGCCACAGTGCTTCAGGGCCCCGGGGAAGATTCACAGCAGTCAGGCAAAAATGACATGAGGAAAAGGATACGGTGCAACCCAAACGGACTGCACCGTATCCTTAGTTTACTGTGCTTTAGAACACACAGCTAAAATAAATGCTCTTTTTTGGAGCGGGCGAGGGGAATCGAACCCCCGTTATCGGCTTGGGAAGCCGGAGTTCTGCCATTAAACTACGCCCGCAGCTTAAATATATTATAACACCAATGAATCCGGGAATCAAGTCAAATGCTTGTTGCCGAGGAATATCTTTTGTGCTATCATAACAGAGCAGTAAATACTCAGAGGGCAATATGATAATTAAAAAATACATCGGAACAAAAGAATTCTACAGGGCGGCGCTGGCAACGGCTCTGCCGATAATGATACAGAACGGTATAACCCAGTTTGCCTCCGTGCTGGATAACCTGATGGTTGGCAGGCTGGGAACGGAGCAAATGTCGGGCGTTGCCATTGCCAACATGCTCATCTTCATATACAACCTTGCCATCTTCGGGGGACTGTCCGGTGCGGGTATATTCGGTGCACAGTTCTCAGGCAAGGGAGACAACGAGGGCTTGCGGAACGTGTTCAGATTTAAGCTGTACATTGCCACGGTGGTGTTTGCCGCAGGCTTTATAGCTATAAAATTCTTCAGCGAACCGCTTATCGGGCTTTACCTCCATGAGAGTGAGAGCGGCGGCGACCTTCAGATGACCATGTACTACGGTAAGCAGTATCTTTCGGTGCTGCTTTGGGGTCTTGCCCCCTTCGCAGTATCCCAGATGTATGCCACAAGCCTCCGTGAGACGGGGGAAAGCCGTAAGCCCATGATAGCGGGTGTCATTGCGGTCACCGTCAATCTTGTGCTGAATTACATCCTTATATTCGGCAAGCTGGGCATTGAGCCCATGGGAGTCAAGGGTGCCGCCGTGGCAACGGTCATCTCCCGTTATGTGGAGCTTGCCGTAATTGCGGGCTGGGCTCACACGCATACGGAGCAGGTGCCCTTCTTCAAGGGTGTATACAGGACCGTCAGGGTGCCGAGGAAGCTCAGCTTCACCATTGCAAGGCAGGGAATACCTCTTCTGTTTAACGAAATACTGTGGGCTTCCGGCATGACAGCACTGACCCAGTGCTACTCTATCAGAGGCTTGTCCGTGGTGGCGGCGACGAGCATCTGCTACACAATATCAAACCTCTTTAACGTCGTATTTCTTGCTCTTGCCGTGACTATCGGCATAATCGTGGGAAATCTTCTCGGCGCGGGGAAATACGAAGAAGCAATGGACACGGACAGAAAGCTCATAGCCTTCAGTGTGGTCACAAGCGTATTTATTGGGGCGCTTCTTGCGGCGGTGTCAAAGGTAATCCCCGGACTTTACAACACCACGGAGGAGGTCAAGGAGCTTGCCCGCATCCTCATTATCATAGGAGCGGTGTATATGCCGGCTGACGCCTTCTGCAGCGCCTGCTATTTTACCCTGCGATCGGGTGGACGGACATTTATCACCGTGCTCTTCGACAGTGTATACACTTGGACGGTGATGATACCCGTGACGGCGGCCTTCGCTTACCTGACGGAGCTGCCTATTATTCCGTTGTATATTGTGAGCTATCTGCCTCAGCTTCTGAAGGCTGTGGCGGGAGTCCTGCTTGTAAGAAGCAGAAAGTGGATAAGAACTATTGTAGATTAAAGTAAATGTTGTGGTTATTACCAATATTTATGTGCGATAATTAACACACTTTACAAAAATGAACGGTAAGATTGACTGCGCAGCTTTGCTGATTTATAATAATATAATGTTAAAAACAGTAAATATAACTGTATGGAGGACTGATTAATGAAGAAACGCATACTGAGCATGCTGCTGGCTGTTGTGCTTGTCTGCAGTCTCTGCGTCCCAACTTTTGCGGAATCTGCAGATACAGGAGACGGTACGCAGTATCAGACCGTGTTTATTCACGGACTTCTCGGATTCGGCTACAATGACCTGGTCAGCGAGCTGCTGTGCTACTGGGGATGCACCTCCGGCGATATGCTGGACTACCTCACCGATAAGGGCTACGATGTTATCAATGCATCAATAGGTCCCTGCTCAAGCTGCTGGGATCGCTGCTGTGAGCTGTTTGCCCAGCTTACCGGAACGGTCACCGACTACGGTGCGGCTCACTCTGCCGAAGTTGCCGCAGCCTATGCCAACAGTACAAACGACCTGAAGCATGACCGCTTCGGACGAGATTACACCGACGGTGCGATTGCGGATTGCTGGGGCCCTGTCTATGAAAACGGCAAGGTCGTGGGCTGGTATGACAACAAGCTTAACCTTGTGGGTCATTCCTTCGGCGGTCCTGCGGCACTCATGTTCCTTCAGCTTCTGGCGGAAGGCGATGAGGACGAGATAAACTGGGGCAAGGAGCAGGCAAAGCTCTACGGCGGTGACTGGCACGACTATGTGTCTCCTCTGTTCTGGGGCGACTATGACGGCGAATACCTGATAAACTCCGTAACCTCGCTGGCCGGCGTTCTCAACGGCACCACCTTCCTTTCCTCCTGCAAGGACCCTGCCGAATTCATCATGACTCTTGTTACCGGTCTTGCAAACACCATCGGACTGACCGACATATCCTACTTCTACGATTTCCAGCTTGAGCAGTTCGGTATCAGCAAGGTTCCGGGCAGAGATCTGACGCCTGAGGAATTCTTCAGCAGCAAGAAGGTGAAGGCCTTCCTTGCAGGCTATGACAATGCTATTTACGACCTGTCAATTCAGGGCTGCAACGACCTGAAGCAGGGCTGGAATACCTACGACAACGTGTACTACTTCGGCTACGCAGGCAGCAGAACCCATCTTGACAAGCTCACCGGAAACTATGTTCCCGATGCCGATATGTCGCCTTTGTTCATGCCCTTTGCTGCGCAGATGGGAAGCTACGAGTATTCCTTTGAGCAGATAAAGGATGTTAACGGCAAAATAGTGGGTAACCCCGATGCGTCCTGGAAGCCCAACGACGGTCTTGTGAACACAGTTTCCGCACGTTATCCTCTGGGCGCAGCAAACAAGCCCTATGACCCTGCCAACATCGAGGCAGGTATCTGGCAGTGGAAGGATATGCGCTATGACCACATGACCTTCTGCGGCGGTATTCTCGACCTTGATCCCAGCCGACCCGCAGAGACCAAGGAATTTTTCCTCGAGCTGATGAGCAACATCAGTGCAAGCAGCCCCGTGGAGAATCCGGATAAGGAACTCTTCAATGACATCGCCTCCAGCGGCTATCGTGACTTCATCATTGAGGCGGCAAAGCAGGGTCTGGTTATGGGTTATCCCGACGGAAGCTTCCGTCCCAATGCGCCCGTTACCAGAGCCCAGTTTGTTACCATGCTTTGGCGTGCCGCAGGAGAGCCTGCAGTAAGTGCCGAGTTGGGCTTCAAGGATGCTGATACCATCGCTGAGGGCTATAAGAACGCCGTTATGTGGGGCGTGGCAAAGGGAGTTATAGCCGGCTACAATGACGATACCTTCCGGCCGAATCAGAAGATAAGCCGTGCTCAGATGGCGGCCTTCATGTATCGCTATATGAAGAATGTGGAGGGCTTCGACTTCGGTGAGGTCAGCCCGGCAGGCTTCTCCGACTATGAGCAGATAGCTCCCGCCTACAGGGAGGCTGTTAATGCCGTTGTCTCCGCAGGTATCATGAGCGGAGTAACAGGCACCGTGTTTGACCCCAACGGAACCGCAAACAGGGGTATGGCCGCTGCGGTAATGCTCAGAATGTATAATCTGCTTCACTGAAATAAAAAGTGCTGTTCGCGGGAACAGCACTTTTTTCAGTTCGTCAAAGAAGTCATTTTGGCTTCTTTGACGAATTTTTCGCACTCCGT
>JABUSQ010000082.1 GCA_021442665.1 Oscillospiraceae bacterium
GAGAAAAAACAGCGGGGAAGAAGTAATGAACAGCACCCCATTTGCCGGACAGTATGGGGTTCTGCTAACCGGTTGGGTGTTGCTTTATGCCAAAAGGAGTATCAAATAAAAGATACACAGGGCTGCCAAAACGCTATTGACTAATTTGCGGCCGCCGTTATATAATTCCGACAACACAGCGCGGACTTATGCCGGCGGAGAATATTGTCCGCTCCGGTGCAGAAGCAGCCGCGGAAGCAAAACGTTCCGGAGAGCCGACGGCTCAGGCAAACGTGGTTTGGAGGATCTGATGTCACTTGGCGCAATAATACTTGCCGCAGGAACACCAAAAGACGGTGAGCGGTTTCAGCCGATGATGAGCGTAGGAAGAAAGCCCTGCGTTCAGCGTGTTGCGGATGTGCTGCTGGAGGCAAGGATATCACCCATCGTCGTGGTCACCGGGTACTACGATGAGCATATAAGGCGTATTCTCGCGGACAGAAAGCTGACCGTTATCCGAAACAGGAGATACGCGGAAAGCGAAATGATAGATTCCGTCCGCATTGCCCTGTCAGCTTTGAAGGGAAGCTGCAGCAGGGTGATGATAGTCCCCGGAGATATGCCCCTGCTGCGCAAAAGCACCATAAGTCAGCTCGCCCGGAGCGAGGGCGATTTCTGCATACCCTGTTACAGAGAAAAGCCCGGACACCCGGTGGTGATATCTGAGGCTATAATTGCGAAAATCGAAGGCTCTGACGGTGATGACGGGCTGGACGCACTGGCAAAGCAGCTGAACATTGCTCCCACGTTTATTCCCGTAGATGACGCCGGCGTGCTTCTGGATATCAACACGGACGAGCAATACAACGTCCTGATGGAACAGTACAGCAAGCTGAGCGGAACAAACAGGCTGAGGGTGGAGAGCGGTATAAGACTCGTTTCCGATGATACTGTACTTGATGCGGATATCGCCGCTCTGCTGAAAATGATCGATTATACCGGGTCTATCCAGATAGCCTCCGAGTATGTCGGTATCCACTACTCTAAAGCGTGGCGGCAGATAAGCAATCTTGAAGACCGGCTCGGAATAAAAATAACCGAAAGCAGCATCGGAGGCAAAAAAGGCGGAGGTACAAAGCTGACCGAACGGGGAAGAGCCCTGATGGAGCTGTTCAGCGACCTGGAGAAAGAAGGCTCAAGACTCCTCAATCTGCTGTATAAAGAGTATAATTTTGATGAATTTGTACAAAAATAACAAAATTATATTCTGATTTTCTACATAGTTTATCAAAGTAAAGAACGCTGTTCGTATCTGAACAGCGTTCTTTACTTTGCTGAAGTGCAGCAGCTTATTAATAATCGCTGTTTTACCCGGAATTATATGCGGTTAAGCAGGGCGATATATCATGGAATATATTATTTAGGCATCAAATATTAAAAAAATGTGAATAAAGCCCCGAATATATGTCAAATCGTTGTCAAAGTTATTGATAAGCTGAAATTATATATCATCGTTAAATTCTAAACCATTATCCAATTAATCAGCCATTTTCCAGAAAGAAGTCCATACAAACAGGT
This sequence comes from Oscillospiraceae bacterium, assembly GCA_021442665.1. GTDB lineage: Bacteria > Bacillota > Clostridia > Oscillospirales > Oscillospiraceae > F23-B02. Next base: position 1,558 of record JABUSQ010000082.1, read on the forward strand.
GATAAACGTAGCAGATTTAATTATATTAGCTTCTTAATCATTGACAAAGCATTAGCAATGTGATACTTGTAATTCATAAACGGCAGCTGTTTGAAGTAATTTCAAATCATGGGGGTGTTGACTTATCAGCAACAAAATCCACTGGCCCACGGCAATAACCCTCGGCGGAGCGTTCATGGCAACCTGCATAGGCTCCGGCTTTGCAACCGGCGCAGAATGCCTGTCTTTTTTCGTGACCTACGGCATAAAAGGTGCCCTCGGAGCTCTCGCGCTTTCTTTTATCATTTATTTTCTTTTCACAAAGGAGCTTTTTAACAAAGGTCAGGAGCTCCCCGAGGAACAGCGCACATCTCTTTTCACCTGCTATTTCGGCAGGCTTGCGGGAAACCTGCTTGACTGGTTCAGCGCAATACTCGTAGGCGGCTGCTACCTCATCATGCTCTCCGGCGCAGGCACCACGATCCACCAGTACCTCGGTCTTCCCGTGGTTGCCGGCTCTGCGATTATGGCAGCGGCGGCGGTTATAACCGTCTGGTTCGGTCTTAGAAGGCTTACCCGCATAATAGGAGCCATCGGACCCGTCGTAGCGGTATTCACCATCGTAATCGGCATATATGCCCTCACGAAAGCCGATTTTTCCGCTACAGAGTCTGCTCTGAACAGCCTTAATTATCCGAAGGCGGCTCCGAACTGGGCAATTTCCGGCATCCTTTACCCCTGCTTCTGCATGCTTACTCTGACACCCAGCCTTCCCTCGATGGGCGCATCCGCTCCCAACAGGAGGACGACCACGGCGGCGGCCGCAATAGGCGTTGTCTTCTTCCACGTCGCTCTGTGTCTTGCGGTATTTGCCATTCTCGGCAATCTTGACATAGTAGGCGCCGCACAGGTTCCCAATCTCGCACTTTCCGGTATGCTGGGATCATTTGTGCAGGGTTTGTTCGTCGTAATGATCATCCTCGCCATATACAGCACCGCCTGCCCGATGATGTGGGGCTTCTGCGGAAAGGTTGCCAAGGATGAAGACTCTGCCGGGTATAAAATCAGCATTCTTGCGCTGACGGTCATCGGCACCGTATGCTCCTATCTTTTCCCGCTGAGCACGCTTATCAATTTCATCTACGGCATTTCAGGCTAATAAATCTGTGTTATATCTTTCGTATTTAGACGGGAAGCACTTTGCCCCGGGAAAAGGACAGTTTCTGCAGTCCTTCCTGCACTCGTAGTCCTCGGTAATCAGCTTCCCGTAATCTATATTGTTAGCAGAATATGTATTCATAGAGCACCGTAGTCGTAATCGGATTTGATTGATAAGAAACAATTTATAAAGTCTTGAATTTAATAATATTTTCAGATAAATTTAGCTGTATTTATGCACAGCATCGCTGACAGGGCGGAGTATGCTGTGCAAGGGTGCTTTCCCCGGGCACGGAAGCCCGTGCCCGAAGAAAGCCTGAGAAAAGAAGCGGCAGATCAGGCAGCGGCTCTGCTCCTGATTTTCTTTACGATGTATCCGCAGGCGAACACGCCGGCAGCAAGGATAACTATAGTCATTGCAAATATCCACTTGTAGCCTGCAAGTCCGTAGTTGTCGATGAAGAAACCGCAGACTGCGCCATAGAAAATGTCGCTGACGAAGCTGAATGCGGAGGCTACACCGATTACGGAACCGGTAACTGCCATATCAAGCCGTTTTCTCCCATGCGCATCAGGCAGGGATGAGGGCAGAAAGGAAGGTCATTAAATATGAGTGAATCTATGCGTATTGTAAATCATCCCATACTCGGTACGGATGAGACCGAGTGTACTGTTACAGTATATTTTGAAGGCCGCCCGATAAAGGCAAGGGCAGGTGAGCCCATTGCTATCGCTCTTGCTGCGGCAGGCATCAAGGCTCTCCGCACAACCCGCCGTACCCACGAGCCCAGAGGCATTTACTGCGCCCAGGGCAGATGCAGCGACTGTATGATGATTGTAAACGGCAGACCCGACGTCCGTACCTGCATTACCCCCGTGGAGGAGGGTATGACCATCGAGATGCAGCACGGCCTTGTTCACGGAGGTGTAAATGATGAAAAGCTTTGAGAGAGAGGTTGTTATCATCGGCGCAGGCCCTGCGGGGCTCAGCGCAGCCATCGAGGCGAAGAAAGCCGGCTGCGAGGTACTTGTAATAGATGAAAACAAGCAGATTGGCGGCCAGCTTTACAAGCAGATACACAAATTCTTCGGTTCCTCCGCACACTATGCCGGGATGAGAGGCTTTGAAATAGCAAAGGCTCTCTCAGATAAAGCAGCAGAGCTCGGTGTCGAATTCTGGCTGGACAGCGTGGCTCTGGGCATCTTCAGCGACAGCGTGTGGGCGGTTAAGGACGGCAAGGCAGTAACGGTAATGGCGCAGAAGATCATCGTTGCCGCAGGCAGCACCGAAAATCCCGTGGCATTTGAAGGCAGCACTCTCCCCGGTATACTCACTGCCGGAGCGGTTCAGACCATGATGAACATTTACAGAGTCAGACCCGGAAAAAAGGCTGTGGTGCTGGGCAGCGGAAACGTAGGTCTTATAGTAGCCTATCAGCTTCTGCAGGCAGGAGTCGAGGTTGCCGCAGTTGTTGAAAAGAAGGAAAAAATCGGCGGCTACGGAGTTCACGCTGCCAAGCTCACACGGGCAGGTGTACCTGTTATCACCTCTGCGACCGTGACAAAGGCAGAGGGAAGCGACTGCCTCCGCTCTGTCACCGTGGAAAAGGACGGCACGGAAACCGTCATCGAATGCGACACTCTCTGTATTGCGGCAGGCATGTCTCCCATGAGCGAGCTTCTGTGGCAGGCAGGTGCGGAGTTTGACTACGAGGCAGAGCTGGGCGGCTTCGTTCCTGTCCACGACTGCTGCATGAAGACCAGCGTCCCGGGCATCTATGTTGCGGGCGATGCGGCCGGCGTTGAAGAGGCCCCCATAGCCATGGAGGAGGGTATCATCGCAGGTATCTCCGTTGCGGAGTCTCTCGGAAAACTGGAAAAGAGCGTTTCCGACGCAGCCAGAGACGAGGCGGCAAAGCGCATCGCTGCTCTTGAAAGCGGGGAGAACGGAGAGCTGCGCAAGGCGGCAAGATACGCACAGATGGCGGCAATGAAGAGCTGCTGAAGGGAGCGTATATATGTCTTTAGAAACAGCGCATTCCGGCATACCCGATGACCGGGTGCTTGAGAGCTGCAGGGGAATTCCCTCCCGGGAGCGTATGCTCAGGGGCCCGGTTGCTTATATCGAATGCCTGGAATGTATTCCCTGCAATCCCTGTGAAGGCGCATGCCCGTTTGGCGCAATAAAGATAGGCGCAGTTCTATCCGATGCCCCCGTGCTGAACGAAGAGCTTTGCGTCGGCTGCGGAAGCTGTATCGGCAAATGCTCCGGGCTCGCCATAACAGTTATCAACAAGGCGTACAGCCCCGAAAAGGCAAGTCTTGAGCTTCCCTACGAGTATCTGCCCGTTCCCGAATGCGGTGCAGAGGTAGACGCGGTGGATCGCAGAGGCACGGCCGTGTGCAAAGCAACGGTAAACAAAGTCAGAATGGATACGGGAACCTGCATCGTCACAATAGTGTTTGACAAAGAGCATGCGGATTCCGTCAAGTCCATCAGGATCTGAGCTGGAGGAATAAATATGAATCAGAATGTTGTTATCTGCAGGTGTCAGGAAATCACCTACGGAGATGTTCTCAACGCAATCAAGGACGGAGCTCTTACCGTTGCCGGTGTGAAAAAACGCGTCGGCTCCGGAATGGGCCTGTGCCAGGGCAAATACTGCGAAGCACTCGTGGCAAATATCATATCTGAGCAGACGGGTATCCCTCTGGAGGAAATCCTTCCGGATACACGCCGTGCTCCTGCCCGCCCGGTTGACGTTACTGCATTTCTGGAAGACTGAAGGATATTGGCTGCAGAAAAGAGGAAAGCATGATTATATGCTTTCCTCTTGATAAAAACGGCGAAATACTGTATATTAATAGGTAAGTCTTATAAATACTGATGATTGTTGGTGTTGAACAATGAAGCTTGCAAGAATTGAAGCGTTTTGCGCTGTGGCCAGAAATATGAGCTTTTCAAAGGCTGCCGAGGAGTGTCATGTGGCTCAGTCCGCAATAAGCCAGCAGATCAAGGCTCTGGAGGAGGATCTCGGCTTCCCGCTCTTTGTCCGCAGTACCCGAAAGGTCACATTCACGGACGCCGGGCAAAGCTTTTACGTTGACTGCGTAAAGCTCATGAGCGGCTTTGATGACGCCGTGGACAGAGCGACGAGCACGCTGCGGAGAAAAAAGCACGTTCTCACCGTGGGAATTGAAGGCCTTATGCAGTGCACCACCAAATCGGATATTATAAGACGCTTCGCGGAAAAAAATCCCGACGTGGACATACTTTACAGACAGGTGGGCAGAGACGACAAATACGAGGATCTGATCAGCGGCAAAATCGATGTTGTGTTTGACATTCCTCAGTATTTCACGTTAAACAACCGAATAAAAAAGTGCGGAGTGATAAAAAATGAGCATTGCGTCATGGTTCACAGGGAGCACCCCCTTGCGTCATGCGATAAGGTGAGTGTCCGGGAGCTGTCAGAGCACGTGACCTTCTGGGGAGGTATACCCATAGTGGAGGATTACGTCGTCAAAAGCTACAGGGAATATTTTCGTCAGTCCGACATCGAGCCCAAGAATATTATCTGTGTCCCGGAGCAGGATATCGCCACCTTCATGGTTTCCACGGGAGCGGGCGGGAACATAGTGCCAGTCTCTGAAAAGAAGCTGTGGAACAGTGAGGTCTATGCCTTTGTTGAGCTTGAGAAGCCCCTTGTTCTCGAATCTGCATGGCTGTACTCGGTCGATAACAAAAACCCGGCACTCACAAGCTTTGTTGAAGAAATTGACAGATAAAAGACTCACGCTGCCGAATTACTGACAGCGTGTTTTTTTAATAAGGATAGAGTATAAAATGAACAGAAAAGCATTTATTATTGCTCCCGGCATGAGCAGGGAGCAGCAGACTGCGCTGTGCGCCCGAATGTGCGAGGAAATGTGCGGGAAACGCATCGCCGCAGGAGAGGTAAGCATTATGCCGCCCTGCACCCCGAAGGCCGCAGATACTGCAGCTGCCGAGGCGGCAAACCGCAGAATCGTATATCTTGCTGCGGCGGGCAAAAACGACAGGGCCTGCTTTGCCTACACGGAAATGAGCATGGTTTC
>JABUSQ010000043.1 GCA_021442665.1 Oscillospiraceae bacterium
ACGCTGTCGATGTGGCGGGTGAGGTCGAGCATCTTGTTGGAGAAGCCCCACTCGTTGTCGTACCATGCCATGAGCTTAACGAAGTTGTCGTTAAGTGCAAGACCTGCCTTGGCGTCGAAGATGGAGGTATGTGCGTCGGTGCGGAAGTCGGAGGAGACCACCTCTTCGTCAACGTACTCCATAACGCCCTTCATGGGACCCTCGGAGGCTGCCTTCATTGCTGCGCAGATCTCGTCGTAGCTTGCGCCCTTCTCAAGACGGACGGTGAGGTCAACGATGGATACGTCGCCGCTGGGGATACGCATGGAGGTGCCGGTGAGCTTGCCCTTGAGCTCGGGGATAACCTTGCCGACGGCCTTTGCTGCGCCGGTGCTGGTGGGGATGATGTTGTTGAACACGCTGCGGCCCAGTCTCCAGTTCTTCTTGGAGAAGCCGTCAACCACGGACTGAGTTGCGGTGCCTGCGTGAACGGTGGTCATGAGGCCTTCCACGATGCCGAAGTTGTCGTTGAGAACCTTTGCCATGGGAGCGAGGCAGTTGGTGGTGCAGGATGCGTTGGAAACGAACTGCATATCGGGGGTGTACTTTTCGAGGTTTACGCCGCATACGAACATGGGAGTGTCGTCCTTTGCGGGGCCGGACATGACAACGACCTTTGCGCCTGCATCAACGTGTGCCTGTGCGGAAGCCTTGTCAAGGAATGCGCCGGTGCACTCGAGAACGTACTCTACGCCCAGCTCTGCCCAGGGCAGAAGAGCGGGATCGCGGTACTTCTTGTCTGCCAGAACAGCGACCTTCTTGCCGTCGACAACAAGGAAGCTCTCCTCGTCGTTTGCCTCGACGGTGCCGTCGAACTGGCCGTGAACGGTGTCATACTTTACAGAGTATGCCAGCTGGCTTGCGGGATGACCGGGTGCGTTGATAGCCACGACCTCGATGTCGTCAGCCTTGATGGCTGCACGGAAGGTCAGGGAGCCGATACGGCCGAAACCATTGATTGCAACTTTGATCATTTTATAATCCTCCATAAATTTAATATACATGACTGGTAATTAATTGCCATTAATTAAGTTAATTGTACCATATATTATATGCAAAAATCAATTTTCGATACTTCTAAATTTGCACCGATTTTAGCAGTATTTTTAACTTGCGATTGTATACTTTGACCGTTTTTGGTATAATATGCCTAAATTTTTCGTGGGATTACGTGAATCGTCGCCTTCGGGAGCATTGTCCTCGGTACGGCATAAAAAAAGAGCCTCACGGCTCTTTTTCTATATTAGTATATTATATAAGGTACATTTCACGAAGCTTCGCCCGCTTGCCGTCGCTGAGCCCCACCTTGTACCGCAAAAAGCCGTCAAAGCCCCCGTACAGCTCCTCCGCAGCGGCAAAGCTCGCATCTATGAAGCTCTTGTCCGCGGCGTCAAGATCCCTGATAAATTTCAGCACCTTTTCGTCGTCGGTGAAGCCTCTGCAGTTCTCAATAAGTCTGTCCGTCCCCTCCGCACAGCGTTCGTTTGTTATCAGGTAATCGTGAGTTATGCTATCTCTGGGTACGCCGAGAGCGTACAGTATCATTGCCGCCGTGATGCCCGCTCTGTCCTTGCCCATGCTGCAATGGAAAAGCACCGCACCCTCCTCTGCTTCAAGAAGCGTGTCGAATATATCCGCAAAGCGTTCCGCACAGTGGTCGAGGGTGATAAACAACGGGTACATGCTCCGCATCTGAGTTATTCCGTCCTCTTCTCTCTGCATAAGCCGCTGAGCCATTGCGATGGCCCGCTTTGCCTCCGCCTCGGGAGTTTTCGGCAGTTCACGGGTTATGCCGTCGGTTCTGTCCGGCAGCACCGGATAATGCACATACTCCGCACCCCGCAGGATCACGTTGGGCTTCTCGCATTTTTCCTGAGTCGTGCGCAGGTCGATGACCTTGCGCAGCCTCGTTCTTTCCAGATATTCCACATCGGAGGAAGTGAGATTTCTCAGCATTCCGCTGCGGATAAGCCTGCCGTCCTTTACCCTTCTTCCGTCACCTGTCTCCAGTCCTCCAAGGTCTCTGGCATTGGGAGCGCCCTGCAGTATTCTTTCAGGTCTGTACATTTATATCCTCCAATCCGTAAAACTTCAGTGCGTTAATAAACGTTAACCTCTCTATCTCCTGCGGAGGCAGCTTTTTTATCTCCGCTATCTTTTCAATGACGTAAATCAGCTTTCCAGAATCGTTGCGCTTGCCTCTGAAGGGCACCGGCGTCAGATAGGGGCTGTCCGTTTCGATAAGAATTCTGTCCGTGGGGCAAAGCTCTATGACCTCATGGCTCTGCCTTGCGTTCTTATAGGTCACCGGACCGTCGAAGCCCAGATACCAGCCCCGCTTCAGCAGCTCCTTCGCCATCTCCGCACTGCCTGAGTAGCAGTGGAAAACGCCCCTGAGCCCGGGATAATCCCGTACGATCTCCATGCTGTCACCGTGAGCCTCACGGTCGTGGACGATGACGGGCTTGTTTAGCCGCAGCGCAAGCTCTATCTGACGGCGGAAGAGCTTCTTCTGCTCCTCCTTATGCTCCCTGTCCCAATAGTAGTCAAGGCCTATCTCACCGATGGCAACGCATTTCGGATGCTCCGCAAGCGTACACAGCTCGGAAAATGCCTCCTCCGTGAATTTGTCCGCTATATCCTCGGGATGCCAGCCCACAGCCGCATATACAAAGTCATATTTCTCCGCAAGGGCTATCGCCGTTCTGCTGCTCTCAATGTCACAGCCGGGATTTACGATGCCGCCCACATTCATTCCGGGCATGGCGGAGAGTATTTCAAAGCGGTCGGCGTTGAAGGCTCCGCTGTCGTAATGGGCATGAGTATCAAAAATCACGGTATCACCTCCGATTCGGTATAAGTTATTATAACATCACTTGCGCATGCTTGGCAAGTAATGTTATAATTAAATAAAGGAAGTGATACCGTGAAGGAATACTACAGAATACTGCTGGACGGCATACCCGGAGGCATTACGGTCACGGAGGTAATCCGGGGACCTGCGTGGACAGGCGCAGAGCTGTCCGACGGAAGCTTCGGCATCGCCATGAGTACGCCGGGAAGCTGCATTCCCAGAACTCACAAAACCCTCACGGGCATGGAGGCAAGAGCCGCCGCTGAGGCCGTCATGAGCTGGAACATGGAGGAGGCCTCCGAGGCCATGGCGGTCATAAACGCCTTCTACAACTCCGAAGGCCGCATGAGGGAGCTGGGCTGCGAGGCTGACTACGAGCGTCTGTGTACCGCAGGCTACGAAACCGAGGGCAGGGTCTTCGGCTTTATCGGTCACCTGAGAGTGCCGGAGGAAACGGTGAAGGGCGCAAAGGCGGTTTACATAATGGAGCGGCGTTCCATCGAGGGCGATTATCCCGACTCCGCCTGCGAATATCTTCTGCCGCAGTGCGATATAGTTCTCATAACCGGCAGCGCATCGGTAAACAAGACCATGCCCAGACTTCTGGAGCTGTCCGCCAACGCAAAAACCGTACTCATCGGACCCACGGTACCCATGTGTCCCGCTCTCCTCGGTCACGGTGTTGACAGACTTTCCGGTATGGTGGTGAAGGATAAGGAGGAATTCAAGCTCTGGATGACCGAGAACGCCGCCAGTCCCTACCCCCTCGGCTATACATTTATGATATGAGCTTTTACGGCAGTGCGCAGAAGCCGAAATCCGAGGGTATTGCCCCCAGGATGGAGGCCCGCTGAATCAGCGCATTGCCGTACTTTTTTCTTATCTTATCCACGGCGGCATCTATTTTTTCCTGCTTTTCTTTGTTTACATAATCTATAAATATGTCTACCTGCTCGGGACTGTCGGCAGGGACAAGCTCCAGAGCCCGCAGACCCATGCTTCGCAGAGGGCCGGGGAATTCGTGGCTTGCGGCAAGCAGCCTGACGGCGTATTCGTACAGCTCTGCGGTGATATCCGTGGCGTATCTCAGACGAATACGGTGGCTGCTCCATTCAAGCTCCGTGCTTCGCAGGGAGATTTCCACGGTGCGGCAGAGATATCCGCCGTTCCTCAGCCTTGCGCCCACGCTCTCCGCCAGCAGCAGAAGCACGGGTCGGGCTTCCCCGACGCTGTTCACATCTGCGGGCATGGTGGTGCTGTTGCCTATGCTCTTGGGCGGCGGTGCCTCCCCTATCCTCCGCACGGGAGCTGAATCCAGACCGTTGGCGTAGGCGTACAGCAGCTCTCCGTTTTTCCCGAAGCGTGCCCGCAGAAGCTCCGGCTTCGTCTGCGCCAGCTCCCCTATGGTGTTTATGCCCATACGGCGGAGGGCCTTCGAGGTGCTGTGTCCCACCATGAGCATATCCGACGCGGGAAGCGGCCACACCATGTCCCGAAAATGTCCGCGGTCTATCACCGTCACGGCGTCCGGCTTCTTATAATCCGAGCCCAGCTTCGCCAGCACCTTGTTCCAGGACACCCCCACGCTCACCGTGAGTCCCGTCTCCCTCTTCACCCTCTCCTTTATCTCCACCGCAGTCCGCTTACCGTCGGGGCAGGCAAGGCAGTTTGTGATGTCCAGCCAGCTTTCGTCTATGCCGAAGGGCTCGCATAGGTCGGTGTATTCGCTGTATATGTCCCTGAGCATCCTCGAATATTTCATGTAGCGGTCAAAATGCGGCTCCACTATCCTAAGCTCCGGGCATTTTTGCTTCGCCTCCCATATGGCCTCTCCCGTTTTGACTCCCGCCCGCTTTGCAATATCGTCTTTGGATAACACGATGCCGTGTCTGAGCTCCTTGTCCCCGCAGACCGCAAAGGGCTTTCCCTCCAGCGTGGGATCGTACAGCTTCTCCACGGAGGCATAGCAGGAGTTTATATCCGAATGCAGTATGACTCTGTCCATTGTCTTCTCCTATCAAGATACTGCACTTAGTATATATCTCTTATTTGGATAAGTAAAGATATTTTTTATCTTTTTAGGATATTTATATTGCATTTGTTACTGCAATGGTATATAATGTGGTCAATACATAAGGGAGGTACAATATGCATAGGGAAATAGGCGAAATACTGACCTCTAAGCGGAAGGAGCTGGGACTTTCCCAGGCTGAGCTGGCTCAGAGGCTCTGCGATGACGGCATCTCCGTCACCAATCAGGCAATATCCAAATGGGAGAACGGAAGCACTCTCCCCAATGCGAAGCAGTTTCTCTGTGTCTGTCGCGCTCTGGGTATTGAGGACATCTGCGGCGTCTTCCTCGGCGGAAATACCGGCGGTATTCTCGACGGACTCAGCTCTGCCGGCAGAAAAAAGGTCATGGAGTACATTCAGCTTCTCCGGGACAGCGGTAAATATGAGTTTGTTCCCGAGCGTGCACGGAAGGAGCTCCGCACCCTCCCTCTCTACACTCTGCCGGTGTCCGCGGGTACAGGACAGTTTCTTGACGGTGAGGACTACGAGATGACGGAGGTGGGCGACGAGGTGTCCCGCAGCGCAAACTTCGGCGTGCGTGTGTCCGGCGACAGCATGGAGCCCCGCTTCCATGACGGTCAGACCGTATGGGTCAGACAGCAGAGAAGTCTCATGACCGGTGACATCGGCATCTTCCTCTATGACGGCAGCGCCTACCTCAAGCAGCTCACGGCAGGCGACGAAATGCTGCTGCTCCACTCCCTGAATCCTGCCTATCCCGACATTCCCGTCTCTCCGGAGCTTCCTCTGAGAGTTCTGGGCAAGGTCATCGCCTGACGCACTTTATCACTTTAATTACTTAGTTATTTAACTTGAAAAAGACCGGTCTCCGGTCTTTTTTTGTTTGTCCCGTTAATTTCCAAAACAGCAATTTGACGAATTTTTCGTTCGAATGCTGCATATATTGTCTTTTTGTCCACACCACAAGGACATATTGTGCAATATAGTACATTCCTCATGGAATGTTTGTGCAAAAAGCGAATTGTTATTTTATTGTTAATGTTGTATTATTATATCGGCAGAAATATTGTTTGGACGCAGTCAGATATTAAAATAAAAGCAGGAGGAAACCAATGCTCACACTGGAAATGATCAAAGACGCACAGGAAACCATCAGAGGCGTCGCCCGCGTTACTCCCCTCACTCCCGCAAAGAATCTCGGCAGAAACGTTTATATCAAGGCAGAAAACCTTCAGCTCACCGGCGCATTCAAGCTCCGCGGCGCATTCAATAAAATAAGCTCCCTCACTCCCGAGGAGAGAGAGCGCGGCGTTATCGCCTGCTCCGCCGGCAACCACGCACAGGGCATCGCCTACTCCGCCACCAAGCTCGGCATCAGGTCCATCATCTGCATGCCCGCAGGCGCTCCCCTCAGCAAGGTCGAGGCCACCAGAAACTACGGCGCAGAGGTCGTTCTCGTACCCGGCGTATATGATGACGCCGCCGCAGAGGCAACCCGTCTCGTAGAGGAAAAGGGCTATACCTTCGCTCACCCCTTCAACGACGAGTACGTCATGGCAGGTCAGGGCACCATCGGTCTGGAGATTCTCGAGCAGCTTCCCGATGTTGATCAGGTTGTCGTTCCCATCGGCGGCGGCGGACTCATTGCCGGTATCGCCTGCGCTATAAAGAGCCTCAAGCCCTCCTGCAAGGTCATCGGCGTTCAGGCTGCAGGCGCAGCAAGTATGTATACCTCCCGCCGTGAGGGTCATCCCGTAACCCTCCCCAGCGTGTCCACCATCGCAGACGGCATCGCCGTAAAGCGTCCCGGTGACCTGACCTTCGAAA
>JABUSQ010000094.1 GCA_021442665.1 Oscillospiraceae bacterium
CAGAACGGAGTGCGAAAAATTCGTCAAAGAAGCCAAAATGACTTCTTTGACGAACTGAAGAGAGATGCTCAGCATCTCTCTTATTTTCTGTTATATTTAAGCTTGGGATTATAGAATTCGAATATGACTGCGTCGGATTTTTTCTCGTTTATCCATTCGTGACTGGTCCAGCAGACCTTCATTGCGCCCATAGCCTCGCAGAGCCTTGCTGTGAAGGGCTTGGGAGCGATTTTATAAGCAACGAACTGGGGGCGGGCGAGGAAATTCAGCAGAAGACGGCTGAGAACAAATGCGGTGGCGGGCTTGACTTCCTCACCGTAGTCCTCCTTGGGACAGGCGAGCTGACCCCTCAGCACCTCGGGAGCGTTCTTCCTGAACCAGCGAACGATAAGGGGATTAAAGCTCTCAATGCAGTAAATCCCGCTGTAGCCCTTCAGAAGCTCGTAGGTCTTTTCGCACAGCTCACGGTTGCTGCGGCCGTTCTTCAGCTCCACGATAAGGGGACCTCTGCCTCGGACCGTCCTCAGCACCTCGGAAAACAGGGGGATGGTCTCTCCGGTGCCGCAGAGGGAGAGCCGGCTGAGCTCCTCATAGGTCTTCTCGTCCACACGGCTGTCAACTCCGCAGACACGGTTCAGTGTGTCGTCGTGGAATACCACCACCTGACCGTCCTTGGAAAGCTGAACGTCCAGCTCAATACCGTAGCCCTTGGAAGCGGCCCTCTCAAAGGCGGCGATGGAATTTTCGGGAACGGTCTTATCCCGCTTGTGCAGACCTCTGTGGGCGAAGTTGCGGTACATGAAGGGCTTTTTCTGCCAGCGGCATATCCTGCCCGGCGCCACGAGAAACAGCAGTCCGCCCACGGCGGCTCCGGTGACGGCAGCCACGGGTAGAAGGCTTTTCAGCTTTAATTTCAATTCGCACACCTCCGTAAATCTGTTGTACCCATTCTACACCCTTTGAGGCATGGGGTCAACAAATATCAATTATTTGAAGGAAGGTTTTTGTAAATGCGGCATTGATTGACTTTTGACTCTGCTGTGTTATAATAGCTCCATCACGAAGGAAAGAGAAGCGCTTATGGGAAAGCTCAGGTATCTGCTCACACGCATTGCGGGTATGAATTACCGGCAGATGTTTCAGAAAATAGACGAAATACACGAAAAATCCGGCAAAATGAAGCTTGTTATCTTCCTTGACATGGTCTGGTGCGGGCTTGTGTATCAGGCGGGCTACATGGATTACTGGCTGTTTGAGATGTACGAGCTGAACCGTGCCCAGAGGAAGACGGTCATAACACGGGGCATCAATAACGGCTTTATTAAACGCCATAACGACCCGAAATTCATGCCGGAAATTGAGGACAAGCTGAAATTTGCCCATAATTTCTCCGATTTCCTGCACAGAGGCTGGCTGGATGCGGCGGCGGCGAGCGATGAAGAGCTCAGAGCCTTTACGGAGAAGTATCCCGTGTTCATGATAAAGCCCGTGGACGGAATGTGCGGCAAGGGCATCGAGAAGATAAACACTGCGGAGTTTGAGGGCGACCTTACGGAGTATATCCGTGAGCACAGAAATGTGCTTCTGGAGGAATGCGTCGTTCAGCACAGGGAGCTCATGGCTCTGCATCCCCATTCCGTGAACACCTGCCGTGTCATCACCTTCACCAAGGGAAACGTGACAAATGTCGTGGCGGCGTATCTGCGCATAGGCAACGGACGGCATGTGGACAACTTCAATAACGGCGGTATGGTGGTTCCCATCGAGGAGGACAGAGGCGAGATAATCTATCCCGCACTGGACAAGACCAACAGGCTCTACGAGGTGCACCCTCTCACGGGCATAGCCATAAAGGGCTTTAAAATACCCCTCTGGGATGAGGTGCTGGATATTGTAAAGCAGGCGGGACAGGTGATTCCGCAGGTGGGTATCGTTGGCTGGGACGTCTGTGTTACCGATAACGGGCCTCTTCTCATCGAGGGAAATGATTTTCCGGGTCACGATATATACCAGCTTCCGCCCCACCGTACCGACGGTATCGGGGTTCTGCCCAAATTCAAACGGGCGATGGATATCAAATGATATGAAAAACCGCAGGCTTATTCTACTGAGCCTGCGGTTTCTGTCAGCTGCCCGCCTCCGGGAAGCAGTGCATCTGGGTGATGCCCAGAACACGGAAGCCCTCGGCAGAGCCCTTGAAGCTGCGCAGCCCGAAGGCCCGGGCGCGCAGCCTTAAGTACAGACTGATGCTCCTTACGGACTCCTCGTTCTCGGAAAACTGGCTCAGATGGCAGTCGAAGATTGCACTGAGCTGTTTTTTTAAGCAGCCTCTTGTGCCGACAAAGCGGTTGGGAGCGGCGGTCATATACAGGGCGACAGCCTCAACGGGGGCGGCGGAGGCGCCGTAATTTGCCATTATGTCTCCGTAAGGGGCAAAGTACGCAAGCCTCATAGCGGCATTTCCCACATTCAGATGGTCTGCGTGGCATTCGGAGGACACTCTCGGGTCGGGGGCGAAGATGACCTGGGGTCTGAAATCTCCGATAACCCCGGCAATGCCGGCCTCCAGCTCCTTCTGCTCATAGAAGCCGCCGTCACAGAGCCCAAGAAAGCGCACATCGCTTACGCCTAAGAGCTCTGCGGAGCGCCGGGCTTCGGTCTTCCGCAGTCCGGCAAGCTCTTTTCCTCCGCAGACGCCCCCGTAGCGTCCGTCCGTGCATATGAGAAAGCAGAGGCTTTTCCCCATGGCGGCAAGGTGAGCCGCCGTTGCTCCCGCGCCTATTTCAATGTCATCGGGGTGAGGGCCGATAAACAGAAAACGGTCGAAGGACTCAATATCCGGGGGAGGAACGGCAATGTTCAGGATCGTTTTCAGAAGGCTCATGACACGGCCTTCCTCCCGGCGATCTCGGTGCAGATGCGGTCGTATTCCTCCTCGTCGAGGATGTAGTGCTTCCTGTAGAGCAAGTAGGACAGAAGCATGAGAATACAGGGCAGAAGAGCCATGCACAGCAGCAGACCCGTGGTCTGGAAGCCGGAAACCCCGCTTATCACTCCGCTGATGCCCGCTAATTTTTCAGCCTCGGAGATAAGTCCCATCTGGCACTGATTTTCAAAAACGGATATCTCATTGGTGTAATTCGTGACGCCGAAGATGAGATAGCTTGCGTTGGTGATGAGTACGATGAACGCGGAGCTCAGCTTGGTGATGAAGGAGCGCATGGAGGCGATTATGGCCTCGTCACGCTGACCGTTGATGTATTCGTTGTATTCTACGGTATTCATGATGGAGATCATCATAATGAGGTAGAAGCAGTACTGACCGAAGTTGGAGAGCAGGTAACCCATGACCACTACCCAGAATTTCAGCATGGTGGAGGGCAGCAGCAGAGCCGCCGCAAGCAGCAGAGCGTAGCCGACGAGGGAGATGACCAGCGTTATTGTCATGAGGGGCTTTCGCTTTATCCTGCGGGAGATGGCGGGATAGAAGATCATGAGAAAGGCGGTGGCAGACATTCCGATGATGCTGAACAGGGACACAAGACCGCCGTTATAGCCGAAATCGAAATAAATGTAGGTTCCGCCTATGCCGCTGATGATGAAGCCGTTGCCCACCTGCTGTATCAGAAAAATGACGGATATCCAGAGAAGCTGCCTGTTTCCGCCGATGGTGCGGATTATTTTTTTGAAGCTCACGGGAGGAACGTCGGTATACTCACGGTTCTCGCGGACGCCGAAGACAGTGAAGCACAGAAACAGGGGAGCAAGGATGCATATTACAAGGGCGATGACTCCGTAGGCGGTCTTAGCCGAGCCTCCGATGGCATTCTGACCCACGGTGAGCATGGGGATAAGAACGGAGGCAAGGGTGGAGCCCACGCCGGCAAAAAGAGTGGTTCTGGCGGTGAACTTGTTCCGGGCGTCGGCGTCGGAGCTGAGAGAGGGGATCATGCCCCAGTAGGAGATATCGTGCATGGTGTAGGTTATGGAGTACATGAAGTAGATAACACCGAAAAACAACACGAAGCTCCAGCCCTGCAGATTGGTGTTGAAGGCAAGATAGACCACAACACAGCTTGAGAGGATGCCGATGACGAGCCAGGGCTTGAACTTGCCCCAGCGGGTACGGGTACGCTCGATGATGTTGCCCATGATGGGGTCGTTGAGAGCATCGAAAATTCTCGCCGCCACGACGATGGCGGTGATTGCCGCAAACTGCGCATCGGTGAGTCTGCGGGTGAAGAGAACGTAGACCATGATGCAGCTCGTGAACAGATAGTACATCATGTCCCTGCCCACGGTACCCAGCGGAAACATGATAAGATTTTTCCTTATACGGCTTTGCTCGTCCATATAATCCACCTCTTTTTAAAATATGCGTTTATTTTACCAGTAACAGCCTGCTTTGGCAAGAAAAAACGGGTATTGCATCGGAGCGTGTAAAGGAGTAATATGAAAAATGCGCTATGCAGCTTATCGTTTGGGGGATAAAGCCATGAAAATACTTGAAGAACGCATACTCCGTGACGGAGTGGTGAAGCCCGGCGGGATACTGAAGGTGGACAGCTTTCTGAATCATCAGATAGACCCGCAGCTCTGCTATGAGATGGCACAGGAGATACACAGACTGTTTGAGGGCGAGAGGATAACGAAAATACTCACCATCGAGGCGTCAGGCATCAGCGTGGCAGTCATGACGGGGCTTGTGTTCGGTGTGCCTGCGGTGTTCGCAAAGAAGGCGGCGGGACGCAACACCTCCTCCGAGGTCTACTCCAGTCCGGTATATTCCTACACAAAGCAGGTGACAAAGGACGTCATAGTGGCAAAGGAATATCTCTCTGCCGGAGACAGAGTGCTTATAGTGGACGATTTCCTTGCCATGGGCAGTGCTCTTGAGGGGCTCTGCGACATCGTAGCTCAGGCGGGTGCAGAAGCAGTGGGCGCCGCAGTGGTCATTGAGAAGGCGTTCCAGCCCGGCGGCGACAGACTGCGCGCCGGCGGACTGCGCGTGGAGGCTCTGGCGCGGGTCCGGTCAATGAGCGACGAAAGCCTTGAATTTGTGAAGGAATAATGCACAAAAATTCTGTCGAACGTGCGATAATCTTGGCGGAATGGAGCATTGACTTTATTGTAACAATTGGTATACTAAGTGTATATTCGATATAATACAAATGATATGGATTTGAAGTTTCTACCCGGCACCATAAATGACCGGACTATCGAGGTTCTCAACAGGCGGAGTATGCCGTGCTCCGCTCGGAACCGTTTTTTGCGGCTCGGTCACGTTTCTGTGGCCGATTTTGCATTTTCAGGCCTTTGTCTGAGCTTCCGACGATTATCACACCCGAGGGTTTGGTAATATAAGAAAGAATTTATGGAGGAAAAAACATTAATGAAAAAGGTTACCGCTCTGCTCCTCGCACTTGTTATGGTTCTGGCGCTGTGCGCCTGCGGAGGAAACTCCGATGAGAACCCTGCCGATTCCGATTTTAAGGTCGGATTTATCTTCCTGCACGATGAGAACTCCACCTATGACCTTAACTTCATCAATGCTGCCAAGGCAGCCTGCGAAAACCTCGGCCTCACCGAGGAGCAGTACGTATTAAAGACCATGATCAGAGAAGACCAGCAGTGCTACGAAGCCGCTGCAGAGCTGGCAGATGCCGGCTGCGATCTCATTTTTGCCGATTCCTTCGGTCATGAGGATTTCCTCATTCAGGCCGCCAAGGAATTCCCCGAGGTACAGTTCTGCCACGCTACCGGCACTCAGGCCCATACCGCAGGTCTTGCAAACTTCCACAATGCATTCGCATCCATCTATGAGGGCCGCTTCCTCGCCGGCGTTGCCGCAGGCATGAAGCTCAATGAGATGATCGAGAACGGCGAAATCACTGCCGATGAGGCAAAGATGGGCTACGTCGGCGCAAAGACCTACGCAGAGGTCAAGTCCGGCTACACCGCATTCTTCCTCGGCGCACGCTACATCTGCCCCAGCGTGACCATGGAGGTCACCTTCACCGGCGAGTGGTACGACGAGGCCGCCGAGAAGGAAGCCGCAACCAAGCTCATCTCCAACGGCTGTGTGCTCATCAGCCAGCATGCCGACTCCATGGGAGCTCCCACCGCCTGCGAGAAGGCCGGTGTTCCCAACGTCAGCTACAACGGCTCCACTGTGGATGCCTGCCCCAACACCTTCATCGTATCCTCCCTCATCAACTGGACTCCCTACTTTGAGATGATTATCACCGCTGCCATGAACGGCGAAGAGATTGACGGCGGAGCTGACTGGATTGGCTCCCTTGAAGACGGCTCCGTTGCCCTCACCGAGGTTAATGAGGCTGCTGCCGCCGCAGGCACTGTCGAGAAGATCGCAGAGGTTCGCGCCCTCGTCGAGAGCGGCGAGCTGAAGGTTTTCGATACCTCCACCTTCACCGTAAACGGCGAGACCCTTACAAGCTACCTTGCCGACGTTGACAGCGACCCGGCCTGGGCTCCCGACACCGAGGTCGTAGGCGACGGCTACTTCCACGAGTCCGAGTACCGCTCCGCACCTTACTTTGATATCAACATCGACGGTATCGTCCTGCTGGACAACGTCTGATGCCCGTATCCGCAGCAAAGACACACAATGAAAAACAGGAAGTCCCGCAGCGCTTCGGGACTTCCTTTGCCGCAT
>JABUSQ010000036.1 GCA_021442665.1 Oscillospiraceae bacterium
GCAAGCGCCTCGATGACAAACTGCTGACCCTTGAAGGCGGTGTTCACTGCCGCCGCCGTTGCAAGGAGAGTTTTGCCGGAGCGGGCGTTTATCCTTGCAAGCCGCTTTTCCAGTATTTCCTCGCTCATGGGCTGCAGCTCCACATCGGAAATAGCGGCAGACCTGCCGCTTGTGGGATATCTGCCCTGCAGGAAGCGGCTTGTGACGTACACGGCGAAGGGAGCGTGCCTGACCGTTTTGCGCAGCCTTCTCCATGCGAAGGGCGCCAGCACCTTGCCCCGCAGACTGTGGTTCCAAAGGCTGTCCCAGGGGCAGCCCACCACCTCCGCAAGAAACGGCTTACCGATTCTGCGGCAGTAGTCCGCGGCAATGGCTCCGCTGTCGGAGGGCGCACGGATTATGACCGCTCTGTCGGGCGTGATATTATCAATTACGGTTTTTTTGAACTCCCGTCGCATTTTGGGGCTGAAATAGGCTCTCAGGCTCTCCGTGAGGTCGGGAAGGATCACAACGTCTATCCTCTCGGTGCTTATCCTGTTCATCCTTGCCAGAGCCTCCGTGTCGTCGGGGCTTATTTTTGCTCTGCGCATCAGCAGGGTTATGCGGTCGAAATGCTGCAGGTATCTGTCGAAAACCTCCTGCGAAAAAGCCGAGCCCGT
Source organism: Oscillospiraceae bacterium (assembly GCA_021442665.1). Classification (GTDB taxonomy): domain Bacteria; phylum Bacillota; class Clostridia; order Oscillospirales; family Oscillospiraceae; genus F23-B02. The sequence continues at coordinate 660 of JABUSQ010000036.1, forward strand.
GTAGTAATTGCCCTCTGCGTCCTGCGCTATCTTGTCCTCGTATACAAAAACCAGCTCCATTATTTCCTCACCCTGTCATACAGCACGCCGACGGTCTCCTCGACCACCTGCTTTTTATCGAAATTCGCACATATAAACTCTCTTGAGTATGCGCCCATGGCCGCCTTCTCCTCATAGGGGAGCTCTGCGAATTTTTTCATTGTCTCATACAGGCTGTCCGCATTTCTGACCTCGTGCAGATAGCCGTTTCTGCCCTCGTCCACAGCCTCAAGACAGCCGTGGATGTTGCTTGTGATTATGGGTCTGCCGCAGCTTCCGCACTCCAGCAGAGTGTTTGCCATGCCCTCATGCCAGCTGGGCAGAACGAAGCAGTGGCAGCTTTTGATTGCCGGGCGGATATCGTCCAGCCAGCCCAGAAACACAAAGCGGGGATTCTCTGTCAGCTTCTTTATGACCTCGCTGTATTCCTGCTCGTCATAGCTGCCCGCCATGTAAAATTCCGCGTTCACACCGTCGGCAAGGAGCCTTTCTGCGGCGGCGAAATACTCGTCCATGCCCTTTTCACGCATTATCCTGCCGATGAACAGAAATTTCACCGGCTCCGCCTCCGGGGGATATTCCTCAAAGGCGTAGTGCTCGGTATTCACTCCCGCTCCGTGGAGAACGTGCAGCCTGTCGGCCTTGAACAGCCCCAGCTCCAGCAGGGTATCTCTGTTTCCGGGGTTTTCCGTGAACACCGCCTTTGCCTTTCCGCAGCCTATGCGGTACAGCAGCTTTGCCACCGTCCTGACAAGCCCCTTATTCTGAAACGCAGTGCCCAGCCCCGTGATATTCACGGCGCAGGGAATGCCCAGCAGCCGTGCGGCAAGTCCGCAGTAGACATTGGGCTTTATAGTGTAGGTTATGACCATCTGGGGTCTGAGCCTTCTCAGAAGCTTATAGTACGCCCGAAACAGCTTCAGGTCCTTTTTCGGGCTTATGCCCCGTCTGTCAACGGGCAGCTCAATGAATTCACAGCCCAGCTCCTTTATCCGCCCGGTGCATTCGCCGTCGGGAAGTGCGGCATAGACCTCATGTCCGTCCTCAATGAGCCGTTTAATAAGGTCTCTGCGGAATATATACAGCCCGTAGCTGTCGTTTGCGGCAATAAATATCCTCATCAGTGCGCCTTTCTGTATGCGGGGAAGAATCCCTCGTTATCAACGCCGTTTTCCCTTGCCAGCCCGCAGAGCCTTTCATAGACCTCCGGCATGAATATGCCCCTGCCCATGTAAAAGTCCTTTAGATTTGCCTCGGTTCGCCCGAAGCTCCGCTTGAACCGGAAGAGATTGTCCTTTTCCGAGCCCGACAGGCCTCCGCCCAGATGCAGCCACCTGAGCCCCTTCTCCCTGCCGTATTCTATGGCCGCGGCAAGAATGGCGTTGTTGGCGGCATAGGAATAATACTCGGGATCGGTGGAGGACAGATGGTAATGCATATACTCCTCCGAGCACATGAACATTGCGGAGGCGATGAGCTTTTCCTCAACGAAGGCGTTAATGAGAATTAACCCGCTGTTAGCTATCGCCCTGAGCTGCTCAAAATACTCTCTGTCGAAGTAGTAATAATCGGCGGCGCTGTTCTTGTCCATGGTGGCATAGTACAGGCGGATAAAGCCCTCAAGCTCCGCACAGCTCTCATCGATGCTGACGGTTACGCCCTTCTTTGCCGCCTTTCTTATCATATTGCGGCAGTCGGGAGAAAACTGCACCGCGCTGTAGTCCGCCTTTGTGAGGTCAACGGCAACCGTGTGGCGGCTGTATACGGTCTCGTACACCTCTCCGAAGCAGAGGGCGTTTTCCTCCAGCGGATGGAAGCGAACGAACTCGTCCACGATCCTTTCCCTGCTGCAATGGGCAAGGTAGGCGTCCTTATAGGCGGTAAGAAGCCTCTCTCTGTCACTGCATTCCAGAATGACGGGGCCGCCGTAGCCGTAGGGCGTTATGGCGTCATAATACTGCTCACCGTCAAGGAGGTACGGAGCTCTGCGCTTTATGTACACATTCTGCACCCTGCCGTATTCGCACTCAAAAAGAAAGCTTTCGGCGCAGCCGTCCTCTGTTTTTTCATTCAGTTTTCCGTATTCGGGTTCAAAGTATATATCCATTATCCTCAAGAAACTCCCTTATCAAAGTCATTTCCCGTCTCATAGCCTCGGCTCCGTAGCGCTGGTCGCACACAAGGGACAGCTCACCGTCGTACAGCCTGTCCGCTCCGCCAAGCTCCGAGGGCCAGTGTACGGGGCAGTACACCCCGTTATTTATAAGATGCTGCCTCAGCGGCTGACGAAGCTCCTTCTTCACCAACACAGGCATAAAGAGCGGCACATCCGTTTCGCCTATTTCCGCATAGAGGGGTCTTATCAGCTCCGCAGGCAGCCTGCGCAGCTCCTTTAAAAGCAACGCCGCATTTTCTCTGCGCCGTGAGACTATCAGCTCAGTGTCCGCATATCTCAGCTCCTCAAGGCTCTTTTCCTCGGCTGCATAGCCTTCAAAGTCCTCGTCCAGAAGCTCCTCGGCTTCACCGAAAAGCCGCAGAAAGCCGCTTTTTTCTCCCTCGCCCTTTTCGATATATGCCGCCTTGAGTTCGGCGGCTCTCCTCCGCCCGGAGATATATTCCCCGTTCTGCCTGTTCGCCTCGGGCACGCACCACGCTCCGCAGTGCTTTTTCGCCGCACCTGCGCAGGAGAAGAAGAATTTACGGAAGCTGTACACGCTGTAGTCTGCGTATTTCACGGCTTCGGTCTGCGAAAACGCAGACTGCACGCAGTCAAGTATCACCGCTGTGCCCCGAAGCTTTTCCGCCCTTGCCAGCACGGCGGTCTCCTCGGAGGCAAAGCCGAAGTAGTCCAGCAGAAGTATTGCGTCGCAGCCGTGGTCTGAAAACACCCTGCGGTGCAGTTCCCTCGGAAAAGGCTCCACGCCGTACAGCCTTATCTTAAAGCCCCGCCGTTTAAAGGGCTCGAGCATGGAATCACAGCAGTAGGCAGGCATATAAATGCTCTCTGCGTTCCGTTCCGCCCTTAGGTCGGCGGCGATCATATCCAGCGCCGTCCGTCCCGAGAGGGTGTACCGAAGGCCGCCCGGAAAAAAGCTGTTCTCTTTTTCACTCAGGGGCAGACCCCAGAACTCACTGCCTGTCTCCATTGCCCAGCCTTCCTTTTAATCCAGCGGTTTTCTCATCTGAACGCGTTCCATGCGATAGCCCTCACGCTCATACAGCTTTATTGCGCCCGAATTATCCGCCTCCGTGTGTATGTACAGCGCCGGAACCTTCATTTTACGGGCCTCCTCCTCAACAGCGGCAAGGAGCTGATGTCCTGTTCCCTGTCCTCTGCATTTTTCGGACACGTGCACCTCGCTTACATACACTCTGTCCTCGTCACGGAAGCTTATTCTGTATGCCCAGATGTAGCCCAGAAGCTCCCCGTCTCCGATACTGCCGTACACAATGGCGGAGCCGTCGGCTATGTGGCTTATCATTGAGCGTATCTTGTTCTCCGCATCACTGCGGGTAAAGGACTCCAGGCAGGAGCATTTGATGCTGTTTGCGTAATAATAGTCCGTGAGCGTCTCAAAAAAGCTCTCTGCCCGCTCCGCGCCGAGCTTTTCAATTTCCATGCTTATCTCCTTCATTCCACAACGGGAACCACAAGCTCTTCTATCCTTTCGCATATATCGTCCTGCTCGGAATAGCTTTCAAACTCAACCTCGGCGATGCCTATGATGGAGGCGGCGTTGCTGGTGTTCATCAGCTCGGCTCCCACGGGCTCGAATTCCTGCGTGCTCTTCACCTTGCCGGCGATGCTTTCGCTGATGCGAAGCCCTTTGTACACTCCCGCATTTCTGGGGAAAATAAGGTGCCACGCCATTATTCTGTTAAGGCGTCTGAAGCCCTTAAGCTCCTCCCAGTAGCTCATATCGCCCACGGCCGTGGATACCAGCAGCCTGTCCATGTCTATTCCGCTGTGGAGCTTTATTGCCAGCGGTATCTGATTTCCTCCCTGACGGGCATTTATCTCAATAATGAACAGCTCGCCGCCGTCGGTGAAATACAGCTCGGCGTTGTACTGACCGTGTCTGATTCCCGCGCACTTCACCGCCCTTGCAAGATCCCTCTTCACTGCGGCGGTCTGCTCCTCCTCCAGTCTCATGGGGAACATATAGGTCATGGGTATCATGGGCGCCGCCGCGCTTCTTCTGGTAAGGAAGAGACCGTCCCAGAGTATCTCGTCTCCGTTTACAAATATGTCTCCCTCTATCACCGTGAGAGACGGCATATTGATGTATTCCTCAACCGTCACGAGGTCGTTTCTTGAAAAATCACGGCACAGCTCAAAAGCGCTGAGAAGCTTCTCCACGTCCTCGGGGGAATCAACTCTCGTGGTACCTCTCGTTCCCGAGCATTCACTGGGCTTGACGATAACAGGGAAGCGCATCCCTCTCACCCTGTCCAGAAGCTCCTCGGCGCTTGTTACCTCGCAGTAGGCGGGGGCAAAAAGTCCGTTTTCCTTCTGCATTTTGCGGAAAAGCTTTTTGGACGCAAGGCACTCCACCGCCTCTAGGCTGTTTCCAACGAGACCGAGCGTTTCGCTCACATAGGCCACAACGGTCATGGCGGCTTCGGTATTTGCCACGATGCCGTCTATTCCCTCCGCCTTTGCCGCCTCCAGCACCGCCTCAGAGTCTATTATGCTGGCACGGCAGAAAACATCGGCAAGCTCTATTCCCGGCGCATGGTCGGAATAATCGCAGAGTATCACCTTATAGCCGCAGCTTTTTGCGGCTCTTATAAGCGGCAGCTGATTGACTCCGCCGCCTAATACCATCAGTTTTTTCACGGCCTGTTCCTCACTTTTTTAAATTTCGGGACGCTGTACGTCTCTTGTCTCAAAGAGGCTTACGTTCGCTCCCTCCTCGGGAGCGCCCACATTTTCTCTTACGAATACCTTCTTCACCGTCAGGAAAAATATCTTAACGTCCTGCCTGAAGGACATATTCTTCACATATTCCACATCGTAGGCGAATTTCTCGGCCCAGGTGATGCTCGTTCTTCCGTTTATCTGCGCAAGTCCCGACATTCCGCCTCTGCAGCTGTGGCGCAGAGCCTCCTCCTCCGTGAAATAGGGCAGATACTCCACAGGCAGAGGTCTGGGGCCGATGAATGCCATATCGCCGAATAGTATGGCAAACAGCTCCGGCAGCTCATCGATCGACGTGGAGCGGATAAAGCTACCGAATTTTGTCATGCGCAGGTGATCGGGAAGCAGATCTCCGTTTTCGTCACGCTCGTTTGTCATGCTGCGGAATTTGTACATTTTAAAGGGCTTCTCGCCCTTGCCTATCCGTTTGGCGCTGTACAGCACCGGACTTCCGAGCTTTATCCGAACCAGCACGGCCGTCACCGCCATGGGTATGGCAAGAAGAACAAGCGCCAGAAGCGCTCCGCAGAAATCAAAGGCTCTCTTGACGTATTTTTCGTAAAAAGTCTCTTTCCTCTCCATAATTTCCCCCTCGCTGTACACAGTACCCCATATTAAATCAGTCTATTTTAACACTATATAATATTTATGTCAAACAAAACTGCGTCAAAAAACACCGGATATGTCGAAAAAAGCACCCTTGCGGATGCTTTTTGTCACGTTCGCGTTAAATATTTCCATATTTTCGAGCCTGCACTTATCCGCCGCAAGCGGCCAACATCCGTTGCTTATCCGCCGCAAGCGGCTCAATCTGTCACAAGTTCGAGTCCTATACTTAAAAAGCACCCCTGCTTCAGACAAACACCCGTGCTTAACAAAAAAAACACAGAACCTTCGGTTCTGTGTTTTTCTCTGGTGGACGATACAAGACTCGAACTTGTGACCTCCCGCACGTCAAGCGGATGCGCTACCAGCTGCGCCAATCGTCC
>JABUSQ010000167.1 GCA_021442665.1 Oscillospiraceae bacterium
AAGCCGTCGGCAAAATGCCGGCGGCTTAATTATTCTATTTCTATTTATTCCAAAGAGACGGAGGATAAACGCCGCTTTCATGCAGGGAGCTAAGAGCTTTGACGGCATCGGGCTTGTCCTCCTTATAGGTAAGGCCGAACCACTTATCCGAGGTGCTCAGCACGGAGACGGAGATATTTCCGCTGTCGGTGAGATCACCCACCATGGTGGGCAGCAGGCATTCGCTCTTTTCGTCCCCGGGCTGAAGCCTGCCGAGGAAATCCGCAAAGTAGCTGTCCATGACCCCAAGAATGTCGGGATGGAAGCCCCAGAGATTCATGGAAACGGGAGTTTCCGGCTCAAGCAGAGGCCCGTCCTCGCCCTTTTCCGTGCTGCGGATGCTTCCGTCGGGGAAGAGCTTTATCTTATAGGTCTCGGTGACGCCTTTGAGCACGCCGCCTTCCGTACGGCAGACACCTCTGGTGACGGTGCCGAAGGGGCTCACGGTGTTTTTCAGCTTATATGCCACCATGGCAGCGTCCCTTGCGGAGGAGAGCCTGTCCAGCTCCGAGGACATGACCTCAAAGGCCTCCCGGCCGTAATAGTCATCGGCATTCATGACAGCGAAGGGAGTGTTCAGCAGCTCCCTTGCGCAGAGCACGCAGTGCACCGTTCCGAAGGGCTTCTGCCTCCGACTGAATTCGGGTCGGGCTTCCGTGAAGCGGTCGGGAGTCTGAAAGGCATAGCCTATGCGAAGCCCGGTGCTTCTTTCGATACGGTCACCGAACAGCTCCCTGATATCCTCCAGCATATGGGGCTTAATGATGAGCACCAGCCTGCTGAAGCCTGCAGCGAGGGCGTCGTATATTGCGTATTCCATGAGTATCTCGCCATCGGGGCCGAGACGCTCCATCTGCTTTACACCGCCGTAGCGGGAGCCGAGACCTGCGGCCATTACAACCAGAGTCTTATCCATTGCTGCATGTCCTTTATTAAGTAATGTTTAGGTAATATTATTCTATGCCTTTTGAATTATAATGTCAAACAAATTGTTTAAAGCTGAGCATTATCCGAAAAAGCACGAAGCATTATGTTTACAAGACGGGGTTTTAGATGTAAAATAAAGCTTACGGAAAAAATCGGTCATCGGGAGAAACAAAATGGTATTCAGCAGCTTCAGCTTTTTATGCATATATCTGCCCATAGTTCTGGCGGTGTACTATATACTGCCGAAAAAGTCACGAAATCTGTTTCTGCTTATTGCGAGCCTCGTTTTCTATGCCTGGGGCGAGCCGAAATATGTTCTGCTGATGATGTTCTCAATACTGGTGAACTATTCTGCGGGCCTTATAATGGGCGGCTGCGGAGAAAAGCCCGGGCGCATGAAGCTTGTGCTGGTGCTCTCCGTCATCATAGACCTGGGGCTTCTCTGTGTGTTCAAATACACGGACTTCGTCATCGAAAATCTCAACCAGGCCTTTGACGGAGGTTTCAGCCTTCTGCATCTGGCTCTGCCCATAGGTATCTCCTTCTACACCTTCCAGGCCATGAGCTACACCATCGACGTGTACAGAGGCGATGTGAAGGTGCAGAGAAATCTCATAGACTTCGGTATGTACATCACCATGTTCCCCCAGCTCATTGCGGGACCCATCGTGCGGTACTCCGATGTGGAGCTTCAGCTTCGTGACAGGGACGTGGACGCAAAAAGCTTCTCTGAGGGTATCTGCCGCTTTACCGTGGGTCTCGGCAAAAAGGTGCTGCTGGCAAATCAGATAGGCGCACTGTGGAACACGGTCTACGCTCAGGGCGGAGAAACCGGCGCACTCATGGCATGGCTGGGTGCCGTGGCGTTTACCTTCCAGATATATTTTGACTTCTCCGGCTATTCAGACATGGCTATAGGTCTGGGTCGTATGTTCGGCTTCAGATTTCCCGAGAATTTCCGCTATCCCTACGAATCCGTCAGCATAACCGATTTCTGGCGCCGCTGGCATATTACTCTCAGCACATGGTTCAAGGAATATCTCTACATCCCGCTGGGGGGCAACCGCAGAGGCAGGGGCAGGCAGATAATAAATCTCCTCATCGTCTGGACGCTGACGGGCTTCTGGCACGGAGCGGGCTGGAACTTCATAATGTGGGGACTGTATTACTTCGTCTTCCTCGTTGTTGAGAAGCTGTTTCTGCTCAGGGCGCTGGATAAGACGCCGAAGCTTATCCGACATATCTACGCCCTGTTTGTTATCGTCATCGGCTGGGTGATCTTCGCCTGCGACGATGTCAGCGTGCTGCTGCCCTATATCGGCTCCATGTTCGGTGCAAACGGACTCACGGGCGGAATGGATGTGTACTATCTGGGCACGAGGGCGGTGCTGCTTGTTATCCTCTGCATCGCCTCCACAAGCCTGCCCAAGACCCTTGTCACCGCCGCAGGGGAGAGACTTCACATGAGTGAGCGGGCTGCGTTTGTCATCAAAGCGGTGTTCACTCTTCTGCTGCTGGGCTTGAGCATGGTCTTCCTTGTGGGCGACAGCTACAATCCCTTCCTTTACTTCAGATTCTGAGGAGGCAGAGCATGAAAAAGCTTTATGTTTTGTTCATAATACTGTTTGCGGCAGTCATAGCTCTGCCCGCCGTATGGGTCTTTGCCTCTGAGGACGTGAGCTTCTCGGACAACGAAAACCGCATGCTGCAGACCGCACCTGAATTCAGCGGAGAGAATGTGCTTTCGGGGGATTTTCAGGAGGATCTGAATGACTGGATAACCGATCAGTTCCCCGCAAGAGACACATGGACGGCGCTGGGCAGCCGTATAAAGCGGCTCACGGGCATGAAGGATATAGGCGGAGCCTTTGTCTGCTCGGAGGGCTATTATATGGAGATGATAACTCCCGACAGTATTGACAGCGCAAAATATCTGCAGAACCTCGCTCTGGTGAAGAGCTTTGCGGAGCGGAATGCGGACTGTGACGTGACGTTGCTGCTGGTTCCCGCCACGGGAGCGGTGCTCTCGGATAAGCTGCCAGCAGGGGCGGAGACCTACGATGCAGCGGCGCTGCTCGATGCCGCACGGCAGGCGGCCCCGGAGCTGAATATTCCCGACCTGTACACGGCGCTGAAGAATCACGACGGCGAATACATCTACTACCGCACAGACCATCACTGGACGACGCAGGGGGCAGGCATCGCCTACGAGTGCCTCACCGGGGGCAGGGGAAAGTATTCCGGCGAAACGAGGCTGTTCAGCGACAGCTTCCTGGGTACCACCTACTCCAAGACTCTGGACTCCGATGCCGTACCCGACGAGGTCAGCATCGTCACCGTGAGCGAAAGCCTCCGGGTAAACGCCGACGGCAAGGACATCGACTTTTACTTCGCCGGAGCGGCAGTCGAAAAGGATAAGTACAAGGTATTTTTCGGCGGAAACTACGCTCAGGTCACCATCCGGGGAGGGGCTCCGAACGGAAGAACGCTGCTTATCGTAAAGGACTCCTTCGCCAACAGCCTTGTACCCTATCTCACGGCAGACTACGAGAATATCATAATGCTTGACCTGCGCTATTTCATGGGCTCCGTTCAGAAGCTTGTTGAGACTGAGGAGGTCGACGATATTCTCTTTGTAAATGAAATGAGCTCCTTTGCAAAGGACACAAATATGATTAAGCTTACCTTCTGAGGAGGGAGATAAATGAAAAGACTTGCTTCACTGATTCTGACGATTGTGCTTATTGCTGCACTGCTTCCCGCGCAGGTGCTTGCGGCACCCAACGAAAAGCTCATAGCACTGACCTTTGACGACGGCCCTGCAGGCTCAAATACACAGATGCTCCTTGACGGACTCAGGGAGAGAGGCGCACGCTGCACCTTCTTTCTGGTGGGCTATCAGGCGGTGAACAGACCTTCTCTCGTGCGCCAGATGTGGGAGGACGGCCATCAGATAGCAAATCACAGCTATGACCACCCCGCCATGACAGGCAAGACCGATGCCGAGATTCAGAGTCAGCTCTCCAGAACGGCGTCCGTGCTGAACAACGCACTTGGCTTCGAACTGTCGTACTGCTGCCGTCCCCCTTACGGCGATTTCAACGACCGTGTGCTCAAGGCCATCAATGCACCCTGCTTCTTCTGGTCCATGGATACATACGACTGGAAAAGCCAGGACGCAGACGCCGTGTACAACGAGTTCATAAAGCAGGCAAAGGACGGCTCTCTTGTTCTGCTCCACGACACTCACAAGACCTCCGTCATCGCCGCGCTCCGCGCCATCGACACCCTGCAGGCACAGGGTTACAAGTTCGTCACGGCGTCGGAGCTGTTCTACCGCAGAGGTATCACCCTGCAGAACGCCAAGATGTATTACAGTGCCTATCCCTCGAGCTACGGAACCGCCGAGGGCTTCTCCACTCCCGTCATCAGCAGTGAGATCACCGAGTCGGGCAGGACCGTCACCATCACCGGAGACGGCCGATGCAGGATATACTATACCACCAACGGGCAGACACCCAATCCCGCAAACAGCAGGCTCTATACGGGACCCATCAGCGTAACGAATACCGTAAATATCAAAGCGGTTTGCGTTATGGAATGGAACGGACTTAAATCCCGTACTGCTTCAGCGACGGTGACCTACACACCCTCTGCCGCTCCGGAGATAAGCATCAGCGACGGCACGGTGAGCATGAGCTGCACCACGGCAGGAGCCTCCGTCTACTATACCACTGACGGAAGCACACCGAACAGGAACAGCAGCCTATATACCGGAAGCTTCGAGGCCAGTCCCGACACCAGCTACAAGGCGGTCAGCATCGCCGCAGGCTATGACAGAAGCCCCGTGAGCCTGCTGACTCTGAGCCGCAGCGGACACATATACAATGACCTCGCCGTGGACTCCTGGTGCTACGATGATGTGGACAGAGCCGTGGAGGCGGGTATCTTCTACGGCGTCACCGACACGAGCTTTGAGCCCAATACGACCTTTACCCGGGCGATGCTCACGGCGGTGCTATACCGAATGACGGGCTCTCCCGATACGGAGGGTCTCACGGAGCCCTTCACGGACATTGACGAGAGTACCTGGTGCTACGATGCTCTGTTGTGGGCATATGAAAACGGCATTGTCAGCGGCTACGACGACGGGACCTTCCGCCCCAAAACAAGTATCAGCCGTCAGGCGCTCTGCGCGATGCTCGCCCGCTATATGCGTTATGAGGGAAAGGACATAAACGACATTGAAAGCGGTATCCTTGACAGCTTCTCCGACGGGAAGAATGTCAGCCGCGGCTTTGCTGCCGATGTGGATATTCTCTGCACGCTGGGGATAATCAGAGGCTATGAGGACGGCACTCTCAGGCCCTTGAACAGCTCCACCAGAGCTCAGGCGGCAGTTATGATAATGCGAATGCTGGACGCTATGGACAGCGTCCCCGATGTAATAAAAATCTAATCTCCCCCGGATATCAGACCCGTATATTAAGCGACATGAAGAAAAACCTCGAAAACCGCATACAGGAGCTTGACCTTATGAGAGGCATTGCGGTGCTGCTCATGATATTCGATCACCTGATGTATAACCTCTGGGGGCTTATGCCGCTGGTTTTCAGGGATTATCCCGCCGAGGGACTGTCCTTGAAAATCGCCCGGACGGCATTGTACTACTGGCGTATGGATCTGCGTACCGGAATACGCTTTATCGTGCTGGCGGTGTTCATGCTGCTGACGGGTATCTGCTGCTCCCTGTCCCGCAGCAATCTCAGACGGGGACTCAGACTTATGGGCTTTGCTCTGCTGGTGACGGCGGCGACCTTCGTCGTGGGGCTGGTGACGGATTACCCGGACATCACCATCGCCTTCGGAGTGCTGCACTGCATTGCTCTTGCGCTCATCTGCGTGGGGCTTGCGGATAAGCTGGGGGTGTCCAAATGGATATATCTTGCGCTGGGGCTTGTGATGGTAACGGCCGGAGCAATTCTGTTCTCCGATGCGGAGTTTATCTCCTATTCCGAGGGGAATGCGGCGGTCACCGTCCTTCGCTCCGTGCTGGGCACAGCAAGCTGCGGCAGCGACTGCTTCCCCTTCCTTCTCTTCGGAGGGCAGGTCTTCGTGGGCGTTTTTGTGGGCAGACAGTTCTACACGGAGCGCAGAAGCGTTTTCGGAGCGCGCTACGAAAACGGTCTTGTCACCTTCGTGGGACGAAACAGCCTCGCCGTGTACATCATCCACCAGATGATACTGCCGGTGCTCATAGGGCTTATCCTGCTTGCCTGCGGCTTCCATCTTGCAATGTAAAAATAAGAGAGATGCTCAGCATCTCTCTTATTTTAGCCTGTCAAAAAAGCCTCGCAGAGTTCGCGCCGTCAGGCGCGAATAGAGTTTAATCCG
>JABUSQ010000055.1 GCA_021442665.1 Oscillospiraceae bacterium
CAGCGTATTTAAGGAGTTATGAGAAGATGCTGAAAATCCTATTCGTGTGCCACGGCAATACATGCCGCAGTACAATGGCGGAGTCGGTTATGACGCACATGGTCAGAAAGCGGGGGCTAGGGAAGCGCTTCCTCATACGCAGCGCGGCCACAAGAAACGATGAGATCGGAAACCCCGTGCATCACGGAACCGTGAACGTCCTGCGAAAGCACGGCATACCCGTGGTACCCCACAGAGCGGTGAGAATGACCGCAAGCGATTACGACGGCTACGACTACATCATCGGCATGGACGGTGAGAATGCCCGGGACATTCTCCGTATTCTCGGCTCCGATCCGCAGGGCAAGGTGCACTCTCTGCTGGACTTCACGGAGCGTCCCCGTGCAATTGCCGACCCGTGGTACACGGGTAACTTCGACGAGACATACGCCGATGTCACCGAGGGCTGTGAGGCTCTGCTGAACAGACTGATATCCGAATTATGACTGCAAAAAAGACGGAAAAACACAGTTTTCCGTCTTTTACTTATATATTTCCGCATTTACAAAGAGCCTGTCCTTGCGGCTCCTACCTCCGGGCTCCCCCACGACGCCCTTGCCTATACCACGAACAGAGATAACATCCCCTTCGTGTATGGGAGCATCGGGCTTCATGCACTGGGAATAGTTGAGGCTGACCTCGCCTGCGGATATATACTCTGCCGCAGAGCTTCGGGACAGATTGAACATACCTGCCGCAACCGAATCCAGCCGCAGGGACTTCACCGAAAAGCAGACAGGCCTGACCCGCCTCTGCGGTGCCTTCAGTTCGGAGAATGAGCCCCTGCTCATTTTAACGCCGTATCTGCCCACCTTGTCGAGACTGTCCAGCAGATGCCGCTCCACGGAGTGCAGACAGAATAGCTCTGCCTCGCTGCCCGTGACCCAGATATCGCCCAGCCACTCCCGCTTTATGCCGAGACCCAACACGGCTCCGAGATAATCCCTGTGCCCGGGCTCCCCGAAGCCTGCCTCGGCATGGAGGAGGGAAATGTACTCCGACGGATCAAATTCTTCTTTTTCCATATAATATGGCAGAAAAAACGCACTTTTACGCTCACATTCCCCGTGCCCGCCGAAGAGGAGCAGGCTGCATTCCGGCGTGAATCTCGCCCACTTTTCAACGGCAAACTGCTCTGCCGGAGTGAGAAAGGCGGTGTGAGTCACGCAGGAGTTTTTTTCGCAGCGGCGGAGAAGATCCTCGCAGCGTCTTATAAGCTCATCGTTTTCCATCCGTGTACTCCGTTATCCTCTCAAGAACGTTTTTCAGCTCTTGTATAAACTCCTGACTTGTCATGCGCAGGACTCCGCTGCGAAGAGCCGACAGGCGTATCAACGAGTCATTTGTCACCACCCGCACGGCGTAGTTTTTGCCGATATCGTTTGCCAGCTTTTCGATATACATATCTCCGGTCTCGTTTTCCCTGGTGTATACTACATGCACCCTGCCGCTGTCGAATTTTTCCCCGGCGTTGCCCCGAACCTTATAGCCGTCAAAGACCAGCACCAGCTCGCAGTCCCTGAAGCCCCGGTAGCTGCTCAGCATATCCAGAAGTCTGTCCCGTGCGTCGGAGAGACTCTTTTTTGCGATATCCTTCAGCTCGTCCCAGCCGAAAATGACATTGTAGCCGTCGATTATGAGGTATTCTCTTTTTGAGGGCGGCACCGAATACTCTGAAGTCTCCGCTCTCGAGGGCCTGGTGTACTCCCGTCTGCGGATGGGGCCGAACTCCCGCTCCATGATAGCCTCCAGCTCCTTGTCGTCGATACTGAAGCTCCGCGGTCTGAAGCCGGGGGCAGAGGGCTTTTGCTTTCCGAAGCCCGTGTCGATGTGCATGAAGCTATCTGCCTCACTCCATTTCACGTTCACCCCCGCACCGTGGGAGCAGAACACGCTGTCGGCGGTATTCTCCGTATCCGCCTCGGGCTCGTAGCCTGAATCAGCAATGACCTTTTCCGCATTGTGACAGGGGTAGTAGCCATCCACGCGGCAGGAGATACGACCCTTTCCGTGGGTGAAACCGGCAAGAGCGGAGGCGTAGCCGTTAAGCTCCGACACGGGAGCAAGGCCCGTGACAACGCTGTTGCCTCTCGCATCACTGTCCGCATCAAAGCTTGCGCTCATGGTTCGCAGATCGCTTATGACCCGTCCCACGTTTTCGGGGGAAACCTCTATGCGGAAGGAATACCAGGGCTCCAGCAGAACGCTTTCCGCCTTCATAAGCCCCTGCCGCACGGCCCGGTATACAGCCTGACGGAAATCCCCGCCCTCGGTGTGCTTGGGATGGGCACGCCCGGCTATGAGAGTGATCTTCATGTCGGTGATGGGGGAGCCGGTGAGGACGCCTGCGTGGGTCTTCTCGTAAAGATGGGTGAGGATGAGATTCTGCCAGTTCCTGTCCAGCTCGTCCTCGGGGCAGTCCGCATCGAAAACAAGACCCGAGCCCCGCTCCAGAGGCTCCATGGCAAGATGCACCTCGGCATAATGCCGCAGGGGCTCAAAATGCCCCACGCCCTCAACGGGTGCCTTGATGGTCTCACGGTACATAATGCCGCCCCGGTCGATGGTGACCGGCATGTCAAAGCGTTCCGCTATAAGGGACGCCAGCACCTCCGTCTGAACCTCGCCCATGAGACGGATACGTATCTCCCGGAGCTGTTCGTTCCAGACGATGCGGAGCATGGGATCCTCGTCCTCAAGAATTCGGAGCTTTTTCAGGGCAATCTGAGGGTCTGTGCCCCCGGGGAGATTGACTCTGTACGCCAGAACGGGCTCTAATTCGGGAGCAACGCTGTTCTCCTCGTAACCCAGACCCTGCCCCGTATAGGTCTCGGACAGACCCTGCACGGCGCAGACCGTGCCCGCCGTGACGACATCGGCGCTTTCGAATTTTGCTCCGGAGTATATGCGGATACCGTCGACCTTCTCCTCAACGGGGGCGCCGCTTCTGTCGAGATATTTCAGCGGACTCTTCACCCTCAGGCTGCCGCCGGTGAGCTTGATGCAGGACAGGCGGTTGCCCTGAGCATCACGCATCAGCTTGTACACCCTTGCGCCGAAGACCTCCGGGTACTGAGGCTCCTCGGTGAAGCTCTCAAGGCGGTTTATCAGCGTATCCACGCCCTGAAGTCTTAGTCCCGAGCCGAAGGTGACGGGAAAGAGCTTACGGCGCTTCACGAGATAACGGATATCCTCCTCGGAAACACAGCCGTTGTCCATGTAGTGCTCCAGCACCGTCTCGTCACACATGGCGACGGCCTCATCGTCCTCCGGGTCAAGGCAGCCGTCACCGAGTCTCTCACGGATATCCGCCATGACAGCATTGCGGTCACAGCTTGCGATGTCCATCTTGGTGACGAATATGAAGGTGGGGACCTTATGTCCGGCCAGCAGCTGCCACAGAGTCTCCGTATGCGCCTGAACACCGTCCGTGCCCGAAATGACCAGTACGGCATAGTCCAGCACCTGCAGGGTTCGCTCTGTCTCTGCGGAAAAATCCACATGCCCCGGCGTGTCCAGCAGGCATAGCTCCAGGCTGTCGGTTTTAAGCTGAGCCTGCTTTGAAAATATGGTTATGCCCCGTTTGCGCTCCAGCTCGTGGGTGTCCAGCGCCGTGTCCCGATGATCCACACGACCCAGCCTGCGGATGCTTCCACAGGTATAGAGCAGGGCTTCGCAGAGAGTGGTCTTGCCCGCATCCACATGGGCAAGCACTCCCAAAACAAGTTTCTTCATAGCTTCTCTCCGTTTTTAGTGCATCTATTATAATGTAAAATCGAAGCTCATTCAAGTTTGATATTTCTGGCGGTTTGTGTTAAATTTATGGAGAGGTGATTTTATGGTGGTGCTTATCGTCATCGGCGTGCTTCTGGCAGCACTTTTTGCCTTTGGCTTTGTGATGGTGGGGAAAATAATAAAGCGAAGCTCTCAACCCCCCTTCACTGAGGGGAACATGCTCTCACCGCTGCTGGAGCCCACGGCTGCGGAGCTTTTCGCATATAACGCCACGAAGGTGAAGAAATTCAACGCCCTGCCCACGGAGGACGTGTTCATCACCACAGAGGACGGTCTGAGGCTGGCGGGAAAGCTCCACCGGGGAGAGAAGAACGTCACGGTGATCTGCTGTCACGGCTATAACTCCCTGCCCATACTGGATTTCTGCGCCGTACATGAGATGTACGCAGAGCAGGGCTATTCCATACTCTTCCCCCATATGAGAGCCCACGGGGACAGCGAGGGAAGGTATGTCGGCTTCGGCGTGCTTGATGCCCATGACATAAGGGGCTGGGTTCGAAGGGTGCAGGATATGCTGCCGGGGGACGATATCTTCCTTCACGGCATGAGCATGGGAGCCACTGCTGCATTAAACAGCGCAGACCTTTTTCAAAACGGCGAGGTCAGCGGCGTCATAGCCGACTGCGGCTTTTCCACGCCCCACGAGGTGTTCTGCCACCTTATCGGCACCGTGTATCATCTGCCCCGCTTCCCCTTTGTGGGGACGTTTGAGCTGTGCAATATGATAGCGGCGCGCTATGATTTTCACACCTACGACGTGCGTGACGCAATAGAAAACTCCCCCGTACCCTGCATCTATATCTGCGGCGATGAGGACAGATTTATCCCTGCGGACATGGCACTGAGTATTGCGGAGAGGTGTGAGGACAGCCTTATCGTCAGCGGCGCAGGCCACGCCGCCTCCTATATGCTGGAGACTGAAAAATACAGAAGCCTTGTGCTGGGCTTCATTAAAAAATATGCGAGGTAAAGCTATGGCAAAAGAGAAAAAGGGTATAGGCGCACTGAACTGGACGCTGCTGCTGGTCATCGGCTTCACGGCTCAGATAGCGTGGGTCATCGAAAACAACTGGTTTGCAAACTTTCTGTACTCCGACTTCGGAGCTCAGCTCGGAGTGGTCACCGCCATGACCATCTGCTCTGCGACGGCGACCACCTTCTCGGCACTCTTCTTCGGTACTCTCTCGGACAGAATAGGCTCCCGAAAAAAGCTCATCGTCTGGGGGTCGGTGCTCTGGGGCGTGTTCACCATCGCCTTCGGACTCACCCACTATCTGAGAGGCGCCATCTATAACGACGTCATGCTGATAGGCGTAACCATTGTCGCCGCCGACACCATCATGAGCTTTTTCGGCTCCATGGCAAACGACGCAGGCTACAACGCGTGGTACGCGGACATGATGGACGATACAAACTCCGGACAGATAGGCACCGTGGCGGCAACTCTGCCCGTCATCGGTACGCTGGTAGGCACGCTGGTGGGCGGAATGTTCGTGGGAGGCTTTGCCACGGCGGAGAACCCTCAGCTCGGCTATATCGTGTTCTTCTCGGTGGTGGGTGTGCTAAACATTCTCATAGGCGTGGCATCGGCGTTTCTGCTGAAGGATGCGCCGACACTCAGACCCGTGAAGGAGGGCAGCTTCCGAAAGCAGTTTGCCTCAACCTTTAACATCAGGCGTTTTCTTGAGAACAGAGAGCTTGCCCTTGTGTTCCTCACCCTCTGTGTGTTTTTCATCGGCTATAACTGCTATTTCATCCACATCCTGAACTGGATGAACTACACGCTGGGCTTCACCGACCCGAGCCTTATTCTGGGCATACCTCTGGTGCTGGCGATGCTCCTGTCCCTGCCCTTCATCCGGGTCATAAACAACAAAAAGGTGCCTAAGGTCGCCGCCTTTTCCGTGATACTGAGCATTGCGGCGTGCCTGTTTATTTTCTTCGTGGTGGGAGCCATGACGGACAGCTTCGACCGTGAAAACGCCCTGAATATCGCCGCAAACTGGCCCTGCTACATAGGAATCATCATGGCGGGCATGGGCTATGTGGTGTTTATGCAGTCCATGACCGTGTGGATGAAAAGACTCTACCCTGAGGAGCACCGGGGACAGTTCGAGGGCATACGCATCATGTTCTTCGTGTTTTTCCCCATGGTGGCAGGCCCCCTGCTGGCGGATCCCATATGCCGACGCTTCGGAGAGAAGGTCTATCAGGTGGTCGAAAACGGCAATCTTATTTTCGTCACCGCCGACAGAGCTTCGGCTCTGGGCTACGACGTGACTCAGATAGCCGAGGGCTACCTCCCCGTAAACGAGCTGTTCATCGCCGCCGCCATAGTCAGCGCCCTTGCGCTGATACCCATGTCACGGGCCGCAAGGCTTTATAAACAGAGAAACGGATAAAAAAAGCCTCGCAGAGTTCGCGCCGTCAGGTGCGAATAGAGTTTAATCCGTTTTTCACGGCGGCGTGTACGTCGGGAAAAA
>JABUSQ010000211.1 GCA_021442665.1 Oscillospiraceae bacterium
GCAGAACGGAGTGCGAAAAATTCGTCAAAGAAGCCAAAATGACTTCTTTGACGAACTGAGGAAACAGGAAATCGTGAGATTTCCTGTTTTTATTTTACCTGCGCTCCTCCAGCTCTCCGGAGCGGTAGGCTGCCAGCAGCTGCTCCAGTGCGTCTATGCGCTTTATGAGCGTCCTGCCGCCGTCCGTGTCGGCAATGAAACGCCGGGAGTAGAAGCTCTCCACCATGAAGGCGTCGGATTCGATGTCGGCATTCTCGCTTATCGCCTTCGCCACGCCCTCAAAGGGCTTGTGAGCCTTTATCTTCAGACCGTGGGAATTGTACACCAGCGTGTAGCCCGCTATGCCCGTGGTCTTCTGATACGCCGCACAGAAGCCGCCGTCTATGATGAGCAGTCTGCCGTTGGCCTTCACGGGGCTTTCGCCCTTCTTTGCCTTTACCGGGGTGTGACCGTTTATGATGTGTCCCTTGTCCGGGTCAAGTCCGAACTCCGTGAGTATCCTGCGAACCACGGTTTCGTCCTCCCAGAAGTCGAAATAGTGGTTCTTCGGCTCCGTCCAGGTGTCCTTGTCGTCCACCACGGCGCGCTCGAAGGTGTGGAAGACCCTGCCGGAGAAGGGGCTGTCGTTGCCGCACCAGAGATACCACATCATGTCCAGAGCGGACTCGTCGTGCTTTGCCCAGGCGCTTTTGACTATGGTGTCGGCATAATCCAGCAGGCTCCTGCCGCTGTACCATTTGCCGCCGTGGCGTACCTTTGCAAAGCTGCCCTTCTCCGTCATGGGTATGCACCCGTGGTACAGCAGATTTCCGTTGCAGCACAGATATGTGCTGCCCTTGCGATAGATGAAGTCCATGTGGCGGCGCAGAGACTGGCTCTCCCGGAACACGGTGACATATTCCTCGATGAGCGCCTTTTCGTCCTCCGTCAGAGCGTAGGGATCCGCAGGGTCTACGGTCATCCATTTGTCGGTGTTGAGGGGGTATACTCCCGTATCCAGACGGACGGTGTTGTGCTCGTAATCTATGCGCTCCAGCATCAGGCGGGAATCCATGCCGTAGCCCGGATGGCGCTTTATTATCCTGCCCTCCAGCTTGAAGCCCAGAATATGCAGAGCCAGCTTCAGACTCTCCTTGTCAGAGGCTCCGTAGTATTTCTCCGCAAAGGCCATGAGCGGGCGCAGAGAGATACCGTAGCGTCTGCCGATGATGTCCATGTTATCGTAGGTCACGGCGATGCGCAGCACCGTGAAGATGCAGGCAGGACTTCCCGATGCCGCTCCCAGCCACAGAATATCGTGGTTGCCCCACTGTATGTCCAGATTGTGATGCTCCATGAGCAGCTCGGTGAGACGCGCCGGCTCGGGCCCGCGGTCGAAGATGTCGCCAACCACGTGGAGCTTATCCACCGCCAGACGCTTTATCAGCTCCGCCATGGCCGCGATAACCCCGTCGGCGGCTCCCGTGGTAACGATGCTGTGTATAAGCGTGTCCTGATAGCTGTTCTGGTTCTGATACTCGTCACGCTGGAGATGCAGAAGCTCGTCAAGCACGCCGCTCCACTCCTGAGGCATCTGCTTCCGCACATAGCCCCGGGTGTATTTGCCGGACAGCATCTCCGCAAGCGTGCGGAGCATGCCTATTATCTCGCACAGCTCGTCCTCGCCGTCGTCGCCCCGCTCGTGCATCAGGGAAAGTACCTCCTCGGGGTAGTAGATGAGGGTACACAGACTGCGGCAGCGGTCAAGACCTATCTTATCCTCAAAGAGCTTGCGCACCTTTTCCAGTATGACACCGGAGCAGTTATTGAGGATATGACGCACGGCGGCGTACTCACCGTGGAGATCGCTTATAAAATGCTCCGTGCCCTTGGGCAGAGCGAGTATGGAGCGGAGGTTTATAATCTCCGTGCAGACATCCGCCTCGCAGGGGTATTTCTCCGACAGCAGCTCAAGATATTCCCTCGTGTATGAGCTCATTTCGCACCTCTCCGTTTCCGTAATGACTGCGGCTCCTCCGTAACCGGTGAATTATACCGCATATGTATATCTTATCATTGCTTTTTGGCAAATTCAAGATATAATAGGTATGTGAAAGGAGCGTGAAGCTGTGAATAATCTTTTCAAGGCAAAAATAGAAAAGCATGAAAAGCCCCTGGGTATTTTCTTCGACACCGCCTCCGTCAGCGTTATGGAGTGCATCGGACGCACGGGCTTCGACTATGTTATAATCGACAATGAGCACTCTCCCATAGAGGCTGAGAGCAGTGCGGATTTCATCCGTGCCGCGGAAAACTGCGGGCTGACGCCTCTGTGCAGAGTCCGTGAGACCAGCCGTCCCGCAATTCTCAAGCTTCTGGACGTGGGTGCTCAGGGTCTTATCGTGCCCAATGTCCACAGTGTGCAGCAGGTGAGAGAGCTGGTAAGCTATGCGAAGTATCATCCCGTGGGCGAGCGTGGCTTCTGCCCCACCAGAAAGGACGGCTGGGGCTACGATATCCCCGGCAGCGTTTCCGAGGTGATGGCGCATTTTAACGGTCAGACCCTGCTTATTCCGCAATGTGAGACCGTGGGTTCTCTGGAGTGCATCGAGGAGATCGCCGCTCTTGAGGGTGTTGACGGCATATTCGTGGGGCCCTTCGATCTGAGCATATCAATGGGCATACCCGGTGATTTTGGAAATCCCGTGTTTCAGGCGGCTCTTGACAGGATCCTCAGGGCCTGCCATGAGGCGGGGAAGTTCTGTATGCTCTTTGCGCCCACAGCCGATGCGGTGGTATCGGGCTTCGAGCGTGGCTTCGACTCCATGACCTACAGCCTAGACGCCTCCGTTATCATTGACGCCATGCGTACCAAAGTAAACGCCATAAAGGAAAGACTCTGAGAAGAAGGAAAAAGCCTCTGCGAAAGCAGAGGCTTTTTCATGAGCCGTATATCGTTTGCAGGCAACCCATATTATTACAATATGCTTTGACATAAAGCATAAAATCGGGTATAATTATAAAAACAATGCGTGTGAGGAGGGATATTTTGCATTACGATGAAATTAATAACTATGCCATGAAGTGCAGACTATACCCGACAAAATCGCAGAAAAAGGCTATTGACGATGCGCTGATGGCTGTCCGGGTGTACCACAACTGTCTTATTTACGATATGTGGAACAACGGAATCAACGTTACCGAAAAAAAGAAAAAGTGCAAGGGTGGGGAGTGTACAGAAGAAACTGTTCATTTTCCGGACTTGAAAACGGCTTTTGAAAAGGAATATAAGGCAAAGCTTACAGAGGAGCATCCCATAATAAACGCCTGTCCTGCAGCGGCAATAACCCACAATGTGGGGTTAAAAGGAGATATAGCGAAAGAACTCGGCAAGAATCCGATAGAGTATCATAAGCCGAAGTATTATAATGACCTGCACCCGAGAACGTCATACAGCTATGATGAGCAGCTGACTAAGGTGAAAATCGGAGATAACCCGAACGTTTTCCGTATTGATCTGACGCGAATAGGAGAGGTGAAGGTCCGAGGCTGGAATAAAAAACTCAGATTTGACGATGAGAAAACGGATTTTCTCACGTGGGCGAAGACTCACAGACAAGAAAGAATCGGCGTGGTTGTAAGCAGGGACAAGGTCGGCGACTATTTTATAGTATTCAAAATAAAGAAGTGCCTAAAGCCCTTTGCAGAGCCGTCAGAGAAAAAAGTCGGTATTGATGTGGGCATATCCGATATTGCAGTCTGCTCTGACGGAACCGTATTTGAGAACAAGAAGTTCAAAAAAGATGAAAAGAGACATCAACGTCTTATAAACCGAAAAATGTCTCGGCGCTGGGGGCCGAGCAACGAGGTCTACCGTGAAGCTCTTAAAAGAAATAAAGCTGAACGGAAAAAAATAATGAACGACCCCGAGCTTAATGGTAAGGTTGAGCCGCCTCCCCCGCTGAAGCCGTCAAAGGGCTATCTGAGAGAAAAACAGCGTCACGCAAAGCTAAACAGAAAAATAAGCCGAAAACGTGATGCATGGAACCATGAGATAAGCAGAAGAATAGTGGAAGAAAACGGGCTTATCGCAGTGGAGACGCTGAATATAACAGGTATGCTGCGAAACAGGCATCTCAGCTATGCCCTTTCCGATGCAGCGTTCGGAACGCTTCTCCTGTATATTAAATATAAATCGGACTGGCATAACCGAACGATACAAAGTATAGACAGGTGGACACCGTCAAGCAAAAGATGCTCGGAATGTGGCTATACATATAATAGTGATGATGAATACAGACTGAAACCATGGAGCCTAAGCATAAGAACATGGAAATGCCCCGTCTGCGGCACGGTGCATGACCGAGATATAAACGCCGCAAAGAACATACTTTTTTTCGCAGAGCAAAGTTTATGATTATTAATAAGGGGACGGAGGCGCAACCCGTCCCCGGCGCGAAACGCAATGAACATGGTTTACCGTGTACCTTCGCGCCGAATAAGTTGTAAGAATCCGGTAGTTGATGGGTTGAATTCAGCCCACAGCAAAGTAGGAATCGCTTACATCATTGCATACGTGCAAAATGAGTGCTGACGGTCTGCGGATTTTGTGCATTTTTGCCGAAGCACTTCGCGCGCGGAGGCAAATTGCGAGCACCACCTCAATTCCAATCAGCCGAAATGCCGCAGAAGCACTTCGCGCGCGTAGGCAAATTGCGAGTAACTTTCCGACGGAGATAATATTCGTCGGAAAATCTGAAGCACTTCGCGCGCGTAGGCAAATTGCGAGTTTGCCGTAGTTAGCATCTAACGTGCCTGCGATGAAGCACTTCGCGCGCGTAGGCAAATTGCGAGTATAAAAAAGTAACAAATGGTTACGATTTACAGAAGAAGCACTTCGCGCGCGTAGGCAAATTGCGAGTCTGCCCCCACGAAGAAAGAGTGCATCCACAAGGCGAAGCACTTCGCGCGCGTAGGCGTCTCTCCCTCAGTCACGGCGTGCCGTGACAGCTCCCTCGTCAGAGGGAGCCATGAAGCGGTGATTTCGGAGCGGACCACGGAGCCGCAAAGGAAGAGTTCAAACCGGGGCGCACTCATACCTCCCTCTGACGAGGGAGCTGTCAAAAATCTATGATTTTTGACGGAGGGAGAGAAAGTGAAAGACTGCTGCAGTGACTCCTTAATAAGGGATACATAAAAGGAAAACCGCCAAAAAAGCCTCTGCTTTCGCAGAGGCTTTTCGTTATTTTGTGAATACTATCTGCAGGCCGTAGTACACACCGTAAAATCTGCTGCAGCTCATGGTGATTGAGCCGTCGGCGTTCGACGCCTCGAAGCTGCCCGGCTCCTCGCCCTCCGAGGTCTTGGTGAGCCTAAGCTCGGCGGCGCATTTTTCTATGGTCTCATACGCCTCATCGTATTGCCCCATATAGATGTCGAACACCATCCTGTTGCCGTCGTCCAGTCTCTCGCAGCCGTACAGGTCAAGGAACTTTGTGTCAAAGCCGCTTATCTCGTAATCGTGACCGAACTCCGCAAGAGCTGTATTCAGGCTCAGAGCAATGTCGCCGAAGGGGTATATCTCAACGGCGAAGCAGTTGTGGGCGTAGTCGTTGTAGAAATCCACCCTCAGGGTAACATACAGACCGTAGACGTTCCTGACCCTCTCCTTGGAGCAGGCCGTTCCGTACTGCCTCTGCTCGTCATAGGTCACGTCCCACAGCTCCTCGTCGAAGAGCTCTTTATACTCGGTGGTCAGATAGCCGGTGTATTCGGGGGTGAGGCCGGCATCAACAGTCAGCGTCCCGTACACGTCCACCGCGGTATTGTCCAGAGCGAATATCTTCTTGCCGCTCAGAGAGGGGATATCAACGCTGAAGCCGTTCTCTTCCACGAAATCCGCAATGTCCTTCTCGAACCAGTACCAGTAGTCCGCATCGCACAGCAGCTCCATCTTGAAGCGGAACACCTTTTCCTGAGTGCAGAAGGACAGCTTCAGAGTCTGACCCAGAACCTCCTCCTTGTACACCGCCGTGTAGCCGCTGTAGCCGTCGGCGCCGAAGACCACCTCGGCCTTTTCAATGTCCCACGCATTGGTGCCCTTGCGCAGACTCTTCAGCAGCACGGACTCAAAGGTCTTGCCGTTTTTGTGGTCGTCCGCTCCGTAAACATACAGATACTCAACGTCCTTTTCGGTGGTGAAGCTGCCTGTCAGGGAGGGGAGCGTTACGTCAAATCCGGCATCGGCGAGGAAGCCTTCTATCTCCTCCTGCGGCCAG
>JABUSQ010000125.1 GCA_021442665.1 Oscillospiraceae bacterium
TTACCTTGTAGTTGGAGCCCATCTCACGCTTGATGGAGGAGATGGTGCGGTCGGGGTTGGTGATTGCCTGACGCTTTGCCACCTGACCTACCATGCGCTCACCGGTCTTTGCGGCAAATGCCACAACAGAGGGAGTGGTGCGTGCGCCTTCTGCGTTTGCGATAACTACAGCTTCGCCGCCCTCGAGAACGGAAACGCAGCTGTTGGTTGTACCGAGGTCTATTCCTATAATCTTACCCATTGTTTTTTCCTCCTATAGAAAATGATAATTAAATTTACGGATTTATCTCAATTTGCAACCTTTACCATTGCAAATCTGATGACCTTGTCGTTATATTTGAAGCCCTTCTGAAAAACCTCAACGACCTCGTTTTCGCCGAAGCTCTCATCCTCAATGTGCATGACGGCATTGTGCTTTTCGGGGTCGAATTTCTCTCCCAGAGCCTCAATCTCCGTGACGCCCAGCTTCTCAAGAGTAGCATTGAACTGATTCATAATCATCTCAACGCCCTTGAAATAGGCCTCGTCGGCGGTTTCCTGCTTGAGCGCACGCTCAAGATTGTCATACACCGGCAGGAATTTTGTGAGCACGTCCGCCTTGATATCGCCGTAGAGGGATTCCTTCTCCTTCTGGGTGCGGCGGCGGAAATTGTCATACTCTGCGGCAAGACGGAGGTATTTGTCCTTCTCCTCGGAGACCGCCTTTTCCACGGCATCCTTTACCGCCTCCCTTATCTCCAGCTCCTTTTTGCTCTCCTTCTTGGGCTTCTTCTCTTTTTTGGGAGCCTCGGGCTGTTCATCAAGCTCTTCGCCGAGCTCCTCGGCGGGGGCTGTATCCTTTTTCTCTTCAGTGCTCATCTATTATGTCCTCTCCCTTGATTATCAGTTTATCATGCATTCCCAGAGGCGGTGAGGCTCCGCCACCCAACCTGCGGGACAGACCCGCCGCAAGGAAGCTCAGCTTTGCCGCAACTGAGGAATAATCCATTCTCGTGGGGCCCACAACTCCGATGATGCCCCGGGTATTGTCACCCATATCGTAGCTTGCGATGACCACGCTGGAGTCCTTTAGCTCCTCCGCTACATTTTCGGGACCTATGAGTACCCTTACCTCGGAATCACCGGGGATTAGCTCGGGGCTGTCTCCGGTAATGAGGTGACCGCCCTCTGATAAATAGCTCATAAGCTTATGAGCCTTGGCTGGGTCACGGAATTCGGGCTGATTAAGCAGCCTCGTCTCACCTGTAACGAAGGCCTCCACGGAGTCACCCTCGGAGAGTATTTCCATCACGAAGGAGGCGATTACCGCCGTAAGCCCTCTTGTATCGTCGGCGGCTCTCTCCGTAGAGGAGATGAGCACCGGAGTTATCTTGTCGTTTGTTATGCCTGTGAAGTTTGCGTTGAACAGTACGCTGAGCTTCTGCATCATAGCCGCATCCACGGAGATAGGCAGGTGCACCAGCTTGTTTTTCACGGTGTTGTTAGACAGCAGCAGCACGATGATGAAGGTGTTGGCGTCGATATATATGAGGTCGAAGCGCTGTATCGTTGCCGGAGCGTATGCCGCCATTGCCAGAGCGGGATAATCAGTAAGCTGGGAGGCAATTTTGCCCACGTCACTCATCATGTGGTCAAGCTGAATCATCTTGTCGTTCAGACGACGGTTAATTTCCTCCGTCTCTTCAAGGGTCAGCTTCTGCTTTTCCATAAGCTCGTTGACGTACATCCTGTAGCCCATGGGAGTGGGTATGCGTCCTGCGGAGGTATGGGGCTGCTCAAGATAGCCCATTGATGTGAGCTCTGCCAGTTCATTGCGTATGGTTGCAGAGGAGCAACCGAGATCGGCGAGGGCTGCGATAGTCTTGCTGCCCACGGGTTCTGCCGTCTTGACGTACTCATCAATCAGCGCCGCAAGTATTCTCTTTTTCCTTTCGCTGATAGCCATAAGTCATACCTTTTAGCACTCTGCATTTCTATCTGCTGGCACTCTCTATCTCTGAGTGCTAATATAGCACTATTTTTTGCGTTTGTCAAGGCTTTTATTCATAATCTCGTAAGAAAAATTATATAAATAATTATGCAAATTTTAAAACTGCAAAAAGTCCGAGGCCCTGACTCTGAAAAATCTGATGCAGAGAGCGGTGCGATTCATATGGCCGGCGACAATTGCCGTTGCTATGACTCAACAGAATTAAAACTTTACAAATTGAAAGGATTGATTTTCAAGGAGAATTTTGAAAAATCCTAATCCAAAACTGGAAATCAAAGCATGTGCAGAATAGGCTGTTTTAGGCTATAACTGTTGCACCTATGTTGCACTAATTACCCCGCCGCAAATACGGCTACCGCCGCCAATACCGAAAACCCCGCTGCGGCTTTTGTACCCGAGGCTCTGAAGACAGCACCCACCGCAGATACAACTGCGCAGACCGACACGGCAGAAACCGCTCAGCCGCAGATAAACGCTCAGCAGGCGTTTATAGACGCGGGCGCAGATACCGCCGTAGCTCAGCAGCGCGGAGCTATCATGCAGCGTCTGCTTGCGGGCGAAGAGGTGAGCGGCGTAGAGCTCAAGACCTTAGTAGGGCAGAGCAAGAAAGGCTCTGACCCGAACGGAGTAGACCTTGCGAAGACCGTATTCACTCAGCTTACCGGGGTAGAAGTCCCGAGCGGTCTGACTATCTCCCAGCTCCGTTCTTTCCTCAAGGAGCAGGGTAAAGCTTTTGCGGATAGTAACACCACAGCAGTTGACAATGCTACGGCAACCCAGTATAATGCTGCTAATACTACTCAGGAGGTAACCCCGAATGGAGAAAATAGATATCAGCCAGGTGTTCAAGCCCAAGACGGAGGAACAGCCTCAGCAGACATCGGAGACGGAGAGCTTAGGCAGCTTCAAGCAAAGATACGCGGAGTGGGCGAGAACGGAGCTCCAGCAGAAGCCCGAGTATACGAGCTGGGAGATGCAAATGTACGAGGACGAGTGGCCCGAATTCTTAAAGGACGGGTGGAGCTTTGGCGCGATTCACGCCCTGATGGCGATGGGCGGATAACTCTTGCCGGGCGAAATAACACTTTCGAGATGTACGAAAATGCTGACGCCCAGACTTTTAGAGATTGCTTTGAGATTGCACGAGCTTATCTGGAGAACGGTGAGCTGGTTGACCTTCACGAAGTTCAGACAACTGAAGACGGCATTGGCTACGAAGACTGCACGAACTATCTGAGCGAAGATGGCACGTGCGGTTTTTCTATTACCCCGGACGGCGATGTTATCAGTGTTTTCAACAATAAAGCTCTGAACGGGAAGGTTGGGTTTCTTCATGCCATTGCGCCCATTATCAAGGAAAAAGGCAAAACACTTGATTGTTATGCTTCTGAACGGCAAAATCTAAAGGAGATGTACGAGCTGAAGTTCGGTTTCAAGACCGCATCAATCATGGATTACAACATGGATTACGACCATGACAACATCGCTGAGAACCACGGTAATCCGAAAGTAGCGTTCATGGTTAACACCGAGCGTGATGTTGAAATGCGCGAGTTTGGTGAGAACGACTATGACGCTGCTAAGGCGTATCAGATGGAGATGGTTTTCGAAGAACCTACTGTCAAGCTCTCTGACGGTACGGAGCTGAACCGAGAGCAGTTCAAGGAGGAGATGCGCGACACGCTCGGCGAGGAGAACACCGAGGATGCGGTACTTGATGCTATGTTTGACGAGTTTGTCAAGACAGGCGAGGTGCTGGATATCACAACCACACAGGACGGCGACGGGCTTAACCGTATTCATTTCGACGTCGAGGATACCATAGCAAGCTATAATGCCGTTGACATGTCTACCCGCACAAAGGTCGAGCCCGGTGTCAAACTGTCGCAGGGCGAGCGGTGGATGGCCAGCTTCATAGCTGAGACTCTTACCCGCAACAGCAGAGTCAGAAGCATAAAAATCTCAGATAGGGTTGATGGCGAGGACAACGCACTCGGTGCGATGAACGAGAAGACCCGAGAGCTTGCGCTGTCCGCCAAGAATCAAGCTAAAGCTAAAGGGCCTGACACCTGCTCAACACAGATACCAGACCCTTATGGTCTCTTAATTTTATATTTTTGTCTAACTCTTGGGGTTCACTTCATCTGCTTATCCCGGTAATCTTATGCCGTGCAATTTTCAACTCTTTTAATAATTGCCCTCAGAAGCCCCGCTATTCGGGGCTTTTTTTTACTGCGCTTTTCCTGCTATGTTCCGTGCCACATACACGCCGCTGGCACTGGCGTGGGACAGGGAATGGGTGATGCCGCTGCCGTCACCGATGATGTACAGTCCCTTGTAGCGTGTCATGAGATCCTTGTCCAGATCTACCTCCATGTTGTAGAACTTGACCTCCACACCGTAGAGCAGGGTGTCGTCATTGGCGGTGCCGGGGGCAATTTTGTCAAGGGCATAGATCATCTCGATGATTCCGTCCAGAATACGCTTGGGCAGAACAAGGCTGAGATCTCCCGGCGTGGCAGTGAGGGTGGGAGTCACAAGACCCTCCTCAATGCGCTTCACCGTGCTTCTGCGTCCACGGATAAGGTCGCCGAAGCGCTGAACGATAACACCGCCGCCCAGCATGTTGGACAGACGGGCTATGCTTTCTCCGTAGCCGTTGGAGTCGTTGAAGGGCTCTGAGAAGTGTTTCGACACCAGAAGAGCGAAATTTGTGTTGTCTGTCTGCTTCTCCTTGTCCTCATAGCTGTGACCGTTGACGGTTACGATGCCGTTGGTATTCTCGTGAACCACGATGCCGCAGGGATTCATGCAGAAGGTGCGGACATTGTCCTCAAATTTTTCCGTGCGGTAGACTATCTTGCTCTCATAGAGCTCATCGGTAAGGTGAGAGAAGACCACGGCGGGAAGCTCCACCCTGACGCCGAGATCGACGCGGTTTGACCTTGTGCCGATGTCCAGAGCTCTGCAGACCTGCTCCATCCATTTACTTCCGCTTCTGCCCACGGAGATAATGCAGTTTACGGCATCAAACTTTCCCCCGGAGGTGTTGACGGTGTAACCGTCTTCCGTGAGCTCAATGTCAATGACGGGGGTGTCAAAGTAGAAGTCCACCTTGTCCTTGAGCTCGTTGAAGAGATTCTCCAGAACCACATAGTTTATATCCGTGCCGAGATGACGCACCGAGGCATCAAGAAGCTTCAGCTTATTCTGAATGCAGAGCTTTTTGAACTGTGAGCCGGAGGTGGAGTAGAGCCTTGTGCCCTCACCGCCGTACTGCACGTTAATCCGGTCAACATACTGCATGAGCTCAATAGCCTGCTTTCTGCCTATGTACTCATAAAGCGTGCCGCCAAAGTCATTGGTTATGTTGTATTTGCCGTCGGAGAAAGCACCCGCTCCGCCGAAACCGCTCATGATAGAGCAGCTTTTGCAGTTGAGACAAGATTTTATCTTCTCCCCGTCGATGGGGCAGCGGCGCCTGCTCAGAGGATGGCCGGCTTCAAAAACGGCTATCTTCAGGTGGGGGGCGAGTCTTGTGAGCTCAAAGGCAGAGAATATTCCGCCCGGACCTGCGCCCACTATGATGGTATCGTACCGCATAACTGCTCCTTTCTGCAGATTAATTGAGGAAGTCTCGAAGCTTCTTGCTGCGGGAGGGATGGCGGAGCTTGCGCAGAGCCTTGGCTTCAATCTGACGGATGCGCTCACGGGTGACGTTAAACTCCTTGCCTACCTCCTCCAGAGTGCGGGTTCGGCCGTCGATGATGCCGAAGCGTAGCTCCAAAACCTTCTTTTCACGGGGTGTGAGTGTGTCCAGTACCTCGAGAAGCTGTTCCTTGAGCAGGGAGAAGGAGGCAGCCTCGGAGGGCTCGGAGGCGTCCTCGTCGGGGATAAAGTCGCCCAGATGGGAGTCCTCCTCCTCGCCGATGGGTGTCTCCAGGGATACGGGCTCCTGAGCTATCTTGAGAATATCTCTGACCTTCTCAGGAGTCATGCCCATCTCCTTTGCTATTTCCTCGGCACTGGGGTCGTGACCAAGCTCCTGAAGAAGCTGACGGGAGACACGGATGACCTTGTTTATGGTCTCCACCATATGGACGGGTATTCTGATGGTGCGTGCCTGATCTGCGATGGCGCGGGTTATAGCCTGACGTAGCCACCATGTGGCAT
>JABUSQ010000077.1 GCA_021442665.1 Oscillospiraceae bacterium
GAGGATACCGTGGCTCTGTTCCCGTCCCTGTCCTCCGTGGAATACAGCGTGCCGTCCGGCAGAAGCAGGTCAAGTGCCTTGGTCATCTCCTCAAACAGTCCGCCGGGATTGTCCCGGACATCAAAGATAAAGCTCACGGCGCCGCTGGAAATGAGGAATTCCACCGCGGTCTTGAAATCGTCGCCGCAGCCCGCTTCAAAATTCTTGATGCGGACGTAGCCCACATCCTCCTTGAGCATTTTGTACACCACGGGGCTGGTATAGCTGTCGGCACATTTAAGCGTTGCGCTGACCTCATCACCGTTTTTTTCCGCAGCGACAATGCTGAAGTTAACGTTCATTTTAGAGCGGATGAGGGTCTGAAGCCCGCTGAGGCTCATCCCGCTGACGTCCTGACCGTCCACAGAAACGATGACCTGTCCTGCGGTCAGTCCCGCCTTGCCCGCCACGGAGGCCGCCTCCACGGAGCTTATCTCAAACCTGCCGTCGGAGTTCACGAATATGCCCATGCCGATTCCGGCAAAGCCGCCTGCCCCCGACATTTTGAAGGAGGCGTACTCATCCGGTGTCATATAGTAGCTCCATTTATCACCCAACGCACGAATCATCGCCGAGGATGCGGCGCTGCGCATGGTTTCCTTGTCCGCATTGCCGATATAATTCTCCTCTACGGCCTTTTCTATCTCCGCATAGCGTTTGGCATTGTTCAGAGCCTCTCTGTCGCTGAAGCTGCCCACGGCAAGCTTATAGGTGAAGAAAGCCGTGACGGCCATGACAATTACGCAGACGATTACAAATACGCCCAGCTTGCTTATTACGGCGCTTCCTGCGCCCGATCTCTTTTTATTCAAGGAGCACTCCCCTTTCCCTTTCGCGGTCAGCCCGGTTCACAGCCGCTCCGAACACCACAATTGACGGACAGTCCTCAGACTGCCCGTCACATTGCAAAATTTTATTCCGTTTCAGGCGGCGGGTACCGTCATCACAGGCAGCACCGCAGCGCAGTTATCCCCTATCGCAAGCACCGAGCAGCCAAAGGCGTTGGCGGGCAGAGCAGCTAAAACAATGCCGGCAAGCATGCTGATAACGAGGATTATGGCAAGTATAGATACTATAAGTCTTCTGTTCATATCAATCTCCGCAATTGCCGAAGGGCATATCAGACCTTCAGGAAGTTCTTTATGGCGATGGTGCCGCCGAAGGCACCCACAACGAGACCCACAGCCATGAATATGCCGAACACGAACAGCCACAGCTCCGAGAAGGGTACGATGGTGATGAAGGGGATGGACAGGCTCTGGGTTATCTTGCCGGAAAGCAGCTCGTAAAGTCCCCACTGTGCGAGGAAGGCAAGCCCTCCGCCCACTACACCGAGGATAAGACCCTCCACCACGAAGGGGCAGCGGATAAAGCTGTTGGAGGCACCCACCATCTTCATTATGGCAATCTCCTCACGGCGGCCGAAGGTCGCAAGCTTGATGGTGTTGGTGATTATAAACAGGCTCACCGCAACGAGGATAACGATAAGCACCAGTGAAACCACGCTGACGACATTGCGCACGGAGATGAACTTATCCGCAAATTCCGTGGGCGCATTCACCTTTTCGATGCCGTCAATGTCGAGTATCTCCTTCTGAGTTTCGCTCATAAGGCTCAAATCTGTGAGCTGGATAACGAAGCGGTGGCGGAAAACATCGTCGCCGATGCCCTCCATCATGCTCTCGTCATAGTCCTTCATGAAATTCTCACGGGCGTCTTTATTGCTCATGAACTGCACGTCCGCCACATTGTCTATGGACTCTATCCTGACCTGCAGTTTCGCGGAGGCCTCGTCTGCGCTCATGCTCTCATCAACAAACGCCAGAATCTGGTTCTGGTTGCCTATCTCGTCTATCATGTTGTTGATGTTGATGTCCAGCAGCGTGAAGCTGCCCATGACAATAAGGCAGGCAATGGTAATGGTGATGGATGCAAAGGACATGAAGCCGTGGATGAAAATATTTCTGAAGCCCTCGCCTATGAGATAACCGTAACTATTCAACTTCATAACTGTAATACCCGTCCATTCCGTCACTGATCAGATGTCCGCCGTCTATGGCGATAACACGCTTGGAGAAGGCATTGACCAGTTCCTTTTCGTGAGTTACTACCAGAATGGTAGTCCCCATTTCGTTTATCTTTTCAAGCAGAAGCATGAGCTCAAGGCTGCGCACCGGGTCAAGGTTACCCGTAGGCTCATCGGCGATTATCATGGTGGGATTATTCACCAGCGCACGGGCAATGGCCACACGCTGCTGCTCACCGCCGGAAAGCTCCGCCGGCAGACGCTTCTCACGTCCCTCAAGACCCACAAGCTCCAGAACGTGGGGAACACGCTCCCTGATCTCCTTGCCGGTTGCTCCTACGACACGCATGGCAAAGGCAACATTGTCATACACACTCATCTTATCGATAAGTCTGAAGTCCTGGAACACAACTCCCAGTGTTCTGCGCATCATGGGCATCTTACGCTGCTTCATGGCATTTAAATTAAAGCCGTTTACGATGACTTCACCGGCAGAGGCACGAATCTCACCCGTTAGGAGCTTGATTATCGTAGTCTTGCCGGAGCCGGAGGGGCCCACAAGAAACGCAAACTCGCCCTCGCTGATGGTCAGGCTTACGTCATCCAATGCCGCAGCATCACTGTTTCCGTAAACCATGGTCACGTTGTTCATCTGAACCATAGATTATTTCCTCCTGAGGAATCACGGTACGCCCTGCGTACCTTAGTTTTTATTCACCGAATCGAGATACTGCTTGACCATCATAGCCACCTTGAACACGATGGCGTCGTCAAACTCCCGCAGGTCAAGCCCCGTAAGCTTCTTAATCTTTTCAAGACGGTAGACCAGCGTATTGCGGTGTACATACAGCTTGCGGGAGGTCTCGGAGACATTGAGGTTGTTCTCGAAGAACTTGTTTATGGTCTCGAGTGTATCCTCATCCAGAGTCTCGATGGGATTTTTCTTAAACACTTCGTTGAGGAACATCTCGCAGAGAGTGGTGGGAAGCTGGTAGATTATTCTGCCGATGCCGAGATTCTCATAGCTGATGATGGTCTTCTCGGAATCGAACACTCTGCCCACGTCAATGGCTATCTGAGCCTCCTTGTAGCGGTCGGCAAGCTCACGCAGATGGCGGGCGGTGGTTCCTATGCCGACGATGCACTTTATCTGAAGCTCGTTTTTGAGGGTAGTTTCGATGTTCTCGGCAATTGCCCTGGCCTCGGCACTGTTCTCGCCGCCGGGCAGCTCCTTGATAACGACCACATCGGTCTCGTTGACGCTGATGACAAAGTCATGCTGTCTGTCGGGGAAAAGACCCTGCAGCACCTCAACGGACGCCACATCCGCACGCTCCACCTGACGGACAAGCAGAAGTACTCTGGGAACATCGGGTACAAAATGCAGCTCCTTCGTCCTTACGTACACATCGCCGGGAAGGATATTATCGGAGATGATGTTCTTCAGGAAGGCGGCCTTGTTGTGCTTTTCCTCGTAGTTGTTTTTTGCCTCGTTGAAGGCGACGGCTGCCATCATGCAGCTCATCCTTGCCATCTCGTCACAGCCCTCCACGAACACGGCATAATCAAACTTTGCGCCGCTGCCGAGTATCTTGTAGGTGCGGACGCCGGAGCTGAGGACTGCGTCATCGGACTCAAAGCTCAGGCTCTGAAAATCATTGAGGCGGGAGCCGATCATGGGAAGCAGGCTGCAGGTGATTACAAAGCCCTGATCGTCAATAATTCCTATGCATCTGTCGGTTGCTTCTTTTATCTGGACTATTACGCTCTGAAAAATTCGGCTTGACATTTTATATCCTCCCTATTGATATAGGTATTTTAACGATATCTGTTTTTTGGCACTGACTACATAATAATACTTTTTTGTGCGTTTTTCAATAGAGAATGATATAAAAATTGTCGATTTTTCAAAAAAATAAATAAAAGCCTTGCTAAAACCTACAAATAATTTACTGGAATTTGGTTACTTTTTACTCAGCACACTGCACAATTCACTTTCCGTGAGTTCCCTGTATTCGCCGTATTTGAGCATTTTGTCTAATTTAAGACCGCCTATGGACAGCCTCTCCAGTTTTGTAACCGGCTTTCCACGGGATGCGAGCATTCTTTTGACCTGATGGTACTTTCCCTCCATCACCGACACAAGGCAGGAGCCATCCTCAAGAGCCTCAAGCTCCGCAGGCAGACACAGGGTTCCGTCCCCGAGAACAACGCCCCGTCGGAAGGCTTCAATGTCGGCTTCCGTAACAGTACCCTCGGTCACAGCATGATACAGCTTCACAACCTCCGACTTCGGGGATATCACCCTGTGGGCAAACTCACCGTCATCCGTAAGCAGAAGCAGACCCGTGGTATCCTTGTCAAGTCTGCCCACGGGAAAAAGTCCCATCCTCCGAAGCTCGGGGCTCAGCAGGTCAAGCACCGTCCTCTGCTTTCCGTCGTCGGTGGCTGAAAGAACGCCATCGGGCTTATTTATCATATAGTAGTGAAACCTTTTATACCCCACGGTCTCGCCGTCAAGGGCAACAACGGAAAAGTCCGGATCAAGCTTCTGCTCCGGGCTTACGGCAACGACCCCGTCAACAGTTACTCTGCCGGCTTTTATCATCTGCCTTATCTCCTTTCGGGAGGCAATTCCGCATTCACTTATCAGCTTGTCAAGCCGCATCAAAGGCATACCTGCAACCCCCGAAGGCAAATAATAAGCGTTTTCAGCTTTGGCTATTATAGCATAATTACAGGAAAAAATAAGAACTGAATGTAAATTAAACACCTGCATCGGAGAAATAACTGTGAATAATTATACAGATTGTATTAAGACCGCGGACGGAAGCAGGGTCTGAAGCCTTCCTGTGCGGTATAGGCATATCCCGTATCTGCATCCGTTTAAGTTAATTTTTGGTTAATTTCTATTAACCTGCTCTCTTAATTTTTTTTGCAGCAGGCCGTAAAAAAAGACCGCCGAAGCGGTCTTTTTTTAATCTGGTTTTAATTACTCGTTGATCTCAACGACAACACCGGAACCGACAGTACGGCCGCCCTCGCGGATAGCGAAGCGGAGGTTCTTCTCGATTGCGATGGGGGTGATCAGCTCGACGTTCATCATGACGTTGTCGCCGGGCATGCACATCTCTGCTGCGCCGCCGTCTGCGTCGGTGAAGTCAGTGATGACACCGGTAACGTCGGTGGTGCGGAAGAAGAACTGGGGACGGTAGTTGGGGAAGAAGGGAGTATGACGGCCGCCCTCTTTCTGGGTCAGAACGTAAACCTGGCCCTTGAATGCGGTGTAGGGGTTGATGGAGTTGGGAGCGGAGAGAACCTGTCCACGCTCGACGTCCTTCTTTGCAATGCCGCGGAGAAGGGTACCGACGTTGTCGCCAGCCTCTGCGTACTCGAGCTGCTTGTGGAACATCTCGGTACCGGTAACGGTGGTGTCGAGCTTCTCATCACGGAGACCGACGATCTGAACCTTGTCGCCGACCTTAACACGGCCACGCTCTACACGGCCGGTGGTAACGGTGCCGCGTCCGGAAATGGTGAAAACGTCCTCGATGGGCATGAGGAAGGGCTGGTCTGCCTTACGGTCGGGAGTGGGGATGAATTCGTCAACTGCGTCCATGAGTTCCTTGATGCAGGCATAGTCGGGATGCTCGGGATCGGTGGACTCGCAAACGAGAGCGTTAAGAGCGGAGCCGCGGATAACGGGGGTATCATCTCCGGGGAAGCCGTAGAAGTCCAGCAGCTCGCGAACTTCCATGTCAACGAGGTCGAGGAGCTCTTCGTCGTCAACCTGGTCGCACTTGTTCAGGAATACCAGAACGGAGGGAACGTTAACCTGACGGGCAAGCAGAAGGTGCTCCTTGGTCTGAGCCATGGGGCCGTCGGAGGCAGCGATAACGAGGATAGCGCCGTCCATCTGAGCTGCGCCGGTGATCATGTTCTTGATGTAGTCGGCGTGGCCCGGGCAGTCAACGTGCGCGTAGTGACGGTTCT
>JABUSQ010000130.1 GCA_021442665.1 Oscillospiraceae bacterium
CTCATCATTTTTGAGGAGCCTATGGCAAGGTACACTCACAAAAGTCACATTCCGAGGTTAACGAAAATTAACCGCTTTACCGTTAAGCACAGACGTGCTCTCGCTCTTGTTTTTCTGCTTCTGCTGGCACCCACCTATTTATTGCAGAGGAACGTGGACAAGTACTACAGCATGGACAGGGCTCTGCCCTCCTACATGAGCTCCATCGAGGGTATTGAGGTGCTGAAGAGCGATTTCGGCATGGCAAGCACCCAGTTCGTCATTGTGGATGACTCCATCCCCGCCCGGAAGCTCATAAGCATGGAGCGGGAGATAGAAAAGCTGGAGGGCATCAGCTACATACTTGCCTACAACAGTCTTGTGGGGCCGGGCATACCCGATGCTATAATCCCCGACGAGATACTCGAGCTGTGCAAGCAGGACGGTCTGCAGCTCATAATGGTCAATTCACAGTACAGCCCCGCCACACCCGAGCTGACCCGTCAGCTTCAGGAAATGGACGAGATTGTCAAGTCCTACGACGAAAATGCCTATATAACCGGCGAGGGCGCCATAACTCAGGGGCTTATGGACACCACCGACAGGGATTTTGCCGTAACTGCGGTGCTGTCCGTCATTGCGATTTTCATACTCATCGCTCTGGTTTTCAGATCGCCGACCCTGCCGGTGATACTGGTGCTGAGCATAGAGCTTGCCATCTGGCTGAATCTCTCCTTATCCGTGCTCACGGGCACGGTGGTTTCCTTCGTCGATCCCACGGTTGTAAACTGCATACAGCTCGGCGCCACCGTGGACTATGCCATCCTGCTCACCACAAGATTCCGGGAGGAGCTGGCGGAATTCCCTACGGAGGAGGCCATATTCCGAGCCGCCGAGACAGCGGAGCGGTCCATATTCCAGAGCGCAATGGTATTCTTCGTGGTAACCTTCGGAGTGTACCTCGTCTGCGACATAAACATCGTTCGGGGCATGTGCATACTGCTGGCGAGAGGCGCAATAATCAGCGAATGCGTCATAATGCTGTTCCTCTCTCCCGTGCTCTGCCTCTGCGAAAAGCTCATAGCCAAAACAACACCCACCTGGAGGCTTGTACGTCATGAATAAAAAGCTTGTATCCGTAATCTGTACCCTGCTGTGTCTTTGCCTGCTGCTTTCCGCCTGCGGCGGAGAAGAGGTGAAGCCCTCGGAGACCGAGACTCCCGAGGAAACGCAGGTCATCCGCAACTTCCCCATGGCGGAAAAGCCCGCCTTCAAGGAGGAGTCCGTGTATGTAAATCTCCGTCCCGACGGCAGCGTCTACAGCGTCAGCGTAACGGACCGTCTCCGTTCCGAGCTGCCTCAGGTGAGGGTGGAGGACGTCTCAGAGCTTCTGGATATCACCGATGTGAAGACCGATACCGAGCCTGTGTACGAGGACGGCCGTATGTACTGGGATATGGAAGGCGTTGACCTTTATTATAATGGTAAGAGCGAGGCTCAGCCCCCCATATCCGTGGCAATAAAATACTTTCTCGACGACAGGGAGATAAGCGCCGAAAAGCTTGCGGGAAAAAGCGGAAGTCTCAGAATAGAGATAAGCGTTGTGAATAATGTGGAGCAGACCGTGAATATTCAGGGCAGCTCCTGCAGGATTACCTGCCCCATGATGTTTGCCGGCGGAATGCTTCTGCCCGAGGAGGGCTTTTCCGATGTGAAGGTCTCCAACGGTGTTATAATGAGCGACGGTGCCCACAAGCTGGTGGCCTTCGTGGGCATTCCGGGCATGAACGAGAGCCTGAAGCTTGACAGCCTCGGTATCCCGCTGCTGGGTGACGCTCTCACCAAAACGGAATACTCCGTTACCGCCGAGGTCGAGGATTTTGCCATGGGCAACATGATGTTTGCCGCAGTGCCCTTCTCCTCACTGGCGGCTCTGGGCGGAGAGAACTCCGCAGAGGGCATCGAGGAGGTCAAGAACCTGCTCATCGATATCGACAGCATGCTCAGCGCCGTGCAGAGCATGGGTCTTGCGGAGATGGCTCAGGCGCTCTACGGTGACGCAAAACAGATAGAGCAGCTTCTGAGCGCCGTGGGAGAGGCCACAAAGCTCTACAACGAAAACCGTGCCCTGCTGGACATGATGGACAAGTATGTCACGGAGGAAAATCTCGCCCTGCTGGAGAAATTCATCGCCGATGTGGAAAATCTGAACACGGAGCCTCTGCAGAAGCTTCTGAATAACGAATCCTTCCGCAGACTCATGAGCTTCCTGAGCGAGCTGGACAAGGGTCTGGGAGATCTGAACGTTTTCACTCAGGACGCAATGCAGCTCATGCAGCTCATAGACGGGCTCAATTCCGACCTCAGCGACCCCGAGGTCAGAAAGGCCGTGGAAAATCTGCCTCAGACCGTGAGCCGCCTCAAGGCTCTGCTGGGAGTTCTGCGTGACTGCCGCGGAGCAATCGACGATTTCAGCAGCTATTTCAGCGGAGACAAGTCCGATACCCTGAAAAACCTTGTGGCCATGGTGGATAAGTACGCAAATCTTTCCGCTCTGACTCAGGCTCAGAAGGAGCATCTCGCCGCCCGCACCAGAGCGTGGCTCCACTTCGGTCAGCAGTACGACATCTTCACGCAGAAGCTCCCCGAGGCCTCCTCCTCGGTGCTGTTTATCTACCGCGTGGACTCTGTCTGAACGATTTACAGAGTTTTGCGTATAATCCCGCAGCTCCGTGCGCGGAATGCAGATTTTGTGTTGATTTTAACAGATTCTCAGTATATAATGCTTTCGTATGGGTCTGCGTACACAGTAAGAAATTACGAAAAGGAGAAAAGTATGGTAACTCAGGATATTAAATATATTGGTGTTAACGACCATGAAACCGACCTCTTTGAGGGTCAGTATATCGTTCCCAACGGCATTTCCTACAACTCATATGTGATTATAGACGAGAAAATTGCCATCATGGATACCGTGGACAAGAAAAAGTGCGGGGATTTCATGGCAAACCTCAAGGCGGCACTGGACGGAAGAAAGCCCGACTATCTCGTTGTCCAGCATGTTGAGCCCGACCACGCCTCCAGCGTACAGGCTGTTGTGGATGAGTACCCCGAGGTAACCATCGTCGCCTCTGCCGGCGCAATGAGAATGCTGCCTCAGTATATCGAAAAGGACCTCTCCACGGCAAAGACCGTCAAGGAGGGCGACGAGCTCTGCCTCGGCAAGCACGTTCTCACCTTTGTGGCGGCTCCCATGGTCCACTGGCCCGAGGTCATCATGACCTACGACAAGACCGACAAGGTGCTCTTCAGCGCAGACGGCTTCGGCAAGTTCGGCGCTCTGGATGTTGAGGAGGATTGGGACTGCGAGGCAAGACGTTACTACTTCAACATCGTGGGCAAGTTCGGTCAGAATGTTCAGGATGTTATGAAGAAGGCCGCAGGACTTGATATTCAGGTCATCTGCCCCCTCCACGGCCCCATCCTCAAGGAGACCATCCCCCACGTTCTGGAGAAGTATCAGATCTGGAGCAGCTACGGCGTGGAGAGCGAGGGCGTGTTCATCGCCTACGTTTCCATGCACGGCAATACCGCGGAGGCGGCAAAGAAGCTGGCTGAGCTTCTGGAGGAGAAGGGCTGTCCCAGAGTGGCTATCGCGGATCTGGCCCGTGATGACGGTGCGGAGTGCCTGGAGGACGCCTTCCGTCACGGCAAGCTCGTGCTGGCGGCTCCCTCCTACAACGGTGGCGTAATGCCCTTCATGGGTGACTTCCTGCACCATCTCGCCATCAAGGACTATCAGAAGCGCACCGTTGCCCTCATCGAGAACGGCTCCTGGGCTCCCTCCGCCGCAAAGACCATGAAGGCCAGCCTCGCTCAGATGAAGGATATCGAGATACTTGACACCGTCACCGTAAGAGGCAAGGTAAAGCCCGCCGATGTCGAGGCGCTTTCCGCCCTTGCCGACAAGCTCATGGCATAAATATTAAGGGACAGGAGAAAATTTATGGACAAAAAGGCACTGTACAATCTCAGCTACGGCGTGTTTGTGCTCACCACAAAGAGCGGCGACAAGGCCAACGGCTGCATAACCAATACCTGCATGCAGGTGGCAAACTCCCCCGTGAGAGTGGCTATCAGCGTGCTCAACACCAACTACACCTGCGATCTGCTGAAGGAGAGCGGAGTTTTCGCCCTGAGCCTTCTGGACGAGACCGCAACCTTCGACACCGTGAAGCACTTCGGCCTGCAGTCCGGACGCGATACGGACAAGCTGGAGGGTCTTGAGCTTACCGAGGACTGCAACGGCGTGCCCTTCTGGACTAAGCAGAGCTGCGGCGTTTTAAGCTGCAAAGTGCTGGAGAAGCAGGATCTGGGCAGCCACACCATGTTTATTGCCGAGGTGGTGGACGCCGTGCTCACAAGCGATAAGGCTCCCCTGACCTACGCCGACTATCAGAGCAAGGTGAAGCCCAAAAAGCAGGCTCCCAAGCAGGAGAAGAAGATTAAGGGCTGGAGATGCAAGATCTGCAACTATTTCTACGAGGGAAGCGTACTGCCTGAGGACTATCTCTGCCCTCTCTGCGGTCACGATAAGGACGATTTTGAGCCCGTATACGAGGATTGACGTTCCGCTGCGAGGCGGTTAAGTTAATAAAAATTAACAGGAGGAAATTTATCATGAAGTATGTTTGCGATGTTTGCGGATGGGAGTATGACGAGGAAGCCACCGGCGTTAAGTTCGAGGATCTGCCCGAGGATTTCGCCTGCGAGCTTTGCGGTGTCGGCAAGGACACCTTCAGCCCCGCCGAATAAAATACTGCAACGGGAAAACCGCCGACAGCGTCGGCGGTTTTTTATTTACTTGACACTATATCCGAGGGCTTTTATAATGAATTAACAGTTAAAAGACAGGAGACCGGAAATGAGTCAGAGAGATATACTGAAGACCCTTGAAGCTGTGCGGGACGGTGAGCTTTCACCTCAGGACGCCATGACCCGCCTTAAAATGGAGCCCTTTCAGGATCTGGGCTTTGCCAAGATAGACCACCACCGTGAGCTTCGTCAGGGTGTGGCGGAGGTCATCTACGGAGCGGGAAAGACTGCCCGTCAGGTGACGGATATCGCCGAGGCGATGCTGAAGCACGGTCAGAAGACCATCATGATGACGAGGATATCTCCGGAAAAGGCGGAGGAGATAGGTAAAAGCCTGCCCATAGAGTACAACAGCCTTGCGCAGATCGCGCTTCTGGGTCGGCTTCCGGAGCCCGACGGAGACGGCACCATCGTCGTCGCCACAGGCGGCACCAGTGATATGCCCGTGGCGGAGGAGGCTGCCATGACAGCCGAGGCTCTGGGCAACAGGGTCATCCGTCTGTACGATGTGGGAGTTTCCGGCGTGCACCGGCTGCTGCACAATATGGAGCACATCATGAGCGCGCGATGCATCGTTGCCGTTGCGGGCATGGAGGGGGCCTTGCCCTCCGTCATCGGCGGACTTGCCGACTGCCCCGTCATTGCCGTGCCCACCAGTGTGGGCTACGGAGCATCTCTTGGCGGCATCGCAGCCCTGCTGAGCATGCTCAATTCCTGCGCCAGCGGAGTCAGCGTGGTGAACATCGACAACGGCTTCGGCGGAGGCTATCTTGCCAGCATGATAAATCACCTCGGCGGCAAAGCCGAATGATTCGGAACCGAAATCAAGCACAGACGACCGCAGGAGTCTTCTGTGCCGAAAGGAAGGATAACTCTTGAGAGAGCTGTATATTGACTGCTCCTGCGGTGCGGCGGGGGACATGCTGTCGGCTGCGCTGCTGGAGCTGTGCCCCGACAGGGAGGAGATGCTTCGGCGGCTGAATGCACTGGGCATCCCGCAGGTTGAATATTCGGCACGGAAAATCAACCGTCAGGCCATCGAGGGCACCCGACTCTCAGTCACCTATCTGGGCGAAGAGGAGGAGCAGGACAGCCAAGGCTTT
>JABUSQ010000175.1 GCA_021442665.1 Oscillospiraceae bacterium
TATGTGCTGGGCGAGGCGAGGCAGGGCGGCTCCTTTGTATTTCTCTCGAACCTGAATACTCTAGAGCTGCTGGAACGGATAAAGTCCAGAGACGATGCCCGTCCCGAAGGGAGCGACAGCTCGGCAAAATGGATGAGAACGCCACCCTGCCTCTACTTTAACGACTTCGTATCCGACTGGTACGACAACTTCGGCCAGCTCCACGGAATGCATTCAAGATGCGCCGTAATTGACGATGACCTGAGGGTTTGCGGAACGGTGTACACCGAACGCATAATGAGCTCTCCTCCGCAGACGAAGATCTCAAGCCTCTATAAGAAGGGTGAGGAGCCTCCTACGGTGGAGCTGGACACGGATATGCTGGGGATTGCCGATTACATGATAGAGAATGACAGCTCGGTGGTGTTTGTGGTTGACAAGGGTGTGC
Organism: Oscillospiraceae bacterium; assembly: GCA_021442665.1. Classification (GTDB taxonomy): domain Bacteria; phylum Bacillota; class Clostridia; order Oscillospirales; family Oscillospiraceae; genus F23-B02. Next base: position 428 of record JABUSQ010000175.1, read on the forward strand.
TTTCGGGCGTAATAACCGCTAACGACCTGCTTCGCTATTACAGATACACGGAGCGCAGGGACGAGGCCGCCGACGACGGAACTCTCATAACTCAGGATATCGGCGCAAAGAGCAGCACTTATCTGTATCGCAGCGGGGCGGCAAACCTCAGCAATCGGAGGCTGGGAGTGCTGAACACCGTGCTGAATCGTTTCTGCAGCGAAAGGAATATCGGAAATTACTGCTTCTCCATGGGTAGCTTTTATTTTTCGGACTATTGCGATGACGCCTCTGTCATGATAAGCTGTGAGCAAAAGAACACGACGCAGGGAAGCTTCATACTCGATATTAATATTTACACCAAGGACGCCACCGTTGCACAGTGCATGGTCACCGTAAACATTATCGGCGGCAGCGGAACGGAGCATTAAGATATGTATTCACTTACAGAAGAACAGAAAAGCATTCGCCGTGAAATCCGCGAATTCGTGGACAGGGAGATAATACCCGAGGCAGAGAATATTACCCGAGGCGGGGAATGTCCCACGGTGCTGATGAAGAGAATAAGCGAGCTGGGCTACTGCGCTCTTCCGTTTCCTGAGGAGCTCGGCGGACGGGGAAAGGGCATCATAGAGAGCACTATCTTCACCGAGGAGATATCCCGGGGGCTTGCCTCGCTGGGCTTTATCTACTGTGCGCATATTCTCCCCTCCTGCTATATGGCAATGAGCATAGCCACGGAAAAGCAGAAGCGGGAATGGCTTGTCCCCGCCGTGAAGGGGCAGAAGCTTCTGACCTTCGCCATCACCGAGGAGAGAGGAGGCTCCGACGCCTTCGGTGTGGACACGGTCGCCGAGCCGTGCCCGGAGGGCTGGAGACTAAACGGCAAAAAGGTATGGATAACGAACGCAGGTATAGCCGACGGCTATATTATAAACGCCAAGACCAGCGCTCACAGCAGGACAAGGGACGTCAGCCTTTTTTATGTGGACGCCAAAACTCCGGGTCTGATAACCAACAGAGAGACCTCTATCATCGGGCTGAAGAATTCGCCCACGGGCACTCTGACCTTCAACAACTGCGTTATTCCCCGAGACGCTCTGCTGGGGCACGAAAACAGAGCCTACGGCAGCATCAAATATTCCCTCAATCTCGGAAGGCTCAGTCTCTCCGCAGTGTCGGTGGGCATGGCGCAGGCAGCCATGGAGACGGCTGTTTCCTATGCCGCTCAACGTGAGAATCGGGGCATAAACCTGTTTGCCTATCAGGGAGTGAGCTTCCCCCTTGCCGAGATGTATTCCGGCATAAGTGTCACGCGCAATATGCTGTATCATGTCGCCGATCTGCTGGAAAAGGGCGGGGAGAACGTCACGGTGGAAACTGCGTCGCTGAAGCTGCAGGCGACGGAGATGTGCCAGAAGGCCTGCAGAGAAGCCGTGCTCATCCACGGCGGCACCGGGCTGAGGAACGACTGCACGGCGGGAAGACTCCTTCTGGACAGTCAGTCCCTTACCATCGCAGAGGGTACCTCACAGATATGCAAGCTCATCATCGCAAACGCTTTGAACGGCTCTGCCATGGCAAAATGATATAGGCACGATACAGAGCAAAAGCACAAAAATTCCCCCTGCACCCGGTTTAAAAACGAGGTGCAGGGGGACGCTTTTTCTGTATTTACCATTCGTAGTCGGAGAGCTTCAGGGTATAGGTCTCGCCGGGAGAGATGTCGTATATGACCAGAGAATCGTCGCTGAAGCTGTCGCCGACCCTGAGATTCTCTCCCGCATAGATTCTGCCGGAATCCACTGTGACGCCGCTGCTGTCGCAAAGCTCATAGCACATGATGTCGTAGCCGGAGTCTGCGCCGTAGGTCTTTTCGCCGGAGACGGTTATTCTCATCCAGGGGGAGTACATGCTGTCGGAGAGCTCACAGCTCACCTCCGTCACCAGAAGCTTCGCCTCCACGGTGCCGTAGTATTTCCGGCAGAGCTCCAGCGGAAGCTCCTCCGTCACAAGCTCCGCAGCCCTCACGGGCAGGCACATGAACGCCTCGGTGCTGCACTCCTCAAAGGTGAAGTTTTTGCCCCGAACGGTGAAATAGACCGTGCCGCCTGCCGCAGAGCCCTTTTCTATCTCCCTTGACCTTATTCTGAGCTCCGCAAGGTAGCTGTCTCCGGTCTCGGCATTGGTGTATGCATCGAAATCCGCCTCGGTAATCTCTCGTGTGTCGGTATATACCGTCTCGCCGCAGTCGTTTACGATGCGGATATCCACCTCGGCGGAGGCGGAGACGGGCTTTCCGTCTCTGTCGCACAGACCGAAAAACAGACTGTAATCCTTTGAGCCTTCGTTGTACTGGAATGAGCCTCCGGTGACGCTCTCCGCTCTGCCTCCGATGAGCTCGCAGCCTCCCAGCAGCAGCGTCAGAACTAAAATGACGGCAGACAGCTTTCTTTTCACGGTGTCTCCCCCTTGTTCATACATTTTAGATATTGTGTTTATACTATAACACAATGATTTCGGTATTGCAAATGTGATGTGGGTTTTGTATCATTGAATCAGCAGTTTTTAAGGAGGCAAATCATGAGTGTATACGACGAATACCGAAGCAGGCTTCGTTCGCCCGGGGAGGCAGTGAAGGTCATAAAAAGCGGAGACTGGGTGGACTATACCACAGCGCTGGGCTTTCCCGTACTGCTGGATGCCGCGCTGGCGGAGAGGCGTGACGAGCTTTATGATGTGAAGCTCAGGGGCAACCTCTGCTTCGGACCCATCCGCACCGCAGAGTGCGATCCCTCGAGAGAGCATTTCATTTACAACACATGGCACTGCTCCGCTTATGAGCGCAGCCTCTGCGACAGAAACCTCTGTAATTTCATACCCATGATATTCCGCAATGTGTCGGCATATTACCGAAGCTTTCTCAAGGTGAATGTCGCCATGATGAGTGTGCCCCCCATGGACAGACACGGCTATTTCAATCTGTCCTGTGCCACGGGCGTGGCCAGAAGTATACTGGAGACCGCAGACACGGTCATTCTGGAGATAAACGAGAATCTGCCGAAGATTTACGGCATCGCCGACGAGAGCATACACATTTCCGAGGTCGATTTCATCGTGGAGGGCAGTCATGCTCCGCTCCCCGAATTTCCCATAGCCGAGGCAAGCCCCGCAGAGCTTGCCATAGCACAGCACATCATCCCGCGCATAGCCTCGGGCTCCACCCTGCAGCTCGGAATAGGCGGTATGCCCGGAGCCATAGGGAAAATGCTCGCAGACTCCGATGTGAAGGACATCGGCATGCACACAGAGCTGTGCTCGGACGCTTACGTCGATATATACGAGGCGGGCATGCTCACCAATAAGAACAAGGAGCTGCACCGTGGCAAGGGCGTCACGGGAATAGTTTTCGGAACGAGGAAGCTGTATGACTGGGTGGCGGAGAATCCCGCCGTGGCTGTCGCTCCGCTGGAGTATGTGAACTGCCCCGAGGTCATCGCACGGCACGGGAAGATGGTATCCATAAACAGCGCCATATCCGCAGACCTCTACGGACAGGTCTGCGCAGAGAGCGCAGGCACTCGGCACATAAGCGGAACCGGCGGACAGCTTGACTTCCTCACGGGAGCCGCCATGTCCAGGGGCGGTCAGGCCTTCGTCTGCCTTCCCTCCTGCCGCAGGGACAAGTCGGGAGTGCTCCGCTCCAACATCCTGCCCCGCTTCGGAGGGGATATCGTCACGGACCCCAGAAGTCAGGCGTATTTTATCGTCACGGAGTACGGCATTGCAAATCTTGCGGGCAGAAGCACATGGGAGCGGGCAGAGCTTCTGGTATCCCTTGCCCATCCCGATTTCCGAGAGGAGCTTATCTCCGCTGCCGACGGACAGAAGATATGGAGGCGCTCAAACAGGAGGTAAGCGCAGTTTATGGTAAAATCCACCGCCGATGCTTGACGATATGCCGGATTTGGGATATTATGAAGCATGATAGAAAGAGGTGTCTGCCATGAAAAAATCATCACTTCGCCTTTTGGGGATAGTTATCATCGTCTGCGTGTTCGTGCTGGAGCTTCTGCGGCTCGTGAAGGCCGATCTGCCTGCCGGCCCGTTGTATGCTCTGCCTACGGCGCTTATCCTGCTGACCTTTGCGGCTTTCTTCCTGTACTGGGTGATGGGAGCCTCCAAGCCCCAGCGGAAGCTGTTTTCGGCGGGGCTTGCGTTCTACGCTCTTTCCGCTCTGCTTATGAACGTTCTGGTGGGGACGGAGGGCTATGCTGCCATCTGGTCTCCCGTGTTTGACCTGCTCACCTCTGCCGTGAGTCTTGCCGTGGTCAGCGTACTTCTGTTTGCCAAGGACCTGGGCGAAAAGAAGTCCGTGGGACTTTCCGTTGTGATGCTGGCGCTTGCCGCAGCCGAGCTTGTGGCCTCGGTGCTGCCTAAGGATATGTCACTTGCGGCCATGAACAGAGTCCTCGCTGCCTTCTCCGACTCCGTCGCCGACCTTGCTCTGGCGCTGCTCATACTCATTGCGGTTTCCGCAAAGTATGCCGACAAGGCGGAACGCCATGCCGCCGACGGCAAATAATAAACCGAAAAACCTGCGGCGCAGACCTCGAATGAATTCGTGGGCTGCGCCGCTTTTATTTTTGCGTGTACGTTTTTACAGGAGAGACGTCCATTTCAGCTCGCCGTGCTCCGACTGCATATTCATCCGGTACAGCGTGTTCTCTTCCTTGCCCTCACGGCAAATATCCTGTGCGGTTTTTCCGAATCCGAACAGTCCCATAGTCCGTCCTCCCATCTGTACAGTGTCGGTAAAAGTACATCAAATCCTGAAAGCATATGCAACGGCACTTTTTAAGCACATTGTTAAAGCTTGAAATTGACTATTAAATATTCATATGATACAATTGTAAATTGCAAAAATAACGCCATTAATTAATCAAGGAGCTGCCATGGAATTCATATTAACTGCTTTGACAACCATCGCAATGGCCGTAATTTTCTGCCTTCTTGAAAAGCATACGGGCTTCGGTAAGCTCTCCAAATGGAGAAGACAGCTCATCATAGGTGTGTTTTTCGGCATATCCGCCTGCCTTGCGTCAGATTTCGGCACACCCTTCTCCGGTGCAATCATAAATGTCAGAGACGCGGCGCCCCTGACTGCGGCGCTTGTTTTCGGTGCGCCTGCCGGTCTCATCGCCGGTGTTCTGGGTGGTGTTTACCGACTGTTTTGGGGAGCGCCTTTTGCGCAGATGTTCTCCTCACAGTGGATTAACACCATGTTCCTCATCACAAGCGCAGGGGGCTTTACCCGAGCAGCCTGCACCGTGGGCACCATATGCGCAGGTCTGTTCGGAGCAATGGCACGGAAATGTATCTTCTCCGACAAACGGCCCTCCGTAGTCGAGGGCTTTGTGGCAGGAGCTATCGTGGAGATATTCCACATGATAATGGTCTTTGTGTTCCGGTTGAACTACATGACCAAGGGCTATGCCGTGCTGCAGGTGGCGTCCGCCCCCATGAT
>JABUSQ010000203.1 GCA_021442665.1 Oscillospiraceae bacterium
TGTGGTGGCTGCGGCGGTGGCTGCGGCGGCTGCGGCGGTGGCTGCGGCGGTCACGACGACGAGAGTGGCTGCGGCTGCGGCGGTCATGACCACAACGAGGGTGGTTGCGGCTGCGGCTGCCACTGATAACCGAGAGATAAAACAGAAAAAGCTTACCGTGCGTCCGTTCCTTCGGGCGCACGGTTTTTATTTTCGGCAATAATAATCCCGCCGGGAGTTAAACTCTCAGCGGGAAGGTTAACGTTTGTTCACTGAAATACAACTGCGTGATTCATTATCCAGTTACCCCATTCAACGTACTGAGCGCCGGGGACATGGAGACCGTCGGGTGAGATGCTCGGGTTCAGACCTCTGCCGGTACCGTCGTCAAAAAGGGGATTAACATCAAGATAGAACACAGTCACGTTGTCGGCGTAGTGGGAGATAAGCTCATTGAAGCGGTCTATCCTCTCGTTCGTGACGTAGGTGCTGTTGTAGCTTGAGGTGACACGAAGGTTTGCCTCAATAATAATGAGAGCATCTGGCTGAGCCGCTCTTATCCTCTCAAGAAGAGTGCCGAAACGCTGCGCAAGGGTGTCAACATCTCCGCCGATATCGTTTATGCCCAGCATAATGTATATTTTTCCGAACTGTTTCATTCCTAGAAGACTGTCCAGAGTGACGGTGCCGTAGTTTGCAACGGAGACAGCCTCATAGAAGGCGCCGGTAACGCCCATGCCAACGCTGCAGAAATAGGTGACGCCCGGTATGTCGGCGCACATTCTGATGCCCTCCGTGCGGGAGTCGCCGATAATGAGTGCGTCCTCAAAATAGCCCTCGGGTGCGACGGTGAAGGTGGGGGTGGGCTCAGGGGGAGGAGTCTCGGTGGGCTGTACCGTTTCGGTTTCCGCCGCATTGCCTTTTCCGCCCTTACCATCCCAATCGGGAGCGTCGCCGGAGCCGTTGCCGGAATTGAAAGCTCTGGTGACGAGTATGCCGACGACGGCCAGAATGATAATAAATAACACAAGAATGATGCCGATTTTTCTGTTGCGCATGGGAATCCTCCGAAAATTTTACGATGAAAGGTTAATGAATTTTAACGCATAAGCTGACCGGATTGTGGTCGGAATAGGTAAAGCCCTCGTCGAGAGTTTTGACGGAGACAAGCTCCACATTCGGGGAGAGCATGAAGCCGTCAATGACGTAATACTGAGTATTTTCGGTATCTGAGGGCTCATAGGGCTGATTGAGCAGACGGCAGGTCGGAACGGACAGGTCGAAGGCAAAGCTCCAGCCCCCGGGAAGGATATCCTCAGTCAGCGAACCCACCTTCCACAAATCCTCGTGTGTGTTTGGAAATACCTCAAAACCGCCGGGGAAGACCTGATTCCAGTCTCCACCCGCAATGACATAGTTGCCCTTTTCGTATTCGGACTGTACAAAGTCCATGAGCTGCTTCGTCTGAGCAATCTTACCCTCACCGTCATCGTACGCTTCAAGATGAAGATTTACTATAACAAGCTGCCGGTCGCTGCCTTCTATCGGAATATAGCTTACCAACAGACAGCGTTTGAGATTTGCGGCGCTCACAGGCCAGCTGAAGGGACAGGGCAGGGCGTGACGCTGCGCCTCTGCTACCTCAAATACGGAGCCCGTCATCAAGCCCGAATTGACCCTGCCGATGGGAGGAAGGGGATAGGGGACAAAGGGAGCCTTGTAATTATACGCGAAAGCGGTGTTGTAAACGCTGAGCTTTTCCAACTCATTGATGCCGTAGGTACGGGAGGAGTTAACATCTACCTCCTGAAGCAGGACCACGTCATAAGGGACTTCGCCGCCGTAGACGGTATCGTAAATGCCCTGGAGCGTATCCGAAACCGTATCTCTGTCGGCGGATTTAACGTTTTCTCCGCCGTCCATGAAGAAGTCGGAATCCTTGCCGAGTCCGGAGTAGCCCGTGTTCCAGCTCAGAATATTAAGCTCCCGGTCAGCAGAGAGCCTTTCGCTGTAGTCCTCGGCAACGGCAATCTCCGTGTCCATAATGGGGTCCGGGTCAAACTCCGTGATGGTCAGCCACAGAATAAAAGCAACGCCCAGAATAACGACAGCGGTGATGATTATCAGAAGAGCTTTCAGTATTTTTTTCATGCGGACTCACCTCGGTAATTTGTACTGTAAAATTTTATCACAACAGGAGGCTGTATTCAAGCTGTTTATTGATAATAATACATAATAATACAAATTTTAAAAACTTTGTACTTGCATTAATTGAATATTTAGAATATAATCCCTCTGGAAACTACAAGATGCGGAGGAAAGCATGAGTTACGATTACATAAGAAACTATGATGCAGAGCTTTATTCTGCCATGGAAGATGAGCTTCAGCGTCAGCGTGATCATATTGAACTGATAGCAAGTGAGAACTTTACCAGCCGTGCCGTTATGGAGGCCATGGGCAGTCACCTTACTAATAAATACGCCGAGGGTTATCCCGGGGCACGCTACTACGGCGGCTGCGAATATGTTGATGTAGTGGAGCAGCTTGCAATTGACAGAGCTAAGGCGCTTTTCGGCGCAGAGCATGCCAATGTTCAGCCCCACTCCGGCTCGCAGGCAAATGTAGCGGTTTATCTTGCTCTTCTTAATCCCGGCGACACCATTCTGGGCATGGATCTCAGCCATGGCGGTCACCTGACCCACGGCGCGAAGGTGTCTATCTCCGGCAAATATTTCAATTCAGAATTCTACGGCGTTGACCCCGAGACCGAGACCATCGACTACGAAAAGGCACTGCAGAAGGCTGAGGAGTGCAAGCCCAAGCTTATCATTGCCGGCGCCAGCGCATATTCCCGCTTCATCGACTTCAAGCGTATGCGTGAGATAGCGGACGAGGTCGGCGCATATCTCATGGTTGACATGGCGCACATCGGCGGTCTTGTCGCTGCAGGCGTACATCCCTCTCCCGTGCCCTACGCCCACATTGTCACCAGCACCACCCACAAGACCCTGCGCGGACCCCGCGGAGCCATTATACTCTGCAAGGAGGAGCTCAAAAAGAAGATCAACTCCGCAGTGTTCCCCGGAACTCAGGGCGGCCCCCTTATGCATATCATTGCAGGCAAGGCTGTATGTCTCAAGGAAGCAGCCGGCGAGGATTTCAAAGCATACCAGACTCAGGTGGTCAGGAATGCCGCAGTCATGGCGAAGACCATGAAGGAAAACGGCGTGCGCATCGTATCCGGCGGTACCGACAATCACCTGATACTTGCCGACACCATGAGCCTCGGCCGTACCGGCAAGGAGGTTCAGGAGCTTCTGGATAAGGCTCACATCACCGCCAACAAGAATGCTATCCCCTTCGATACCCTGCCTCCCAAGCTGACCAGCGGCATGCGCTTCGGCTCTCCTGCGGCAACCACCCGCGGCATGGGCGAGGCGGAGATGGAGGAGATATCCAAGGCCATTGTGAAGATAATAAACGAAGGCGAAGCGGCAGTTCCCGAGGTGAAGGAGCAGGTCATCGCCCTCTGCGAAAAGTTCCCCCTGTACCCCGGACTTTGATTTTAATACCGACGTATTTTAAAAACCTCTGTCATCTGACAGAGGTTTTTTTATTATGCAAGCTCGTTGAAGCACACGCCTGCGGGCTGACCGTTTACCGTCCAGCCGCCGACACCGTCGGAGACTATGCCCAGAACACCTCCGACTCCGCCTGCCGAGACTCTTACATAGCTCTGACCGTCGGTGGATTTAAGCTGAACCTCGGTTCCTGCGGCGATTTTTGAGCCGTCTGTAAGAGCGATGTCAACCGACGCTGTGAGCACGGGGGAATCCGTAAACACATATTCAGCATTCTGCGAGAGCACGAGTCGGTCTTCTTCGGTGCTGAAAAGGCAGGAGCTGCTGACGGCGTGACTGCCCAGTACGCTGAGCTCTCCGGAGAGGAAGACTCTGTTGCCGTTGAAGCCGGTGACAAGACCGGGGAGAGGCTCACCCTTTGCCGTGAGAGCGCCGTCATATACATAGCAGTAGGTGAGGGTATCTCCGCTGAGAGAGGTGCCGCTGACGTAGATTTCGGGTCTGCCGTCGCCGCTGAGATCATATACACGCACAACGGCGTCGCTGAGTTCCGCAACTGCCGTTGCCTTGCCCACGGTGAGGGTCAGGCTGTCGCCGCTCTGAACCTTGAGAGTCTCGTCGGAGCCGTCACCGTTAAAGTCACAGGCAAAGGATTTTTCGACAACATTCCCCTGACAGTCTCCCGTGAGGTCGCTCACAAGCAGAGCGCCGGAGGCGTCGAGAGCGACCGTGAGCTCTCTTTCCGTGCCGTCGGGAACGGTAAATCTCACCATGAGGTCTGCGTTTCCGCTGACGGGAGCGTGGTTGACCGCCACGGCACAGCCGCCTGCAAGGTCACTGACGAAGAAAAGCTGACGGTCGGCTGTGAAGCTGCCCTTATCGGCGTTGTACGCACCGGTGTAAACCGTGAGAGAGCACACATTGCCGGATACGCTGAGAACGAGAGGGCAGTCCTCCGCAGGCTCGCCGCCGACAAAATTATAGGAGGCGATGTCGGCATTCGCCGCAGGCTGCAGGGAGACATAGCCGTAGTTTCCGTCCTGCTCTGCGGGTAGATACTCCTTTTTCATAACGCCCTCGAGCTTATCATAGGGTATCACGAACTCATAGAAGCCGGCGGCAATATCACCGGGGTTTGCGGCGATGACCATGCCCTCGGAGCTGAGATACCAGTGCCCGTCGGAAATAAGTGCTCTGATGTTATCGGTATAGCCCTCAACGAACACCATGTTCTCCGAGAGGAAGCGTTCCTCCTCGGTGGTGGCAACCAGTACCTTCTCGGCGCAGAACTCGGTGAATTTTTCGGTGTCGGCCGCGATGTCGGCGATGCCAAGCTCCTTACCCGTCTGAGGGTCGAAGCTGCGGCAGTTAATGGCAAGGGTGCTGCTGTCGCCGAGATTGACCCTGTCCGCCATGCGGAAGGAGAGAACGGCGGCGTCACCGCGCATGACACGGACGGTCCTGCTCATGCTGAAGGGCTCCACGTCCTTCTTGCCCTCGGTGTTCTGAGCATATGCTGCCTTGTTAGCCTCGTACTGCTCGCCGGAAAACGTGTCGTTGTATGCCTTCACGGCGGCGTTGACAGCCTCCTCCGCCTCGGGACGGGCGCTCATGCTGACGCTTGCCGCCATGAGGGTTACTCCGTCGATGGGCTTCTCGTTGGTGTAGCTCACGAAAATGTCTCCGCCGGTCGCAAGCTCCTGACCCTCGTAGATGATGTGAAGGTCCTCGGTGATGACGATGCTGTACTTCGCCATGCCGGAGAAATCATCGCTGAAGGAGTTTTCCGCAACGATGTCAAGGTTTTCATCGTATGCACAAATGCTGTATTCGAAAATTGCCTCCTCGGAGCCCTCGGCAGCCTCACCTGCAAAGTCGAAGTGAAAAACGGTGCCGGGCTCGATAACGCTCTTGTCGGCGTTGGATGCAGACTCAGAGCCGTCCTCCGTGCCGCAGGAAATTGTAAAAACAGCATCCTTTGCCAGTACGGTGACAAACACACCGCAGTCCCGCTCTTCAGGAGTTTTATCATCGGAACCGCAGGAGCAGAGCGCAAGGATCATGGTCAGTGTGAGAAGTGCGGCAAAAAATTTGCGCATATCATAACCTCCCGTAAGTATTATTATAGCAATAGGCATATAATTATAACACACGGCCTGTTCAAATACCATAGTTTAGAAGCAAAGTTTACATTATATTAAAAAGACTGCTGAAAGGGCAATGCAGCAAAGCTTAGGCAGCGGCAGCAGATAAAATGCCGATAAGAAGCAGCA
>JABUSQ010000136.1 GCA_021442665.1 Oscillospiraceae bacterium
GACGGTGGATTCTTCATTTTACCAACCTCCTTTTTTCTGAATTATACACCGCACGGTGCTGATTTGCAACACGGCGGCTTTTCCGGGATATTCTGTTGCCAACCGTGGCATTTTATAATACAATGTAAATGTTAATAAATTACCGAAAGGAAAAACATATGTCGATTCTATCCAAGCTCAACAGCCCTGTGATGTATCTGATAGTCGCCGTCATCATCGTCTTCGTGGCGGCGGTGTGCCTCTTTTTCATGATACGGGCATACAGGGCAGGTCTTGCCATCGGGATGGACAAGACCAAAATGAAGCGTGCCATCACAGCCAGCGCAACCTTTGCGGTGCTGCCCAGCGTGGGCATACTGCTGGGTGTGTTCGCCCTTGCAGGCAGTCTGGGTACCCCCCTGCCGTGGCTGAGGCTGTCCGTCATCGGTGCATTGCATTATGAGACCGCCGTTGCGGAGGCCGCCGCCGAGGCCATCGGTCTTGAGAAGCTGTCCGCCTCTCTCATGACCCCCGAGGCCTTCTCTACCATTGCTCTGCTCATGACCGTATGCATCATGTGGGGCATGCTCATGTGCATCATCCTCACCAAGAGCTACACCAAAAAGCTCAGCAATCCCGGCAAAAACGGCAAGCCCTCAAAATTCTCCGGCTTCGGTGACAGCGCCATGACCGCCATGTTCATCGGTCTGGTCTCTGCCTACATAGGCAGCTACATCGGCTCCTTTGTCTCCGCCGACGGGCTGTTCTCCTTCAGCGGAGAGTGGCTGCCAATCGCAGTTTCCGTCGTCGCCGGTGCGGTTATGGCAATATTCATCTGGTTGGCGGAGAAAAAGAAAGCCGCTTGGGTGGAAAACTTCTCCATTGCAGGCAGCATGATAATCGCCATGGCCGCCGCAGTTGTGATAAACGGTATAGCCAAATAAGGAGGTGCGGATATAATGAACGAAAACGAAAGAAAAGCGTGGCTTGAGAAATACAACGCCCGCACTCATCTCTACGGGCGCCTTATCTGCTCCGCCGCCCTCATTCTCCTCATCGCCGCTCCCTTTGTCATGGGTGCTTATCTGGGTGCAATGCCAAATCTTGCCGCCTTCGGCAGAGGCTTCCTCGCCATCGGTCTTGTGTGGCTGGTTAGCTGTGTTGCTGAGTATCTCATCTACGTTCCCATGCTGGGAGCCGGCGGAAGCTACCTTGCCTTCATCACCGGCAACCTCATAAATATGAAGATCCCCTGCGCCGTCAACGCCCGTGACATTGTGGGAGCCAAGGCGGGCACGGATGAAAACGAGATAATATCCACGCTCTCCATCGCCACCTCCTCTCTGGTGACCATACTTGTCCTTGCCGTAGGCGTTGCCGCCATGATACCGCTGCAGCCCGTTCTGCAGGATCCCGCTCTGCAGCCCGCCTTCGAGAACGTCGTTCCCGCTCTCTTCGGCGCAATGGCGTACAAATACTACAGACACAACATGAAAATCGCCATCTGGCCTCTGCTTGCCATGGCCGTGCTGTTCATCCTTGTGCCGAGTCTCGTTTCCTCCACCAGCTTCATGATACTCCCCAGCGGAGCCATTGCCATCGCCGTGGCATTCATCTGCTTCAAAAAGAAAAAGGAGAGAGAATAATGAACCTTCTGTCAAAGGCCCTTCTGGCCGTGCCCTGCGCTGCGGGAGCTCTGCTCCTCGCCGCCGTGGTACGTACCCTCGCAACGCCCTCCCGGGTATCTGACTACAAACCCTCCACGGATAAGGAGCGAATTGCGCTGTACTCGGAAAAGCTGGCAAGGCTCATCCGCTGTGAGACTCTGTCCTCCGAGGAGGAGCCGAACATTGACTGCTTCCTGGGCTTCCATAAAATTCTGGAGGAGCTGTACCCCAGGCTCCACGAAAACCTCGAAAAAACCGTCATCGACGGAAATCTCCTGTATCGCTGGCGCGGAAAAAGCGACGCAAAGCCCGTGGTTCTGATGGCACATCAGGATGTGGTCCCCGCCGAGGGCGAGTGGACCCATGCGCCCTTCTCGGGGGATATTGCTGACGGCAAGGTCTGGGGCCGTGGGGCAGCAGACATAAAATGCTCCCTCATGGCATTCATGCAGGCGGTGGAGGAGCTGCTGGAGACAGGCTATGTCCCCGATAATGATGTGTACCTCGTGTCCTCCTGTACGGAGGAATGGGGCGGTGACGGTGCTCCCAAAATCGTCGATGAGCTGTCACGCAGGGGTGTCAGGCCCTACATGGTCTGTGACGAGGGCGGAGCCATCATTACAGACCCCATCAGCGGAGTGAAGGGAAGCTTCGCCATGATAGGAGTATTCGAAAAGGGTCAGGGCAGACTTCGCTTTACGGCGAAGTCCACCGGCGGCCACGCCAGCGCTCCCCCCAAAAACGGTCCCATCGCCCGGCTCGCCGCCTTTGAGACCGAGGTGGAAAAGCACGACCCCTTCAAACGTCTCATCAGCAAAGAGGTAAGGGTCATGTTTGACTCCCTTGCTCCCTACGGGGGCTTCGCCATGAAGCTTCTGCTGGGTAATGTGTGGCTGTTCGGCCCCGTTATGAAGCTTGTTATGCCCTCCGTTTCCGCGCAGGCTGCCGCCATGCTCCGCACCACCATCGCCTTCACCATGCAGTCCGGCTCTGATGCCTTCAACGTGCTCCCCGCCGAGGCTACGGTGGGCGCAAACCTGCGCTACATCCCCCATCAGGGCATGGACGAGAGCAATGAGCTTATCACAAGGCTTGCTGCAAAATACGGACTTGAGACCGAGATTGTGGTCGCTGAGGATTACTCCCCTCCCCTGAATCTCGAGGGTGATGCGTATAAGCTCTTCACCGAGGTTATCGAGAAGACCTTCCCGGGTCTGCCCTACAGCCCCTATGTCGTCACCGGAGGCACCGACTGCCGTTACTTCAGCGACATATGCGACAACTGCATACGCTTCGCCCCCGTGGTATTCGGCCCTGCCCAGCTCAAGGGCATGCACGGCATTGACGAATGCATCGATGCGGACTGCCTCCCCGGCGCCGTGGATTTCTACAGAAACATCATTGAAATGAACAAATAAGCGCAAAAAAATTCCCCTCCGAGGAGGGGATTTTTTTATTATTATGAAGCTTGTGCTGCGTCCTGTTTCCGGCGGATATATTCAATCAGCCAGCCCAACGCCATCACGATGGCGAAGAACACAAGGAAGCCTACGCACTGCTTCCAGCCATAGCCGATCCAGATAGCATAGCAGAAGAACAGGCAGCACAGCACGCCGAGACCGGGCAGGATAAAGCGCTTTACAAAGCCCAGCTCCTTTGCCTTTACCATAAGACCTACCATCATGGGTATGTACATGAGGTACAGGCATATGATGCCTATCTCGTCGGGCTCCCATGCGAGCCACTCGCAGGAGTGAATCTGTCCGAAGAGTCCGGGGCCGCCCATCCACAGAGCGACCGTCCATGCGTACCAGAAGCCTGCGCTCATCATTCCCAGAACTGCGGACTTGATGGAGAAGTTGTTCTGCTCGTCAATGTAGCCGTAGAATTCGGGGCGGGGGCCCATTCCGCGGGCGGAGACGGAGTACATATTACGGCAGCAGGCCATAATAAGTCCGTTCATGGTGCCCAGGCAGGAGATGGTTATGAACACATAGACAATGGTTCCCACAGCTCCGCCGAAGAGCTTGGAGAAGGCTATGCGGGGCAGAGATTCGCCGAAGGGCCAGGTCTGCTTGATGGTTTCAACATCACCCACGGAGCTCATTGCCCAGATGTACAGAGCATAGATAACGATGGTAACGCAGCAGCCGATGATAAGTGCTCTGGGCAGGTTTTTCTTGGAGTCCTTAAGCTCCGAGTTAATGGAGGTGGCAAGTATCCAGCCCTCGTATGCGAAGGTAAAGCCGACTATCGCCTTGAAGAAGCCGGAGCCGTCCACAGGGGTGTAGGCGGGGGTATTGACATAGTTGAGAACGTCAAGAGTGGTGCCGTTAATAAGACCTGCAATAGTTCCCACCACGCCCATGAGGATAAGGGGGATAAGCTTTATAACGGTCATGCCCACCTGAAGCTTGCCTGCAAGCTTGGGGCTCAGCGCATTTACGCCGAAGCCCAGCATGAGGAAGCCCGCACCGACGCCGATGGCAGCGAAGTTCACCTGACCCGTGGAGAAGTCGATGGCGGGGATATTGAAAAGCTGCAGGAACATCATGGAGGAGAAGAACGCCAGCATTGCGCAGAGTGCCGGTGTATAGATGGTAGTCATGAACCAGCCCACATAATAGGCGTACTTGGGTCCCAGAGCAAGCTCCGCATAGTCCACAACGCCGTTTACCTTCTCGTACTTGCTGCCCAGTGTCGCAAACACCAGAGAGCAGATAATGCAGATGAGACCAACTATGCCCACAACGGCAATACCCTGCACCATATTGCCGTTCGTAAGGGACAGAACCTTGCCGCCCTTAATGAACACGCCGGAGCCTATGACTATGCCTATGACCATGGATATGGCAGTGGGCAAGCCGTAGCGCTTTTCCATTTTGTTTTCCATTGATTATACTCCTTTTTCTATTTAAATGGCAAAAGTGTCATTCCGCCTTAAGAATAACGCAGACTACAGTATTTGTCAATCGTAAATGTCGAAGTTTTTAAAGGTTTGTTGCACTGTTTCGTACAATTATCCCTGCAGTGCAGGCTAAGGGTGAAGGTACATTTATTTATAAATTTAAAAAGACATCGGGGGTTAAGGAATGAAGATTTATCTTTCGCCGTCCATGCAGAGGGCAAACCTTTACGCCGCAGGCGGCACTACGGAGATGCATCAGTGCAGCCGCATTGCGGAGAGTGCAGAGCGCGCCCTGCTGAGGAACGGTTTTGAGGTGCTCAGGGCTCCTATGGGGCAGAGTGCCGAGGACAATGTCGCCCAGTCAAACAACTGGGGCGCCGATTTTCACATCCCCATACACACCAATGCCGGCGGCGGTCGGGGATGTGTACTGTTCATCTCGTCTCTTGACGGGGTAAAATACGATTTTGCCCGGAGCATATTCAGGGAAATCGATGCGGTGACCCTCTATCCCTCAGTCTACGGCGTCAGGGCACGCAGCTTCTACGAAACCGTCAGCACAAGGGCTCCCTGCCTCTATGTGGAGTGTGAATTTCACGACAGCTGCGAGCTTGCGGAGTGGATAATCGACAACACCAGCACTTTGGGTGAGGCCATATGCCGGGGTATCTGCATCGCCGCCGGCAGAGAATATATTGCGGAGGAAAGCATGGAAAGATGGAAAAATATTGAGGATGTCCCCGAGGGCTACCGAGCTGTCGCCCGCCGTTTCATTGACAGCGGTGCGCTGAAGGGGAAGTCCGACGGCAGTCTGGATATTACGGAGGATATGCTCAGAGTTATGGAGATACTTCGCCGATATTTTGAGGAGGAATAACACCTTGAATACACATGATAAGGCTTTGGAAATCAGAGCCGCTGTCACGGCGGTCATCGCCTTCGGCACGGCTCTCTTCGGTTGGGTTGGCTGGGCTGTCGTTATCTGGGTCGTCGCCATGCTTCTGGATTATCTCACGGGAACCGCCGCCGCTGTCAGCAAGGGCAAGTGGAGCGGCAGCGCAGCCCGCAGCGGACTGTGGCACAAGCTGGGCAGCATCGCCGCCGTATGCGTTGCGGCGCTCTGCGATATTGCCCTCGGG
>JABUSQ010000054.1 GCA_021442665.1 Oscillospiraceae bacterium
CGCAACATGAAATAAACGCAATAAACGCAAAAAAAGCTGAGGAGAAATCCTCAGCTTTTTTGCGTTTAAGTTTAAACCTCAGGGCAGATAATCTGCAATACAGAATACCAGAGAAGCGGCGATTATCACCGCAATGCACAGGTACTGCCGCTTTGAGTAGCGTTCTTTAAGTATGAGCGCGGAGGCAATGATGGGCAGAACGGGGTAGGAGAGCCACAGTATCGCCGAGCTGACTGCATCATAGGCGTAGGCGATGAGAGAGACCACGATGCACAGGATGCTGAGTATTGCATATACGAAGCAGTATCGGTTGCTTCTGCTCAGCAGGTGCAGGGGCTTTTTGTGCTTCGCCCATGAGCCGATATACAGCAGCAGACTGTAAAAGCCCGACACCAGAGCACCGGAGATTATGGTGTCGAACACACCCACGTCTGTGTCCGTCAGCAGCACGGCGGCGATGATGGAGTCGGAGACATCAAAGAAATTCGACAGCAGAACGATGAGGATGCCGATGACAATGCGCTTCCTGGCGGCGGCTTTATCCGCATTCGGGCTGCGGTCTCTGCCGATGCCGTCTGCATTGGGCAGGAGAAAGAGGGCAAGAATTATTATTACAATGGGTAATAATTTTGCCGGCACGAGAGTACCGCGGATGTCCTCAAGCTTGCCGAAGAAAAGGTTTACCAGCAGCATACCCGCAAACAGAAACACTGCAGAGGTGCTGGAAACGGCGGATTCCATGGTAACTCCGATGAAGCGGAAGGACAGCACAAGACAGAAGGTACACATAAAGGTGCAGCTTGTCATCAGGATTATCGCCGGATGCTCCTTCAGAATCTCCCATGGGAGCAGTCCGCTTTCGCTGAGCCCAAGAGCGTAGAACAGGGGAACCAGCAGAACGACCACCACGGAGGAACAGATACGCAGCTTGACCGGACCGTTGTTTTCGTCCGTGAGCACATGCTTTTTTGCAAAAATTTCGCTGAAAGTGCATATCAGCATGGAGGCAAGAGTTAAAATCAGCCACATTTTGTTTTTCCTCCTTACTGCTTTCTCAGCGTGCGGCGAATATGCTTGCCACTGAAGGATTTGGGCAGCTCGTCAAGCCTTATATACCTGTGGGGGAGCAGATGCTCTTCGAGACCGTAGGCGAGGAGGGCTTCGGCGGCGGAGTCCTTGTCAAGCTCCGTCTCGCCCTCATAGTATAGTTCTGCCGTGACGCCGTCACCGTCCTCAATGATGAGAACGGTGGAGCCACTGATATCGAGAACCGCTTCGGCGGCGCTTTCGATTACAGAGGGTATATAGTATTTTCCGTCACGGAAGGCGGCATCCTCACGCCGTCCGTAGACCATGAGCTTTCCGTCAGGCAGAATGCGTCCCAGATCCCCGGTGTGGCAGACGCCGAAGCGGAACAGCTCGGCGGTTTTCTCCGGCATATTGAGATAGCCCCGCATGTAGGGATTTCTGTAGCATATCTCACCGATCTCACCGCCGGGAAGCGGCTCGCCCCGTTCATCGAGGATGATTACCTCCGCAGCGGGGTTAGGTACGCCTGCAGGCGTCAGGTCGTAGGTTCTGTCGATTACGAAATTTGAGAGCAGCAGATAGCTTTCGCTGGCCCCATAGAAGCAGTATACGGGTATTTTTTCGCTGTAGAGTCGCTTCACGGGCTCGTAGCCCGTGGAGAAATACCACAGACTCGGGCATCTCTCCACCACATTGCCGGAGAGTATGTTTCTGAGCTTTTCGGGCATGAAAAAGGAGTTTGTGATGCCGTAGCGGTTAACGGTCTCCACAAAATACTCCGTGTCCTTGAAGCTGCCCGGCGGGGCGATATGAACGTAGGCGGAGTAGTATAGATAGGGGAAGATGGTGCTGAAGGCGCCCAGATCGTAGAGGGGGGAATCCATGGCAACGCGGTCGTACTTCACAGACTCGTCGTACTGCTGGAGGGCAATCCTGTCAAGATCACCGTATTCATGCAGGCAGCCCTTAATCGGGCCCGTAGTTCCGGAGGTATAAAAAATGAAGGCGGCATCGTGCTCGCCGGCAAGGACATAACCCTGCGCTGCAGGTTCCTTCAGTATCTCGCCGAACAGCTCCTCATCTATCATGAGCTTTGCTCCGGTGCTTTCGCTTATGCGTGCCAGCGACACCTCGTCTATCCATGTGCTGACAATGGACGCACAGAGACCCGCTTTCCAGATGCCCAGAACAAATACGGGGATGTAGGCGGAGTGCGGAAGCTTGAGTATTATTATATCCTCGGTCTTATAGCCACTGCGCTTGAGATAACCGTAGACCCTGCCGGAAAGCTCGTCTATGTCTCTGAAGCTGAAGGAATTACACTCGTCCGTCAGCACGGTCTTATCCGGCTCTGCTATGATATTTTCCGTTAATTTCTCAAAAAATGTCATTGTACTGCCTCACTCTAACTATGGTCATATTAAATTCGTATTATATCACAGTAAATTTGCACCTGCAATAAAAAGTATAATAAACTTTACAGACAAAATCCGAGAATTCGGGTATTGAGGAAAGCCTGCGTCAATGGTATAGTATTAGCATAGAAAAAACAGCAGGGAGGACAGAAAATGATATTTCTCGGATACCCCAGATGCAGCACCAGCAACAGAGCTCAGCGCTGGATGGATGAAAACGGAATACCCTACGAATTCCGCCATATAAAAGAAGACAGACCCACGGCGGAGGAGCTTGCGCTGTGGCACGGTCTGAGCGGACTGCCTCTGAAAAAATTCTTCAACACCAGCGGCATGCTGTATAAGAGCATGGCGCTGAAGGATAAGCTGCCTGCCATGAGTGAGGAGGAGCAGCTTGAGCTGCTTGCCTCCGACGGACTGCTGGTGAAGCGTCCCATGCTCATAGCGGAGGACTTTGTCCTTGTGGGCTTTAAGGAAGCTGAGTGGGCGGAGAAGCTGAAATGAGCGTCCGCACAGAGGAGCTCTGCAGAAGACTTCCCTATTGGGAGCTGCTGACAGAGAAGGAGAAGAAGCTCGTATCTGAGAATTCGTATCTGCGCAGATTCACCTCGGGAGAGCTTGTACACGGCGGGGGCAGGGACTGTCTCGGTCAGGTGACGGTCATCTCCGGTGAGCTGCGGAATTATCTGCTCTCCGACGAGGGCAAGGAGGTAACTCTCTTCATGCTCCGGCGGGGAGAGCCCTGCGTGCTGTCCTCCTCCTGCATACTGAGTCAGCTTACCTTCGACACGCAGATAAGTGCCACGGAGGATACGGAGCTGCTGATAGTATCTCTCGGCGTGTTTCAGCGCATATCCGAGGAGAACACGGACATGAAGCTCTACACCTATGAGCTGGCGCTGGAGAGGTTTTCTCAGGTGATGGAGACCATGCAGAGGATACTGTTTTTGAGCTTCGACCGCCGTCTTGCGGCGTTTCTGGTGGATGAATACGAGCGCACGGGCAGCCCCGAGCTCCGTATGACCCACGAGCAGATAGCCGCCCGCATAAGCTCTGCCCGTGAGGTGGTGGCGAGGATGCTCAAAAGGTTTTCCGCCGAGGGACTGGTGGAGTCCGAGCGGGGAATGATAAGACTCACGGACATAGAGGGGCTTCGCAGTCTTCTGTAAAAAAGTTTTCGTTTATGTGACCGGGTCACGGAAAAGAAATGAAATTCAGGGTATAAATAATACATAAAGATAAAACAGGAGGAAAAAACAATGGAAATTACTTTAACCAAAGAAAATTTTGAAAACGAGGTCATAAAATCCGAGCTTCCCGTGCTTATAGACTTCTGGGCAAGCTGGTGCGGACCCTGCCGTATGCTGGCGCCCGTGGTTGCTGAGATTGCAGAGGAGCAGGCGGGAAAGATCAAGGTGGGCAAGGTGAATGTGGACGAGGAGCCGGAGCTTGCCTCCGTGTTCCGTGTGTCCAGCATACCCACCCTTGTGGTGATGAAGGACGGCAAGGTCGTGAATTCCGCCGTGGGACTCATGCCCAAGGCAAAGGTGGAAGCTCTGCTGGGCTGAGGTGGAGCATGGGAATGTTTGATTTCGGAAAAGCCTCCGCCACGGACAGCGGTGTTGAGAGCTTCCTTGCAACGGAGAACGCTGTGCTGCTGGATGTCAGAACCGAGGAGGAATTTCGCGGCGGCCGCATCCCAAAGGCGGTGAACCTGCCTCTGGACAGGATAGGTGAGGCGGAGAGCCTGTTTCCGAAGGACACCGCAGTATTTGTCTACTGCCGCAGCGGAGCAAGGAGCGCAAGAGCCGCAGCCGCACTGAAAAGCATGGGCTATGCCGAGGTGAAGAACATCGGCGGCATAATGAGCTACCACGGGGAGGTCGAGAGCTGAAATGAAGGTATGCATTGTCGGAGGCGTCGCAGGCGGAGCAACCGCCGCTGCCAGAATAAGAAGACTGGACGAGAACGCCGAAATAATCGTATTTGAGAAGAGCGGCTACGTATCCTACGCAAACTGCGGCCTGCCCTATTACATCGGCGGAGTTATAGAGGATAAGGAGGACCTTACCCTGAAGACCCCCGAAGATTTCATGAGCAGATACCGTGTGGAGGTGCGTGTAAACAGCGAGGTCACGGCAATTGACCGGGAGGCTAAGCTCCTCACCGTGAAAAAGCTCTCTGACGGCAGCGAATATACCGAGAGCTACGACAAGCTGCTGCTCTCTCCGGGCGCAAAGCCCATCCGCCCGAGGATACCCGGTGCGGATATCGAGGGCGTATACACGCTGCGTACTGTGGAGGATACCCTAAAGCTCCGCGAGGTGGTGGTACAGCAGAAGCCCGGATCTGCGGCGGTCATCGGAGGCGGCTTCATCGGCCTGGAGATGGCGGAAAACCTCTGCGATCTGGGCATAGCCACGGATATCATCGTCCGCTCGAGACAGCTTCTGCCCCCGCTGGACGAGGATATGGCGCATATAATCCACACCACCTTCCGCAAAAACGGCGTGCGTCTGCTTTTCGGAAAGAATACCGCCTCCTTTGAGAGAACGGAAAAGGGTGTGCTCATAAGCTTCGAGGACGGAGATACCCTCCTTACGGATATGGTCATCCTTGCAGTGGGCGTTTCCCCGGATTCCGCGCTTGCAAAGGCTGCGGGTCTTGCGACGGGAGCCAAGGGAAGCATCGCCGTGGATGAGCATATGCAGACCTCGGACCCGGATATCTACGCCGTGGGCGACGCTGTGGAGATAAGCCACCTCGTCACGGGAAAGAAGACAGTCATCGCTCTTGCGGGGCCCGCAAACAAGGAGGCGAGGATCGCCGCTGACAATATCTGCGGTATTAAGAGCGCCTACAAGGGCTCTGCGGCATCCTCGGTGATAAAGATCTTCGAGCGCACCGTGGCGATTACGGGCATCAACGAGAAGACCGCCAAAGCGGAGGGCATAGACTACGAGAAGGTGGTGCTCTTCCCGGCAAACCACGCAGGCTATTACCCCGGAGCAAAGAACATGACCCTGAAGCTTCTCTTTGAGAAGGGCAGCGGACGCATTCTGGGCTCTCAGATAGTGGGCTTCGAGGGTGTTGATAAGCGCAGCGACGTCATCGCCACCGCCATGCAGGCGGGGCTTACGGCAGCGGAGCTCAGAGAGCTTGACCTCGCCTACGCACCGCCCTATTCCTCCGCA
>JABUSQ010000007.1 GCA_021442665.1 Oscillospiraceae bacterium
ACGGTGCCGCAGATGGTGCAGCGGTACTCGTGCCATTCCACGCCGCCGCTCTCCATGGCGCACCACTGATTATCATGCTCAAGCTGCTTGAGCACGGTCTGGCTCTTATCTACCTTGTTGGCTCCGTCGCTGTCGGTAAAATAACCTTCGCAGTCGGCACAGTAGAAATAACGGATATTGCCGGGGGCCTTGCAGCTTGCCGCAACCGCGGGTTGCTCCTTAAGGTATGCGTGATTTGAGGGGTCCTTGTCCAGCTCAACCTTGGACTTGCTTATCTCGTTAAGACCCTCCGCATCGGAGAAATAGTCATCACAGCCGCTGCAGTACCAGTGATGGGTCGTGCCCTTCTGACTGCAGGTAGGCGAGGTGGCGTCCATCTCCTGAAGATTCACATGGTTTGCGGGGTCCTTATCCAGCTCCACGGTGCTGTCCGCAATGGGGGTTAAGCCGGTGGAGTCAAGGAACTTCTGTCCGCAGACCTCGCAGGCGTAGTAGGAAAGGCTTCCCTTCTGGCAGCAGGTGCCCAGATTGCCTTCGACAAAGCTGATATTGCCGTGCTCCTCGCTCTTGGGAAGCATGCACTCCTTAAGGGTGGTCTTTACCATGCCGCCGGGGTCCAGATAATATCTGCCGCAGACGATGCAGTTGTAATATTCGATATTGCCCTGATGTGCGCAGGAGGCGGTCTTAGCGTCTATCTTCTCAAGATTAACATCAACGCTGTGATTTGCGCACTCCGCTCCGTAGACATGGAGGGTCACGCTGTTGCTGAGAGTAAGGTCACGGGGAGCCAGAATGTTTGTCCAGTAGACGGCGCAGATATATGACTTGCCGTCCATATCCTCGGTTACCTTGGGAATGGACAGAACTCTGCCCTCGCCCGCCTTTGCGACCTTGAGCTTTTTAACTACGTCGGCAACGGCGGTCAGGCTCAGCTCATCCAGACCCTCCAGCAGGTCTGCGTCTATCTTCTCCATATCTATCCACAGATAGGTAAGGTCGGCGCTGTTCGGATTTGTTGCCGCAATGGAGAACGTCGCCGTTTCGCCCTGATACACATAAGCGTCCACGGGCTGCTTTACGATATTGCAGTCACCCACGGATGCAAATGCGCTGACGGGAAACAGGGTCATGAGCATCATGACAACAAGAACAAGGCTGATAACACGTTTTTTCATACTGTGTCTCCCCTTTTTGTATAGTTTTACATAAATCATTTTAGCACACTTTATGCTTTACCGCAATATGTCATTACATATATTTTCAAATACAACAGATATCACGATTCTGTTGTCTTACGCTTCCGAAAGCCGATAATAATATTAAAAATCCGGCAGGTAAATACCTGCCGGATGAATTATTGCCGATTATGCGGGGAGGCTTATGCCAGTGCGTCGAAACGAGCCATGAGGAGAACTGCTGCCCAGCGTGCGCACTCCACATTGGGACGGAAGGTGCCGTCCTCGAAGCCGAAGACGATGCCGTTTTCAACTGCCCATGCGGCTGCGGTCTGGTAGGGTGCTGCGATTGCGTCTGCATCTGCGAAGTCCTCGTAGCTTGCCACGCTGTCGGGGCAGCCGGCCTCACGCCACAGGAAGGTCACGAACTGTGCGCGGGTAACGGTGTCGTTGGGAGCGAAGTGGGTTGCATCATAGCCTGCTACGATGCCTTCCTCGGCTGCCCAGCAGATTGCCTTAAAGTATACGCTGTCTGCGCTCACGTCAACGAAGGAGCATTCGGTGGTGGGCTCGGGGCAGCCTGCGGCACGCCACATGAAGGCAACTGCCTGTGCACGGGTGCAGGTTGCGTTGGGAGCGAAGTGCTCTGCGTCGAAGCCTGCTACGATCTGGCAGGGCTGCTTGTAGTATGCCCAGAGGATGGCGTTCTTGTAAACGGAGGTGTTGGACACGTCAACGAAGGGATTGTAGGTTACGTCCTTCTCGCCGCAGTACTTGCAGGCGCCCTTTTCGAATGCGTGTACATCAAAGGCTGCGTCCTTGTACAGTGCCAGTGCCAGCTCATGTGCTTCCTTTGCCAGAGCTGCGCTCTTCTCGGTGCAGAAGGCCTTTGCGGTGTTGACGTCCATGTCGTTGATGACAGCCTTCATTTCCTCGTATACAGCGTAGCACTTATCCTGCATGACTGCGATGTTTGCCTTGATCATTGCCTTGTCCTCAGCGGAGCAGGCGGAGGAATCTGCGTAGTTAGAGAGAACGTCGTTGGTCCAGTAAACGCCCTGCTCCCAGCCTGCGGGATATACGCGGTAGCCGGGGACGGTCTGTCCGCTTACGCGGCCGGTGGTTGCGAAGTAGCCGGTGCAGCCGTCGGGAAGCTCGGTCACGAAGCTGGTGTTGCCGAGACCGCCGACCTTGTAGCCCTCATAGACATCGGTGGTCAGTACGGAGTAGTAAGGAATTGCAACGGAGTAGCCGCCGTGGTTGATGCCCTGCCACTCTACGGTAGCGGTCTGGTAATCGCCTTCAGCGGAGATCTGGAAGATGTGCCACTCGAGGTTGCCGGACTTGCCGATGGTGTTGACCTTGTAGAAGTCGACCATGTCCTTGGTGCCGAAGCCTTCCTTGAGCTGGATGTTGCTGTATACGGGGACGATCTCGCCGTCCTTGACATTGGAGATGGTGATGTCGTCGGGAGTGGTGTTTTCCTGAGTGTAGGTGTCAACGCCGCAGAGATAATTCAGGCCGTTCCACACGCGGGAGTTGAGACCGGGGCTGGAGTAGGAGGCGCGGTAGTCGATGATGTTGTTCTCTGCATCGCCTACGAAGGTGCCTGCGGTCTGGGCAATCTCGATGACCTTGGAGGAGGCGATGACGTTCTCGGTATCGTCAAGGTCGATGAGACCGATGATGCCGACGTTGGCGTTGAAGGCCACGGTACCTGCTGCCAGCTTGACAGCTATGTACTGGGTGCCGGAGTAGTTCTCAACGTACCAGGTCTCCTTCTGGTCGGAAATCTGAACGCCTGAGCCCTCGCTTACGCCGTAGGTATCGTAGATGCTGCACAGAAGCTCAACAGCTTCCTTTGCAGTTGCGCACTCACCGAGGAGGATGGTGTTCATGTCACCCTCGCTCATGTAGTTCTCGCTGTTGCGGGAGTTCTTGAAGGGGTCTGCTGACTTTACGGCGCCGAGACTGTAGACAGAGTCCATTGCGGAGACGGAAACGCCCATCTCATTGGTGCCGCCCTCTTCCATGGGGGTGTGCTGATGAGTTCCGCCGCAGTTGGGGCACTCGCCCTCTTCGTTGCCTACGCCGACCAGATTGTCGTCAGACACTGCGGTGTATGCGTAGCTGTCATGGGTGAAGGTGAATTTGAAGGTGCAGCCCACATATTCCTCACCTGCGGGGTGCTTGCCGTGCTCGCTGACGTATGCGACCTTGTTGTAATAGTTGGAATAGTCCTCGCTGCGGGACATATATGTGTCACCGGTGGAGGTGAGGTCAGAGCCAACATAAAGCATGGTGCAGGCGGAAGCGCTGCTCACGGTTACCAGCAGTGCGGTCACGACTGAGACCACAGTGGCAAGAAGCTTTTTGACTTTCATTTTTTCTTCCTTTCTGCGGAGAATATGAATAATAATCCGCATCAATAATTGGTTACAATGGGATTATAACTCCATCGTATTCATATGTCAATAGATTATGCGAATAAATATTCACTATATTTGATTAAAATGCGGGTTTTTACCCTATGCAATATGCACACATACGGGAAATCTCCGAATATCAGGGTGAATATTTATTAGTACAAATTATTTATGCAGTTCAGCAGCATGGAAGGCCGTGCGCCCAACGGTAGATATCCCGCTCTACACAGACATTAAGTCCGCAGCCGCCCGCAGGCTCCAGAGAGTATTTTACATACAGCTCCGCCAGCAGTTCCTTTACCTCACGAAAGTAGTCCAGCTCCGGAGGCTTCATGGATCCCATCACGGGCTTTCCAAAGGGCATCCACACGCTCGCTGAGGGTATAATCCCTCTCTCCGCAAGGTATTCCGCCCCGTGCTTCAGTGATTCCGTGCTTTCAAGTCCTATGATAAAATTTGAAAACGCTCTGTTGGGGCCGTATTTTTCGGAGATATAATTCAGCGCGTCGAGATGTCTCTGCTTCGTGGTGAATTCTCTTTTTCCCGGAGTGATTACAGCCGCGCGTGCGTCATCCCAGACCTCCAGCGAGCAGGCTATTCTGTCGGCTCCCAGCTCAAAATACCTGTCGATCAGCTCCGCTCGCTCCGGCGGGGTGATATAAAGCAGTACCTCTCCCCTGAGCTTTTCCCGCGGCAGTGCAAGCATATATTCGCTGATGAACTTTTCCTCTCTGTCGCCGCTGAAGGTGGAGCCGCCTGTTATTTGTATACTGTTTACTCCGCAGTTCTCCACCGCATACTCGGTCACCTCTTTGACATCCCCGGGTGACGGTATGAAGGGCATGGGCTTTCCCCGCCTCGCCAGGCTTTCAAACTGTCCGCCCGAGAAGCAGTACTGGCATGATTTCCCCGCCTGCGCATATTCGCAGGGCCACAGGCATTGGAACGCCACCCAGTCACAGCCCTGCAGCACGGCATTCCCCATATACGGCATGCCCGAAGCCGTTTTTCTGCTGTAAAAATCAGTATACGGCATGAAGCTCACCTCGCATACGGGCTCATTCTTAAAGCACAGCACAGGGGCGTCATCAATCAGTTTTATGCTGTAGTCGGTTTTCAGGTCGGACATATATTTTATGAGCTTCAGATTATCCCATGAAAACATTGACGAAAGCGTCGACAGATGAAAGCCCATATCAGTGGCCATTACTATCGTTCCGTCCGGCAGTTTGAAGCAGTTGCAGGTCAGAGCATTGGTGTTAAGTCTGGCTTCATTCCCGAACCGCTTATACACTGATTTTTCTATTGTCAGTCCGTGGCTGACTACAAGGCATTTAAGCTCAACGCTGTCAAGCTTTCTTCCGTCAATCGTAAATTCCACGCTTAACCTCCGATTTAATGTAGTAGGGGCATTTTTTTCTCAGGCAAATAGAATTTCTCATGGCATAGCCACAGGGTGACCAGCTCACCGGAAGCTCAATCCCGAAGTTTTCCGCAGTGTACTTTACCGCAGTATCCACAGCAAGTCTGCAGGTGCGCTTACAGCAGCGGGCTCCGCCAAGTGAGGCTATAGCCTCAAGGCATTCTGCGGTAATGCGCTGCGGTATACGCCATACCTCCGAATTAACGGGCGTAGCTCCGAGGAGTATGCTGAAATAAATCCCGAGGCCTATAGCCGCTCCGCAGGCTCCCCAATATCCGCAGCTTCCGCCCACGACCTTTCTTCCCCGGCGGAAGGCAGTCAGCACCGCATCCTCCGGCAGCTTTCCCCCGCAGTTTCTGTAGCACACCAGCAGAACACAGGGCACAAGCCAATGATGCTCCGGTCCGAACAGGTGTATGTCACTGCGCTTCCAGAGCGTTTCCATAAGCGTGGACGGGCTTTTTTCCGTTGAGGAGCAAAGCAGGTCAAGTACATCCTCCCCCGCCGCAGAATGGCAGGCATCGCAGACATAATGACCGTTTTCGCATTCCTCATGCGCCCAGAATCTGCCCCCGCATACGGCGCA
>JABUSQ010000213.1 GCA_021442665.1 Oscillospiraceae bacterium
CTTATTATTAATTTCGCCTTCTTTTTCTTCGGCGTCTTCTTTATCTTCCGTGCCCTACTGCGCAGAAGTATGATGATGAAAACCAGAATTATTATGCCTGCTGTCACAAGCACCATGACAATCCAGTTTTCAATGAAGAAGTTCTTTACATACTCCTTGAGATACTGGAAAACATCAAGATTTATATCCTCCGCCGTCTTCAGCTCCGTCTCGCCGTAGAGAGTTCCCTTGTCGTCGTATACCGACACCTTGCCCACCACGGTGTCCGCCTTCACGGGGGCTGTCAGACTGTCGGTCTGAAGCTCTATGCGGAGCTCCATATGCTCAGGACTCAAGCCCATGGGAGCAAAGGCCGTTACGTCGGACACAGCGGCGAGCGTCACGGAGTCCCTGCCGTCGCCCATGACTACAGGCATGGAGCCCGTCTCTGCGTTCTTCTCCAACAGGCAGCGGTAGCTGAAATTGCCGAAGCCCCAGTCGAAAAGCTTCACACAGTCGCCGAAGCTCTCGTAGCGCCCCTCCTTTATATCCTCCTCTGCTCCCAGAACCACGCACAGCAGGTCAAGATCTCCCCTGTGGGCGGCAGCAACTATGCACAGACCCGCAGCCTCGGTGCGTCCGGTCTTGATCCCGTAGGCGTCCTCGTAATAATAGCCGCTTCCGAATTTTGCGTCCTGGTTTATGAGGGCGTTGGAGTTGTGCAGCTCTCTGGCCTTGCTCATGTTTGTTGCCGCCACCTGATAGCTTGCGGTACCGCAGATAGTGCGGAAGTCCTCGTGCTTCAGAGCCTCGATGGCGATAAGGCTCAGGTCGCGGGCGGTGGTGTAATGCTCCTCGTCGGGCATACCGTTGGTGCAGGTAAAGTGGCTTCCCGTGCAGCCCAGCTCCGCAGCTCTGGCGTTCATGCGCTCCACGAATTTTTCCGTCGTGCCGTCAAGGTGCATGGCGATTATATTGCACGCCTCGTTTGCGGAGGGGAGCATTGCGCAGTACAGCAGGTCACGGAAACTCATGGTCTCGCCCTCCTTGATATCTGCGCTGCTGGCATCAGAGGTAATGCCCTCCATGAAGCCCTTCTGAGCCGTTACCATGTCGTCCATGCTCACCTCTCCCCGCTCCACCGCCTCAACGGCAAGGAGCACGGTGAGTATCTTGGTGGTGCTGGCGGGAAAAGCCTTTTCGTCGGGGTTCACTGCATATAGCTCCCGGCCGCTGCTTAGCTCCAGCAGCAGAACATTTCGGGCCGTAGACTCGGGTTTTGTGGTATAGTCCAGAATATCCGCTGAGGCAAAGGGGGTCAGCAGGCACAGGGTCAGACACAGTGCCAGTATAAAGGGTAATAATTTATTTTTTTTCATTTTTTGTCACCTCATGAGCACCCTGACGGCGCCTGGCAAGTCTTGCATTGTGGCGCTTATAGCTGATGACCATATAGGCGCAGAAGCCTATAATCACAAGCAGTATCACAAGGACTATCCACACCCACACATGGCTGAACAGCCCGCCGGAAATTACGCCCTGAGCGTCCACGGAGTTTGCCGCCACCAGGGGTACGGAGGCATACACCGTACCGTCAGGGCCGGTGTAGCTTACCTCTCCCAGCACCGCACCTTTCTCCACCGGTGCGCTGACCACATTGCGGTAGATGCGGATGTCCTGAGTGAGCTCGGAGGCAGAAATCAGGCTTCCGCAGACTGCGCTGACGTCCTTCATGGTCACAAGCTCCACGGAGAAGGCGTCCTTGCCGTCAGACACGGCAACGTCTGCCAGACCCGTACCCTCTTCAAGCAGCAGCTCACTGCGGTATTCGTTGAACGCCCAGTCATAGAGATTTATAGAGTCGTCAAAATGACTGAAGCCCTTGCTGTGAGCATAACCTCCGAAGACCACCGCCATGAGTCGGATGCCGTTGCGCTCCACACAAGTGACGAGATTGTAGCCCGCCAGCTCCGTATGACCCGTCTTAACGCCGAAGGTACCGGGATAGACGTAGTGGTCGCCGTAGAAAGACTTGTTGTTCTTCATGGCATTGGTATTGGTGAGATGTCTCGCCTCGCTCTTATTGGTTGCGGGCACATCATACTCTCCCACAT
Source organism: Oscillospiraceae bacterium (assembly GCA_021442665.1). Classification (GTDB taxonomy): domain Bacteria; phylum Bacillota; class Clostridia; order Oscillospirales; family Oscillospiraceae; genus F23-B02. The sequence goes on from JABUSQ010000213.1 coordinate 2,094, forward strand.
TTACTATGTATGCAAAAAGCTCATGCTTCATGCATTCCCGGGCAATGAGGAACAGGTCGTAAGGGGTGGTGTAATGGTTGTCGTTTGAGATGCCGTTGGGGTTGTTGAAGTGAGTCTCGGTGCAGCCGATAAGCGCTGCCCGCTCATTCATCATGTCTACAAATGCTTCACGGGAATCTGCCATGAGCGACGCCACAATGTTGCACGCCTCATTTGCGGAGGGCATGAGCATGCAGTAGAGTATGTTCTCCAGCGTCATGATCTCACCCGCCACGATATGTGCGGTGCTGGCATCGTCGGGCACACCCTCCCGGCAGTCGTCGGGAGCGGTAATGACATCGTCAAGCTTCATTTCACCTCTCTCGATGGCCTCGATGCACAGCAGCGCCGTCATGATTTTGGTAATGCTGGCAGGGGGATGCTTTTCATGTGCGCCCTTCTCATAGAGTATGCGACCGGAATCCATATCCGCTATCAGGGCATATTTGGAAGCGACGTAGGGCTGAGTGTCGGCATAGGGATCCTGCTCCGCTAAAACAGCAGGCACACAGACCGACATCAGCAGGCAGAGTGTCAGAACAAGCGGAATTAAGCGTGAAATTTTCATGTTTCTCTCCCGTTTTTCGTGTAGTTGTGCTATAATATACTATTATATAATACATTATATGCTGAAATCAACCATTTTGGAGGATTTTTAACCATGAAAAATGTACAAAGAATACAAAGCAAGCTGGTCGAGGCCGATCTTGATGCAATTCTTATAATAAACGAAAAGAATCAGAGGTACGCCTGCGGCTTTCCCTTCACCGACGGAGCCGTGCTGGTGACACGGAATCAGGCGTATCTCTTCACGGATTCCCGATATATCGAGGCCGCAGGGCGGTCCTGCGGCGATGACGTCAGGGTTTGTCTCTTCGGCAGCGGGGCCCCTCTGAACGGGCTTTTAAAAAAGGCTCTGGAGGAAAACAATGTCACTAAGCTCGGTGCTGAGGAGGAAGCTCTGTCCTATGCCCGGTATCTGCGTTATGAGGAGAGTCTGGGTATGAAGCTTCTTCCCGCGCATAAGCTCCTTGCGGAGCTCAGAGCGGCAAAAACGCCCCATGAGCAGCAGTGTATGCGGGAGGCGCAGGCAATTGCGGAGAAGGCTCTGGAGGATGTGCTTAAAATAATACGTCCCGGGGTCACGGAGCGTGATATCGCCGCAGAGTTAACCTACCGGATATTAAAGCACGGAGGCGAGGGCAACTCCTTCGAGCCCATCGCCGTAACGGGAAAAAACACCAGCATGCCCCACGGAGTGCCCGGAGATACCATAGTTCAGGCGGGAGACTTCGTCACCATGGACTTCGGCTGCCTCCATAACGGTTACTGCTCGGACATGACCCGCACCGTGGCTGTTGGCTTTGCCACCGATGAAATGAAGGCTGTTTACGGCACGGTGCTTCGGGCACAGCTTGCGGGAATATCTGCCGCAAAAGCCGGAATCGCCGGCTGTGAGATAGACGCTGCCGCAAGGAAGGTCATCGATGATGCAGGCTACGGCGAATATTTCGGCCACTCCTTCGGTCACTCTCTGGGATTGGATATCCACGAGGCCCCCGGAGCATCACCCTCAGAAAAGAGGCTCCTGCCCGCAGGAGCGGTAATCTCCGCTGAGCCCGGAATCTACCTCCCCGGTAAATTCGGCGTACGCATCGAGGATGTGCTGATACTCGGCGAAAACGGCTGTGAAAACATAACCCATGCTCCCAAGGAGCTTATAGTACTTTAAGGAGGAACGGACATGGCAAACAACAAAGTTAAATCCAAGAAAAACCAAAAGAAGATCTCTCTGAAGCCCTTTTTGTTCATCGGGGTAGGTATAATCGTCGTGAACATGATTCTGGGCGAGCTCATCCCGAAAATGCCTCTGGGACTTACCAACGTGCTCTATATCTTCGGCATACTTGCTCTGCTGCTTTACATGATGCAGTTTGCCTTTGAAAACCGCACCGGCAAGGAGGAACTCTCCGAAGAGGAGCGTAAGTCTCTGAACAAGAAACAGCGCAGTAATTCTTCGGGCATGCAAAACAAAAAAACCAAGAGAAAATAATCTTGCAATATGTCAATATTTAATGTAAAATATTATAGCTAAAAATAAATTTGTATTTTACACTTAGGAGGATTTATCTATATGATCACTGCAGGCGATTTCAGGAACGGCGTTACCTTTGAAATGGACGGCCAGGTCATGCAGGTTGTTGAGTTCCAGCATGTCAAGCCCGGCAAGGGTGCCGCCTTCGTCCGCACCAAGATGAAGAATGTCATAACCGGTGCCGTTACCGAAACTTCCTTTAACCCCACCGCAAAGTTTGAGAATGCCACCGTTGAGCGCATGACCGCTGAATACAGCTATGCCGACGGAAATCTTTACTACTTCATGAATCCCGAGACCTACGAGCTGGAGCCTGTGGACGAGGCTGTTCTGGGCGACAACTTCCGTTTCGTCAAGGAGAATATGCTCTGCACCATTTATTCCTACAAGGGCAAGGTCTTCAATGTGGAGCCCCCCTTCTTCGTGGAGCTTGAGGTTACCGAGACCGACCCCGGCTTTGCAGGCAACACTGCCACCAACGCCACCAAGCCCGCAACTCTGGAGACCGGCGCCGAGATCAAGGTTCCCCTTTTCATCGAGCCCGGCGAAATAGTCAAGATCGACACCCGCACCGGCGAGTATCTGTCAAGGGCATAATTTTACTTCGTAAAATTATGCTTCGCACCGCAAACGGCGTTTGCTGTGCTGTGTGATTCCATTCGAGGCGGGCTTCGCCCCCTCGAGCTCCCCCTTACCATACGGAAGCATTTTCTTTGAAGGTTTTCTATGCTTGGCTCTGCCCTGTTCCTTCGGAGTAAAATTATGCTTCGCACCGCAAACGGCGTTTGCTGTGCTCCATCAATTGCGCAAAAGACTTAAAAGAGGAGAATAGTCCGTTCTCCTCTTTTTTAAACAGAAACATTGCAGGAGGTAAACTGTTATGACCGCATCCGAAAAAGTCGCATATCTCAAGGGTCTCGCAGAGGGGCTCGGCATCAACGGCGAAAACCCGGAGGGAAAGCTCATGCTCGCCATCATTGAAGCTATGGGCAGCCTCGCCTCCGATGTGGAGGATCTTGAGGCAAATCTTGCGGACATGGCCGACTCCATGGATGAACTCAGCGACGACATCGCTTATGTGGAGGATTTGGCCCTTGGCGGAGATGAAGAGGTTGAGGGCGAGGGAGATGAAGAGTGCGACGGCGACTGCTCCTGTTGCTCCGGCTGCGAGGATGAAGAGGGCGATTTTGAGGTCGTCTGCCCCACCTGCGGCAAGGTAAGCGTCATCACCGATGAGGATATTGATTTCGGCGGCATCATCTGCTCCGGCTGCGGTGAGGAGCTGGAGTTCGAGTTTGACGAGGATGATGAGGGCGACGACGATGACGACGATGACTGATACATAAAAACCGAGCGGCGCGCCGCTCGGTTTT